>NZ_CP189561.1:4218524-4537028 GCF_050154705.1 Muricoccus radiodurans | reverse complement strand
CCGGCTATCCCGACTGCCGCGACGACACGATCAAGGCGCTGCAGGTGGCGCTGAACCTCGGCATGGACCGGCGCTTCGTGCTGCACACGCCGCTGATGTGGATCGACAAGGCCGAGACCTGGCGGATGGCCGAAAGCCTGGGCGGCGAGGACTTGGTGCGGCTGATCGTGGAGGAGACGCACACCTGCTACCTCGGCGAGCGCGGGCCGATGCACGCCTGGGGCCATGGCTGCGGCGCGTGCCCGGCCTGCGAGTTGCGGGCGGCGGGTTGGGAGCGGTTCGCCGCGGCGCGGGACGCTTCTGCCCCATAGCGGGGCGCGGTTCCGGGGCATCGCCCTTCCGGGATCGCCACAACGACCGTTTGCTGCGCAGGCCCGGCCCGTGGCTGCCTGCCATTCGGGCAGCAGGGGCCGGCGGCGCCGCATTTCGGCCGCGCCGAGCGATGGACAAGGCGCCCATCCGTGGCAAGCTCGTATCGGACCGGGTGGGATATGACCGTGTCGGGACGCCTTCACGACCCTGTCGAGTTCGAGCTGTTCCGGAACGCCGTCTTCGCGATCGCGGACGAGATGGCGCTGACCATCCACCGCACGACCTATTCCGCGGTGCTCAAGGACAACATGGACTACAGCACCGCCTTCTGCGATCCGCAGGGGCGGCTGGTGGCGCAGGGCCTGACCTTGCCGAGCCATCTCGGCTCCATCCCCGAGGCGCTGGCCGCCGTCATGCGCCGCTACGGCGACGACATGCAGGAGGGCGACGTCTTCGTCCTCAACGATCCCTTCGAGGGCGGGATGCACCTGCCCGACATCTTCCTCTTCCAGCCGATCTTCGTGGACGGGGAGCGCGTGGCGATCGCGGCCACCATCTGCCACCACACGGATGTCGGCGGGCGGGTGCCGGGTTCCAACGCCTCCGACAGCACGGAAATCTACCAGGAGGGGCTGCGCATCCCGCCGCTCCGCCTTTACGCGCGCGGCGTCCCGAACGAGACGCTGCACATGATGATCGAGCGGAACGTGCGCGTGCCGGTCATGGTGTTCGGCGACCTGCGCGCCCAGCTCGCGGCCTGTCGCATCGCGGAGCGGGCCTTCCAGGACATCGTGACCCGCTACGGGATCGACGCCACGCGCTTCTACATGAACGAGCTGCTGGACCATGCGGAACGCCTGACCCGCGCGGCGCTGCGGGACCTGCCGGACGGGGAGTGGTCCTTCGAGGACCATATCGACGATGACGGGGTGGAGGTGGGCAAGCCCATCCCGCTGCGCGTTCGGGTGGAGAAGCGTGGCGACCGGATGGTGGTGGACTGGACCGGCACCAGCCCGCAGGTGAAGGGGGCGATCAACAACACCTTCTCCTTCACGCGCTCCGCCGCCTATTGCGCCATCCGCAGCATCCTGCCGGCCAACATCCCGAACAACGAGGGGTATTTCCGCGCCATCGAGGTGATCGCGCCGGCCGGGACGGTGGCGCATGGCGTGCTGCCCGCCGCCTGCGCGGCGCGGGGACTGACGGGCTTCCGGATGGTGGATACGCTGTTCGGCGCGCTGGCGCTGATGCTGCCGGATCGCGTCGGGGCCGCTGGCGATGGCGGAAATATCGGTGTCTCCATCGGCGGCTGGACCGAGCAGCGGAAGCCCTTCATCTACGTGGATTTCACCTGCTCCGCCTGGGGCGGGCGGCCCTTTGCCGATGGGCTGGACGGCAACAGCCATATGTTCGCCAACATGGCCTCTCCCTCCATCGAGGTGACGGAGACGGAGCAGCCAATCCAGATCACGGAATACGAGTTCCTGCCGGACACGATGGGCGCGGGGCAGTTCCGCGGCGGTGCCCCCTTCCGCCGCACCTACCGCTTCCTGGAGACGGAGGGCGTGCTGCAGGTCCGCGCGGACCGCCGCGCCTTCCTGCCCTTCGGCCTCTATGGCGGGCAGCCCGGCGCGCCGTCCATGAACAGCCTGACGCGGGACGGCGTCAGGGAGGCGCTGCCCTCCAAGTTCTGCATCACCCTGCGGCGCGGCGACCTGTTCAGCCTGGACGTGCCGGGTGGCGGCGGCTGGGGTGATCCGCTGGAGCGCGATCCCCAGGCGGTGCTGGCGGATGCGCGCAACGCCCTTGTCTCGACGGAGGCGGCGGCGCGGGACTACGGCGTGGTGATCGGCGCCGGCTGGGTGGTGGATGCGGCCGCGACCGAGGCCCTTCGCGCCGCCCGCCGGGCCGGGCGCGGTGCCATGCCGACGATCATCCGGGACCGCGCGGCGTGAGCGCGGCGGGGATGTGGCGCGTCGGCGCCGACATCGGCGGCACCTTCACCGATCTGGTTGCCCTCGGCCCCGCGGGGGAACTGCGCACGAAGAAGGTGTCCTCCAGCGTCGGCGACTATGGCCGCGCCATCGTGGAGGGGCTGGGCCAGCTCTCCGCCGAAGCCGGCTTCGTGGCGGGCGAGGTGGAGGAGGTGCTGCACGCCACCACCGTCGCCTCCAACACCATCCTGGAGCACAAGGGCGCCCGCACCGGGCTCATCACCACGCAGGGCTTCCGGGACGTGCTGGAGATCCGCACGCTGCGGATGCCGCGCCTCTATGACCTGCGCTGGCAGAAGCCGCCGCCCCTCGTGCCGCGCCACCTCCGCCTGGGCGTGACGGAGCGTGTGAACTGGCGGGGCGAGGTGGAGATCCCGTTGGACGAGGCGGAAGTCGAGGCCGCGGTGGACGCCCTGGTGGCGGAGGGGGTGGAGGCGATCGCCGTCTGCCTCCTGCACAGCTACGCCAATCCCGCGCATGAACGCCGAATCGGGGAGATCGTGGCGGCCCGCGCGCCGGGGATGCGCCTCTCCCTCTCCGTGGACGTGCTGCCGGAGATGAAGGAGTACGAGCGCACCTCCACGACGGTGATCAACGCCTATGTCGGGCCGGTGCTCGGCCGTTATCTCGGCGGGCTGGAGCGGGAGCTGGCGTCGGGCGGCATCCGGGCGCCGCTGCTGCTGATGCAGAGCGCGGGCGGGCTGATGCCGGCCTCGGAGGCCGAGCGCCTGCCCGTGCATGTGGTGGAGAGCGGCCCCGCCGCCGGCGTGATCGGCGCCCAGGCCCTTGCGAAGCGGGCCGGGCTGCCGCGCGTCATCTCCTTCGACATGGGTGGCACCACCGCCAAGGCCGGCGTGGTGGAGGAGTACGAGGTCTCCCGCGCCGGGGAGTACAGCGTCGGCGCCGGCATCATGGTCGGGTCGCGCCTGCTCTCGGGCGCCGGATACCAGTTGAAGGTGCCGGCGATCGACCTGGCGGAGGTCGGCGCGGGCGGCGGTTCCCTCATCTGGCTCGACGCCGCGGGCGCGCCACAGGTGGGGCCGGAGAGCGCGGGGGCCGATCCCGGCCCCGTCTGCTACGGCCGCGGCAACACCCAGCCGACGGTAACGGACGCGAACGTCGTGCTCGGCTATCTCAACCCGCACCACCTTGTGGGCGGGGCGCTGGCGATCGACGCCGCCGCCTCCCGCGCCGCGGTGGCGGAGAAGGTGGCGGGCCCGCTGGGACGGTCGGTGGAGGAGGCGGCCCATGGCGCGCATCTCATCGCCGCCTCCAATATGATCCGGGCGATCAAGGCGGTGTCGTCGGAGCGGGGGCGCGATCCCCGGCGCTTCGCCCTCGTCGCCTTCGGCGGCAACGGGCCGCTGTTTGCGGCGGGCATGGCGCGGGAGCTCGGCATGGCGCGGGTGGTGGTGCCGCCCTCGGCCGGGGTCTTCTCGGCCGTGGGGCTGCTCGCCTCCGATGTGGAGGTGCACCTCTCCCGCTCCTGGCGCTGCCTGACAAGCGAGCTGGACCCGGCGGCGCTGGAGGCCGAGGTGGCCGCGCTGGCGGAGGAGGCCGCGTCGCGGCTGGCGGCGCAGGGCTTCCCGCCCGATCGGATCGCGGTGCAGTGCGCCGCCGCGCTGCGTTATCGCGGGCAGTCCTTCGAGCTGGAGGTGCCCTTCGATCCCGGCGCCAGCCCCGCGCACCTGGCCGAAGGCTTCCACGCCGAGCACGAGCGCACCTACGGCCACCGCGCCGGCGCGGACGAGCCGGTGGAGATCGTGACGCTGCGCGCCGTGGGCCGAGGCATCCCCGACCGGCCCCGCATGCCCGATCGCATCCAGCCCCCCGCCCCGCCGCCGCCCCAGCCGCCGCGCTCCGCCTATTTCGGCCGGACGCATGGCTGGCTGGAGACGCCGGTCCTGTCCCGCGCCGACCTCGCCACCCCGAAGGCTGGCCCCGCCATCGTCGAGGAATACGACTGCACCGTCCTGATCCCGCCCGGCGCCACCGCGTCGCTGGACGGGCACGCGAACATCGTCATCGACCTGGAGACCGGGAGCGCATGAGTATGAGACGAATCCTCCTCGCCGCCGTCGCCGCGCTGGGCCTGGGCGGGTCCGCCCTGGCGCAGCCGACCTTGCCGGCCGGTCCGCGCATCCCGATCGTGGCGATCACCCAGCCCTTGCCCACGCAGCCGCAATACACGCGGGTGGATCAGCCGATCCTGCGCGACCGCCTGCGGGAGAGATCGGGCGGGCGGATCGAGGTGCAGCTCTCCACCCATGCGGAGCGCAACCTCTCCGGCACGGAGCTGATCCGCCTCAACCGTTCGGGACAGGCGGACATCGCGGCCAGCACGCTGACCACCCTGTCCGGCGACGTGCCGGTGCTCGACATGGTGGACCTGGCGGGGCTGGCGCCGGATATCGGGACGGCGAAGCGCATCGCGGAGGCGATGCTGCCGGCGGTCAACCGCGACCTCGAGCGCTTCGGGGTGCGGATGATGGTGATCTATCCCTTCCCGGCGCAGGTGGTGTGGTGCCGCCAGCCCTTCGCGAGCCTGTCCGACCTGCGCGGCCGCAAGGTCCGCACCTTCGGCAACTCGCTGGTGGACTTCTTTACCGCGCTCGGCGCGCAGCCCGTCTCCATCGGCTTCCCGGAGGTCTACTCGGCGCTGGAGCGCGGCGTGGTGGACTGCGCCATCACCGGCACGGGCAGCGGCGTTGCCGCGCGCTGGCCGGAGGTGACGACCCACGTCTCCAACCTCGCCGTGTCCTGGGCGCTGGCCGGCTACATGGTGAACCTCAACTGGTGGAACCGGCTGGACCCCGCGGTGCGCGCGGTGGTCGAGCAGACGCTGAAGGAGGTGAGCGACGCCCAGTGGGAGCTCGGCGCCGCCGCCACGCGGGATGGGCTGGACTGCGCGGTCGGCAACGCCGCGGCCTGCCGCATTCACACCCTGGCCACCCGTCCCGTGACCGAGGTGACGCCCACCGCCGCCGACCAAGCGGCGCTGCGCGAGATCTTCGAGCGGACCGTCCTGCCCGGCTTCGTGCGCCGCTGCGGCGCGCGCTGCGGGGAGACCTACAACCAGGTGATCGCGCCGATCGCCGGCGTGCGCTTCGGCGGGTGAGCGCGATATTGCAGAGCCCCGCGCTGCGCGCGGCGCGGGGGCTGCGCGTCGGCGTCGCCTGGGTCGCGGCCGTCATGGGTTATCTGGCGGGCTGGAACTACGTGGCCTGCGCCCTGTTCATCACCTTCGACATCGTCGGGCGCAGCGCCCTCGGCGTCTCCTCCACCGCCACGGTGGAGGTGACGGGCTACATGTTGGCGGTCGGCATCGCCTGGGGGCTGGCCCATACCCTCGCGCGCCGGGCCCATATCCGGGTGGATGTCTGGGTGAACCGCCTGCCGCTGCGGATTCGGGCGGGGCTGCACCTTCTCTCCCTCCTGCTGCTGGGCGGCTTTGCTGTCTTCTGCGCCTGGGCGGCCTGGGAGCTGGTGGACGAGAGCGCCCTGTTCGACGCGCATGACAACTCCGCGCTGCGCGTACCGCTGGTGATTCCGCAGGGGCTCTGGACCGCCGGCATCCTCGCCTTCGTCGTGATGATCCTCGTCCTGGCTCTGGAAAGCACGCTCGCCCTGGTCCTCGGCCGGCCGGAGGAACTGGACCGCCTGCTCGGCTCCCGCACGCTGGAGGACGAGACGGCGGAGGCGCTGGAGGCCGTGGAGATGGCCCGGGGTGGCCCTGCATGATCGCCGTTGTCTTTCTCCTCGTCCTGCTGGTCGGCGCCATCATTGTGGCGGCCAGCGGCGGGCAGGCGGTGCCGGTCACCGAGATCCTGATGCTGACGGCGGTCTTCTGCGTCTTCTTCGGCGCGGGGGTCTATGTCGCGGCGGTGCTCGGCATCCTGGGGATGCTGATCGGGCTCGTCTTCTCGGACCGGCCCTGGTGGGCCTTCGCGGGGCAGACGCTGTGGGGGCCCTCCTCCTCCTTCGTGCTCGTCGCCGTGCCGCTGTTCCTGCTGATGGGGGAGATCCTGCTGCGGGCCGGGCTGTCGGACCGGCTCTACCGCGCGCTGAACGTGTGGCTGAACCGGTTGCCGGGCGGGCTGCTGCACACGAACATCGTCTCCTGCGCCGTCTTCTCCGCCATCTCCGGATCCTCGGTCGCCACCGCCGCGACAATGGGGTCGGTGGCGCTGCCCTACTTCCAGGACTCCCGCTACAGCCAGCGGATGGTGCTCGGCTCGCTCGCGGCTGGCGGGGCGCTGGGGAACCTCATCCCGCCGGGGATCACCTTCATCATCTACGGGCTGATCACCGAGACCTCGGTGGGCGCGCTCTACATCGCGGCGCTGATCCCGAGCGTGCTGGTCACGGGGCTGTTCCTGCTGGTCATCGTGGGGCACGGGCTGCGGCACCCGCTGCCCAAGCCGCCGCCCCTGCCGCTCTCCATGAAGCTGCGGGCGCTGGTGGACCTCGTGCCCACGGTGCTGCTGATGGTCCTCGTCCTCGGCTCTATCTATGCCGGCTTCGCGACGCCGACGGAGGCGGCCGCGCTCGGCGTGGTCGGGGCCGCAATCTTCGCCGCGATCGAGGGCAAGCTGTCCTTCCGCCTGCTGAACGCGAGCGCGGAGGCCACGGCGCGCAACACGGCGCTGCTCGGCCTGATCATCTTCGGCGCCTACCTGCTGAACTACATCCTGACCGCGATCAACGTGCCGCAGGCGCTGGCCGGCTTCATCGGCAGCCTGCCCCTGCCGCCCTGGGCGATCATGGCGCTGATCCTCGCGCTCTACCTCGCGCTCGGCACCTTCATGGAGGGGTTCTCCATGATCATCACCACGGTGCCGGTGGTCTTCCCGATCGTCACCGCCCTGGGCTACGACCCCATCTGGTTCGGCGTGATGGTGACGATGCTGGTGGAGATCGCGCAGATCAGCCCGCCCGACGGGACGGTGATGTACGTGCTGCAGGGCATGCGGCCGAAGCCGGGGCCGATCACGGACGTCTTCGTGGGCGTCACGCCCTTTCTCGGCGCCTATCTCCTGGCGGTGGTGATCATGACGATCTGGCCGGATATCGCGACCTGGCTGCCGCGCGTGATGCAATGAGCGCGACGCCCCCGGCCCGGAGGCCGGTGCGGATCGCCGTGGACATCGGCGGCACCTTCACCGACCTGCAGGTGCTGGACGAGCGCAGCGGCGCCGTCCGGGCCTGGAAGACGCCTACCACCCCCGCCGATCCCTCCGAGGGGCTGCTGCGCGGCGTGACGGAGGCGGCGGAGCGCTTCGGCTTCGCCCTGTCCGAGGTCGGGCTGCTGCTGCACGGCACGACCATCGCGACCAATGCGGTGCTGGAGCGCAAGCTGGCCCGCGGCGCGCTGATCACGACGGCGGGCTTCGAGGACGTGCTGGAGATCAACCGCCACGTCCGGCGGGAGCTCTACGCCGTGGCGCCCGACCCCTTCCCCTGCCTCATCGAGCGCGATCGGCGGCTGGGCGTGCCGGAGCGGCTTCGTGCGGATGGTTCGGTCGAGACGCCGCTGGATGAGGCGGCGGTTCCCACCCTGCTCGCGCGGCTGGATGCGATGGGGGCGGAGACGGTCGCGATCTGCCTTCTGCACGCCTACGCCAACCCGGCGCATGAGAGGCGGCTGAAAGCGCTGCTGGCGGCCGCGCGTCCCGGCCTGCCCGTCTCCCTGTCGAGCGAGGTGAGCCCGGAGATCCGGGAGTATGAGCGCACCAGCACCACCGTGCTGAACGCGCTGCTGGTCCCCGTGGTGCGCGCCTATCTCGAGCGGCTGGCAACGCGGCTTGGGGAGGGCGGCTTCGATCCGCTCGTCTTCCTCGTGCAGTCCAATGGCGGGGTATGCAGCCTGCCGGTCGCGGCGGAACAGCCGGCGCGGCTGCTTCTCTCCGGCCCCTCGGGCGGGGCGCTGGCGGCGGGGCGGATCGCGGGGCTGCTGGGGCGGCCGAACCTCGTCGCGGTGGATATGGGCGGCACCTCCTATGACGTGTCGGTGGTGCAGGGCGGGCGCGTCTCGGTGGTGACGCAGGGGGAGGTGGACCGGCTGCCCGTGCGCCTGCCCATGGTGGAGATGCGCACCATCGGCGCGGGCGGCGGGTCGCTCGCGCGGGTGGATCGGGGCGGGCGGCTGACGGTGGGGCCGGCGAGCGCGGGCGCCCGGCCCGGTCCCGTGGCCTATGGCCGCGGCGGGACGGAGCCGACGGTGACGGACGCCAACCTCGCCCTGGGGCGGCTGGACCCGGATTACTTCCTCGGCGGCGCCATGCGCCTGGACATGGCGGCCACGCGCGCGGCCCTGGCCGGGAAGGTCGGCGTCCCGCTCGGCCTGGCGGTGGAGGCGGCGGCGCAGGGCATCCTGACGGTGGCCAACGCGAATCTCGGCGCTGCGGTGCGGCTGTCGCTGTTCGAGAAGGGGCTGGATGCGCGGGACTTCGCGCTGCTCTCCTTCGGCGGCGCGGGCGGGCTGCACGCGACCGACGTGGCGGCGGAGATGGGCATCACGGAGGTGATCTTCCCCGCCGAGCCCGGCACGCTCTCGGCCTGGGGCATCCTGTACGGTGACCTCGTGCAGGATCTGGCCCGGTCCCGCGTGCTGCCGGCCCTGCCGGAGAGCCTGCCGGCGCTGACCGCGCTGATCGGCGAGTTGCGGGAGACGGCGGAGGCGCGGCTGGCCGCGGACGGCGTGGCCCCGGACGACCGCCACGTCGAGCTGGCAGCCGACATGCGCTACCACGGCCAGGCCTTCGAGCTGCTGATCCCGTGGGGGGACGTGGTGGCGCCCGATGCCGCGTCGCTGACCGCGCTGCTCCAGCGCTTCCACGACATGCACCGGCAGCGCTTCTCCTACGCCGACCCGCGGGAAGCGGTCGAGATCGTGACCCTGCGCGCCACCGCCACGGGCCGCCTACCGAAGCCCGTTGCCGCCGATCACGCGCCCGCCGCCCGTCCCGCACGCAAAGGCACCCGTCCGGTCTTCGAGGGCGGCGCCTGGCGCGACCTGCCAGTCTGGGACCGGGAGGCGCTCACAACAGCCGAGACGATCACCGGCCCCGCCATCGTGGAGGAAGCCTTCGCCACCCACTTCATCGGCCGCGGCTGGACCGCGACCCTCGGCCCCGCCGGCGCGCTGATTGCGAGAGCCACGCCATGACGAGCGATGCCAAGACGTTGGGCCCCATCGAGATCGAGGTCATCCGCAACGCCCTCGTCGCCGCGGCGGCGGAGATGGACGCGACGGTCTGGCGCACCAGCCGCAGCACCATCGTGCGGGAGTTGCTGGACTACTCCACCGCCGTCTTCGACGCAGAGGGGAACAACGTCGCCCAGTCCGCGCGCATCCCCAGCCACCTGAACTCCATGTCCCACCTGCTGCGGGAATTGCTGGACCGCTGGATCGACCCCGAGACCTGGGGCCCGGATGACGTGGTCATCACCAACGATCCCTATTGTGGCGGGCAGCACCTGCCCGACATCACCGCCTTCAAGCCGGTGTTCCATGAAGGGCGGCGGATCGCCTTCGTCGGAACGCTCTGCCACCACATCGACGTAGGCGGGCTCGCGGCCGGCAGTTACGCGTCCAAGGCGATCGAGATCTTCCAGGAGGGGCTGCGCATTCCGCCCCTGAAGCTGATCGAGAACGGCGTCCGCAATGAGGCGGTCTGGGCGATGATCGGCCAGAACGTCCGCAAGCCCGACCTGCTGCTGGGCGACCTGAACAGCCAGATCGCCAGCCTGGAGGTCGGCGCCGCCGCGCTGCGCCGCCTCGCGGCACGGTATGGCGCGGAGGGGATGCTGGAGGCCGGGCGGCGCATCCTGGACATGAGCGAGGCCGCCATGCGCGCCGCCATCGCGCGCATGCCCGACGGCACCTACGAGTTCACGGACTGGCTGGACGATGACGGCGTGGACCTGGGCGTGCCGATCCGGCTGCATGTCGCGCTGACCATCGCGGGGGACTCCATCTCGGTGGACCTCTCGGGCTGCTCCCCGCAGGTGCGGGGGCCGTGCAACGCGACCCTGGCCAGCAGCAACGCCGCGGTGATGTTCGCGATGATCTGCGCCGCCGGCGCGGTGGAGGACGCGCCCTTCGCGGTGAACGCCGGCTGCTACCGCCCCGTCACCACGATCGCGCCGGAGGGGCTGGTGGTGAACGCCCGCCACCCCGCCCCCGTGGTGCACCGGATCGCCATCACGCACCGCCTGCTGAACGCGATGTTCGGCGCGCTGCACCAGGCGCTGCCGGGCCACATCCCCGCCGCCTATTACGGCAACTCCTATGTCTGCACCTTCCAGACCGTGGCGGAGGATGCGTCCCGCCAGGTGCTGGTGGAGATCGAGATCGGCGGGACCGGCGCCCATCCGTCGAAGGACGGCGTCTCCGCCTTCTCCTCGGGCATGCACAACAACAGCAACATCCCCGTGGAGATGATCGAGGCGCAGACGCCGCTGACGATCACGGAATACGGGCTGCTGCCGGACACCGGCGGCGCCGGGCGGCAGCGCGGCGGGCTCGGGCTGGTGCGGGAATGGCGGGTGGACAGCCCGGCCTGCCTCTTCACCGCCAGCATGGACCGCTTCGTCCACGCGCCCTACGGGCTGGCGGGCGGTGGTGCGGCCTCGCTCGGGCGGTTGACGCTGCTGCGGGACGGGCAGGCGGTGCCGGTGCCGCCGAAATCCGACAACGTGCCGCTGCGGCGCGGCGACCGCATCCGGCTGGAGACCTCGGGCGGCGGCGGCTTCGGCGATCCGGCGGCGCGCGATCCGGCCGAGATCGCGCGGGACCGGGCCAGGGGCTATGTGACGGGGACCTGAGCACCGCCCCGGCCATTTGACAGCCCCAACCCGGTTCCGCACGGTCCGCGCCCGTTCGGGAAGGGAAGCGTCCGTGAAGGTCACGTCGGTCCGCGGCTACCATGTCGGGTTCTCGCCGAGCCCGGCGCTCGGCAACGCCTCCACCTTCATCCGCCGGCGCGATTTCCTGTTGCTCCAGCTCGTCGGGGAGGACGGGACGGTTGGCTGGGGCGAGGTGTTCAACTCGCCTTTCGCCGCCGCGGGCTTCGTGAAGGCGCGGCTCGCGCCGCTCCTGCTCGGCCAGCCGGCCCAGGAGATGGGACGGCTGTTCCAAGCCATGCTCGGAACGCTCGCCTATGACCGGCGCGGCGCGGGGATGATGGCGGTCTCGGCGGTGGACATGGCGCTGCACGACCTCGCGGCGCGGGCGCGGGGGATCAGCGTGGCGCGCATGCTCGGCGGCGCCCTGCGGGACCGGATGCTCGCCTATGCCAGCGGCCCCTTCATCCGGGAGGGCGCGGAACCCTATGGCGCCTATCCCGGCGAGGTGGATGCGCTGCTGCGCAGCGGCTTCCGGGCGATCAAGCCGCGCGTCGGCTTCGCCCCGCGCGCGGACGGTCAGGTGATGCGCGCGATGCGGCAGCAGGTCGGGCCGGATGTGGCGCTGATGGTGGACATCAACCAGGGCTACACGGTCGGCCCCGCCCTCGCGAGCGCCCGGCACATGGAGGAGGCCGATCTCCTCTGGATTGAGGAGCCACTTCAGCCGGAGGACATCGGGGGCTACCGGGCCGTTGCGGCGGCGGCGCCCTGCGCCATCGCGGGCGGGGAGGCGCTGGGCAGCCTGGCCGCCTTCCGCGACTTCCTGGAGGCGCGCACCTTCTCCGTGCTGCAACCCGATCTGACGGTGTGTGGCGGCTTCACGGGGATGCGGCGCGTCGCGGCGCTGGCCGATGCCTATGACATGCCGGTCATGCCGCATGTCTTCGGCACCTGCGTGAACGCCCATGCGGCGCTGCAGATGGGCGCGCTGCTGACGGCGCGCCGGGGCGGCGGGCCGCTGCCCTATCCCTTCCTCGAGATCGACGCGACGCCCAACCCGCTGCTGCCGCTGGGTGGCGCCATGGAGCCGCGCGCGGACGGCACGATCGCGGTGCCCGACGCACCGGGGATCGGCCTGGACCTTGATCCGGCGCGGCTGGAGCCGTGGATGACGGATCACTGGCGGGTGGATGCGGAGTAAAGACCCCGTCGAACGCAGTGCGTTCGACCCTCGTCTCTCTCGATCAGGCTGCCACCGCATTCGGTGATCAGCCCTCTCACCTCCGGGTTCCGCGGCAGCCTGATAGAAGGAGATGAGAGGGGGTTTGGGGGAGAGAATTCCTTCTCTCCCCCGGAGTCACCCGCACGACACCGCAGCACATTGACAACCCCGGACCACTCGCACGACCGTCAGGCATCCATCCGGAGGAGCCTGAGCATGGCCCGCTTCCTTCGCCGATTCTGTCAGCTCGGTGCCCTCGCCGTCCTCGCGCTGTCTCCGGCGCGGGCGGAGACGGTGCTGCGTGTCGTGCCGCAGGCGGATCTTCGCGTGCTGGACCCGCAGATCACCACGGCGACCATCACCCGCATCCACGGGCAGATGATCTACGACCTGCTCTTCGCGTGGGATTCGGAGCTGAACCCGCGTCCGCAGATGGTGGGGGAGACGCGGATCTCCGATGACCGCCTGACCTATGAGTTCACGCTGCGCGACGGGCTGCGCTTCCATGACGGATCACCGGTCACGGCGCGCGATGCGGTCGCCTCCATCCGGCGGACGGCGCGGACGGAGCCACTGCTCCAGCTTCTCGCGCAGCGGACCGCGGCGCTGGAGGCGGTGGATGAGCGGCGGTTCCGGATCGTCCTGACCCGTCCCTTCGCGCATGTGGAGCGGGCGCTCGCCTCGCCGGCGGCGGTGGTGATGCGGGAGCGGGACATGGAGGCAGCCGGCAACGCGCCTGTCACCACCACCATCGGTTCCGGCCCCTTCCGCTTCAACCGTGCCGGCTTCATCCCGGCGGCGCGAATCGCCTATGACCGCAACCCCGACTACGTGCCGCGCGCGGAGCCGCCGAGCGGCCTGTCCGGCGGCAAGGTGGTGCGCCTGGACCGGGTGGAGTGGCACGTCATCCCGGACCTGGCGACGCGGATGAACGCGATCATGCAGGGCGAGGTGGACCTGCTGGACCAGCTGCCGCATGACGGCGTCGCGCCGTTGCGCCGCCGCCGCGACGTGGTGGTGGAGGTCCCCTCCCCGCTCGGCTCCTGGGCCTTCCTGCGGCCGAACGCGCTCGTCCCGCCCTTCAACGATCCTCGCGCGCGGCAGGCGCTGGCGCTGCTGGTGGACCAGCCGGAATACCTCTCCGCCGCCTTCACGACGGATGAGTCCCTGTGGCGGCGCTGCTTCTCCTTCATGGGCTGCGACACGCCGACGGCGACCGAGGCGGGGTCCGAGCCCTATCGCAATCCCGCGCCGGAGCGCGCCCGCGCCCTGCTGGCCGAGGCCGGCTATCGCGGTGAGCCGATCCGCATCCTGACGACGCAGGAGATCCCGCTGATCGACGCGCTGTCCCAGGTGACGGCGGCGCGGCTGCGCTCCATCGGCGTGAACGTGGAGATGGAGAACAGCGACTGGGGCACGCTGGTGGTTCGGCGTGCCCGCAAGGACCCGCCGGACCGGGGCGGCTGGCACATCTTCCACACCGGCACGGAGGTCGCGACCGTCCTCCAGCCCGCCACCAACGCCTTCATCGACACGCGCTGCGACGGCAACAACAGCCCGGGCTGGCCGTGCTCGGAGGAGGTGGAGGCGCTGCGTGTCGCGGCGGCGGAGAGCCCGACGCCCGAGCGGCTGGCCGCCCTGAACGAGGCGCTGTGGCGCGCGCTGCCCTCCATCCCGCTCGGCCAGTACCGCCAGCTCATCGCGCGGCGGAGCAACGTCACCGGCCTCGTCCCCGGGCCCGTGCTGGTGTTCTGGAATATCGAGAAGCGCTGAGTGGCCGAACGCCTGGACGATGCGCGCTGGGCGCGCGCGAGCGCCTTCCTGCCCCCACGGCTGCGGCCGCTGGTGACGAATGCGATGCTCCGGCCGCACTGGTTGCCGGGGCAGGACGCCTTCCTCTATCGGCGGGAGGAGCCGGGCGGTGCCGCCCGCTTCCTGCTGGTGGACGCGGCGGCCGGTGGGGCGACCCGCCCGGCCTTCGACCATGCGCGCCTGGCGGCGGCGCTCTCCGACGCGATGGGGACCGATGTCGCCGCGGACCGTCTGCCGCTCTCGGAGATCGTGCCGGAACGGGCGGGCCTGCGCTTCCATGCCCTGGGTCGCGACTGGCGCTGGGATGACGCGCAGGGGCTGCGCGAGAGCCCTCTCCCGCCCGTCGCGCCGCATGAGGTCGCATCTCCGGACGGCCGGCTCGTCGTCTTCCGGCGCGGCCACGACCTCTGGCTGCGGGTCCGCGCCACGGGGGAGGAGCGCGCCCTCACCACCGATGGGGAGGAGGGCTTCGCCTATGGCAAGTCGCCGGATGCCAACCTCGTCACCGTGACCCTGCGGCGGCAGGGGCTGACGCTTCCGCCGGCCGTGCTGTGGTCGCCCTGCTCCACGCGGCTGCTGACGCACCGGCTGGACGAGCGCCGGGTGCGGGCGCTGCCGCTGGTCCAGCACGTGCCGGAGGACGGTTCCTGCGCCCCCATCCTCCACCGCTTCCGCTTCGCGCTGAGCGGGGACGCCGAGGTGCCGCTGGCGCACCATCTGATTCTCGGCGTGGAGACCGGCGCCGACACGCCGCTAGACACGGCGCCGCAGATCGTTCCCATGATGAGCCCGCTGGAGGCGGAGGAGGCGTGGTGGAGCGCCGATTCCGCCCGCGTCTTCCTCCTCGACCGGGAGCGCGGCAGCCGGCGCCTCGCGCTGCTGGAGGCGGATGCCCGCAGCGGGGCGGTGCGGGAGGTGCTGCACGAGACGGCGGAGACCTGGCTCGACACCAATCTTGCGGTGACGGGTCTTGCCAATATCCGGGTGCTGGATCGCAGCGGGGAGGTGATCTGGTTCTCTCAACGCAGCGGCTACGCCCACCTGTACCGGCACGACCTGGCGACCGGCGCGCTGCTGAACCCGATCACGCGGGGCCCCTTCGTCGTGCGCGACATCGTCCATCTGGACGAGGCCGCGCGGAGGATCTTCGTGACCGTCGGTGGCCTGGACCCCTCGGCCGATCCCCATCTGCGCCAGCTCTGCCGCGTGAACCTGGACGGTTCGGGCTTCACGCTCCTGACGCCGGAGCCGGAGGACCACGCGGTGGCTTATCCTGCCCTGCGCGTGACGCGCGACCACACGGTGCGGCGCCGTGAGCCCGGCCGCGGCGTCGCCCCGTCCGGCCGCTTCTTCGTTCACACCCGCTCCACCATCGGAAGCCTTCCGGTGAGCGCGCTGCGCGACGCCGAGGGGCGCGAGATCGCGGTCCTCGAGCGCGGGGCGCTCGCACCGGCGGTGCGCTGGCCGCATCCACCGCTCCCGTTTCGTCTGATGGCGGCGGATGGGACCACGCCGCTGTTCGGTGCCATGTGGTTCCCGTCGGACTTCGACCCGTCCCGCCGCTATCCGATCCTGGACATGATCTACCCGGGCCCGCAGCGCACCCAGGTGCCGAAGGCGATGCTCTCGGACGGTGAGGCGGAGTTGGGACGCGTCTCCCTGCCCCAGGCCCTCGCCGAGATCGGCTGCATCGTGATCGAGCTGGACGGCCGCGGCACGCCGCTGCGGGAGAAGGCGTTCCACGACCTCTCCTTCGGCCGGCTGGACGATCCCGGCACGCTGGCGGACCACGTGGCCGGGCTGCGCCAGCTCGCGGAGCGGCATCCCTTCCTCGATCCGGGCCGCGTCGGCATCACGGGTCATTCCGGCGGCGGCTATGCCACGGTCCGCGCGATGCTGACCTATCCCGAGGTGTTCCGCGCCGGTGTCGCCAGCGCCGGCAACCACGACCAGCGCGGCTACAGCTTCTCCTGGTGCGAGAAGTACCAGGGCCCGGTCACGCCACTCCCGGACGGCGGCACAAGCTTCGACGCCGCGGCGAACCCGCCCCTGGCGTCACGCCTGCAGGGACAGCTTCTCCTCGCGACGGGGGAGATGGACGACAACGTCCACCCCGCCCTGACCCTTCAGATGGCCGCCGCGCTGATCGCGGCGGACCGCGACTTCGAGCTGATGGTGCTGCCCAACCAGAACCACGCGACGATCGTCACCGATCCCTACTTCCTGCGCCGCGCCATGGGCTTCCTGGCCCGGCACCTGGTGGATGCCTGACCGCGGCGGGTCCGGCGGCGTGGACTAGGCTTTCTCGACGGGCCCGCCGCCCTCGGCCCAGTCCTTGAAGCCGCCGAGGTTGCGCACGTCGCGGTAGCCGAGGTCCTGCAACGTCTTGCCGGCCAGGGCCGAGCGTCCACCGGAGGCGCAGTACAGGATCACCGTGCGGTCGCGGCTGAAGGCCGGGTCGTGATAGGGCGATTCCGGATCGGCGCGGAATTCCAGCATGCCGCGCGTCACGTGCACCGCGCCCGGAACCCTACCGTTGGCCTGCACCTCCGGCGTGTCCCGCACATCCACCACCAGTGCCTTCCCATCCGCCATGAGGGCCGTGGCTTCCTCGCGGCTGATGCGGGGCACGGCGCCGTTGGCGGCCGCCAGCATCTCCTTCACCGATGTCGCCATGCGATCCTCCTCCGGTGGTTGCGTGCGATGCGCCGGGGAGGATGGGCGGAAGGGGCCGTCGATGTCCACTCGCTCGCGCAACGGTCCGCGGCCCCGAGGTGCCGCGCATGTCGCCGGGTAAAACGTGCGGCCGGCTACCAGCGCCGGGGACCGAGGCCGCCGCTGCCCTCCTCCGCGGCGCCAGCGTCGGCGGAGGCGGGCGGGCTCTGCAGGGCGGCCGGCGTGGTGGCCGGGCTCCGCCGGGCCCGTGAGCGGGCGGCCGCGTTCCGGGACGGCGATCCTGCGCGGCTGGCGCCACTGCCGCGAGAGGTGGAAGCCCCGGCCTCCGGCGCGTTGCTCGCGCAGCCCGTGCCGAGGCTGGCCAGGAGAGCGGCGAGAATCAGGACCGGACGCATGGCCGGACCCTAGCCGCGGCGACCGTCCCGGTGGAGGGGGGACACGCGATTGCGAAGGCCGGCCGGAGCCTTGCCCGGGAATCCCGGCCGGTGCGGCCTTGCCTCCCCGGGCCTGCCCACCCTGCGGCGATCTGCTCTAGTTCCCCATCCACCACCACGGAAGACCGCCCATGCCCGATCCCGCCCTGCTGAAGCGCCTGGAGGACGCCGTGGAGGCCGCCTTCGACCGGCAGGTCGCCTTCCTGGCCGACCTGACGCGCTTCAAGAGCCTGCGCGGGGAGGAGGCGCCGCTGCAGGACTGGATGGCCCGCCAGCTCTCGGCGCGCGGCTACGCGGTAGACCGCTACACCCTGGCCGACGTGCCGCTGGAGGGTTCGCGCGGCGCCGCCCCCGTCATGGACACGGATTACGGCCGCGCCGTGCAGGTGGTCGCCGCGAAGCGCGCCACGAACCCCACGGGCCGCAGCCTCATTATCCAGGGCCATGTGGACGTCGTGCCCGCCGGCCCCGCCTCCATGTGGAACACCCCGCCCTTCGAACCGGTGATCCGCGACGGCTGGATGCACGGCCGCGGCGCCAACGACATGAAGGCCGGCGTTTCCTGCATGGTCTTTGCCGCCGACGCGCTGGCCGCCTGCGGGCTGGAGCCGACCGGCGACCTGTACCTGCAGAGCGTGACGGAGGAGGAATCCACCGGCAACGGCGCCCTCTCCACGCTCGTGCGCGGCTACCGCGCCGATGCCTGCCTCATCCCCGAGCCGACGAACCAGGCCCTGACGCGCGCGCATGTCGGCGTCATCTGGTTCCGGCTGAAGGTGTTGGGCATCCCGGTCCACGTCGCGCGCAGCGAGACCGGCACCAACGCCATCGTCGCCGCCTACAAGCTGATCGAGGCGCTGCAGGCCCACACGAAGGCCGAGAACGAGCGGGCGAAGAGCCACCCGCGCTTCAGGGCGCTGAAGGACCCGATCAAGTTCAACCCCGGCATCATCCGCGGCGGCGACTGGGGCAGTTCCACGCCGGCCTGGTGCGAGGTGGATTGCCGCATCGGCCTGCTGCCCGGGGACGACCTGGCCGAGCGCCGTGCCGCCATCGAGGCGACCGTGCGCCAGGCCGCGGCGGGCGATGGGTTCCTGGCCAACAACCCGCCCGAGGTGATCTGGAACGGCTTCATGGCCGACGGCTTCGTGCAGGAGGAAGGCACGGAGGCCGAGGCCGTGCTCGGCGCCGTGCACCAGCAGGTCTTCGGAGAGCCGATGCCGTCGCGCCTCGGCACCGGCGTGAACGACACGCGCTTCTACGGCCTGTATTACGACATGCCCGCGCTCTGCTACGGGCCGAAGGGCGAGGGCTCCCACGCCTTCGACGAGCGCACCGACCTCGCGAGCGTGAAGCGCACGACGCTCGCCATCGCCGCCTTCATCGCGGATTGGTGCGGCGTGCGGGAACAGGCCCCGCGCTGAACCGGGGAAAGCTTTGCCTTCCCCGGAGCCCGACCACCAGGGGGCGAACGCGCCCCCCCGGACCCGCGTTGGATCAGATCGCGGGGTCCGGGGGCCGCGTTCGGCCCCCGGCGGAGGGTCCGGGAGGCAGAGCCTCCCGGGAGGGCGCATCTACCGCCGGACCTGCCGCGGCGTACCGACATAGACGCAGGTGAGCATCGGCAGGGTACTCGGCCCCGCCGGTCCCTCCGAGAAGAGGACCTGCCGCTCGAAGTCGCAGAGGATCGCCGCGAAGGCGTTCCGCCAGCCCACGGAGGCGAAGGCGGCGTTGATCACGTCGAAGCGCGAGCAGCCCAGCCGCTGGAAGCGCTCCACCGGCGCGCCGGCATTGCGGTCGGACGGGTCGGGCTCCAGCACGCAGACGTGGCGCGCCTCCTGTGCGACCGCCGTCCCCGCCGGCCCGAGAAGCGCGACGCCGAGCGCCGCCGCCAGAAGCCACCGCATCGCGATCCCTCCCGTCAGGCCGCCGCGCCCTCGACCATCTCCACCGCGCGTCCCAGGTCCACCGACAGGAGCCGCGACACCCCGCGCTCCTGCATCGTCACGCCGTAGAGGCGGTGCATCTTCGCCATCGTGAGGGGATGGTGCGTCACGACCAGGAAGCGCGTGCCGCCCTCCGCCATCGTCTCCAGCAGGTTGCAGAGCCGTTCCACGTTAGCATCGTCCAGCGGCGCGTCCACCTCGTCCAGCACGCAGACCGGCGCCGGGTGGCACTTGAACACCGCGAAGATGAGGGAGAGCGCCGTCAGCGCCTGCTCCCCGCCCGAGAGCAGCGAGAGCGCGGACAGCTTCTTGCCCGGCGGCTCCGCGTAGATCTCCAGCCCCGCCTCCAGCACGTCCTCCGACCCCACCAGGGCCAGATGCGCCCGCCCCCCGCCGAAGAGCCGCGTGAAGAGCGCGCGGAACTCCCCGTCCACCCGGTCGAAGACCGCGCGCAGGCGCTCGCGCCCCTCCCGGTTCAGGTGGCCGATCGAGCCGCGCAGCTTCGCGATGGCGTGCCCGATCTCCTCCCGCTCCTTCTCGAGGTTCTCGAGGCGCTCCTCCACCTCCTTCATCTCGACCTCGGCGCGGAGGTTGACCGGCCCCATCTCCTCGCGCTCGCGGGCCAGGCGCTCGGCCTTGCGGCGCGCCTTCTCCTCGGCGGCGTCGGACAGGTCCTCCGGCGCCTCGGGCAGCTCGGCGTCGGGGCCCAGCCGCTCCAGGATGCGGGTGGCCAGGGCGCGGCCCTCGGCCTCGGCGCGCTCGGCCTCACCATCGGCGCGCAGTTGCGCCTCCCGCGCCGCGGCGAACATCGCGTCGGCCTTGCGCCGAGCCTCCGCGGACTCACGCGCCTCGTTCTCGGCGGCGGCCAGGGCCTCGGCCGCGGCGGTATGCGCCGCCTCCACCTCGGCCAGGGCGCGCGCGGCATTGGCCAGCAGCGCAGCCGCTTCCCCCGGCGCGTCACGGACCGCCTCGGCCTCAATCCGCGCCGCCTCCTGGCGGGCGGACAGCTCGGTCAGGCGGGTCGCGGCATCGGCCCGGCGCGTGGCCCAGGACGCGGCCTCCGCCTCCAGCGCGGCGCGGCGCTCGGCCATGCGCTCGCCCTCGGCGACCAGGGCGGCGCGGGCGGCGCGCGCCTCGGCCTCGTGCTGACGGGCCGCGGCCAGGGCCGTGCGGGCGGCCAGCGCCGCGTCGCGGGCCGCCACCGGATCGGGTGCCTCGGCCCCCGCTTCCTCCGCGGCCGCGCGGGCCGCCTCCGCCGCGACGCGATCCTCCGCCAAGCGCTCCATCTGGGGCACCAGGGCGGCCAGCCGTCCCTCCGAGGCCGCCGCCCGCGACGTCAGCGCCGCCTGGGCGGAACGGGCCGAATCCAGCCGCCCCTCCGCCGCCCGGCGGGCCGCGCGCGCCGTCTCCTCGGCCGCCGTCGCGTTGCGCAGGGCTACCGCCGCCTCGTCGCGGGCCGCGCGCGCGGCCGTCGCGTCCGGCACGGCGGCCAGGGCGTCGCGGGCCTGGGATAGCGCGTCCTCCGCGCTCTTCCGCTCGGCCGCCGCGCGCTCCAGGGCCGGGGTCAGGGCGGCCAGACGGCTGTCCGCCAGCGCCGCTCCGGCCGCCAGCCGGGACGCCTCCGCCCGCGCCCGCGCGAGACGCGCCTCCGCCTCCCGTCGGACGTTGCGCTGCGCCGCCTCGGCCGCCGCCGCCTCCCGGTCGCGGGCCGTCGCCTTCGCGGCCTCCTCCCGCGCCGTGGCCAGGGCGGCGTCGGCGGCATCCCGTGCCGCCTCCCGCGCCCGCAGCCGGTTGCGCTGGCGCAGCCGCTCGGCGCCGGCGCTCGGCGCGCCTGGCCGGGCCCCGTGCCCGTCCCAGCGCCAGAGCCCGCCCTCCCGCGACACCAGCGCCTGACCCGGCCGCAGGGACGGCTGCAGGGCGAGCCCGGCCGCCTCATCCTCCAGCAGCCCGACTTGGGACAGGGCGCGCGCCAGCTCCGGCGGCGCCTGCACCAGCACGGCAAGCGGCGTCACCCCCTCCGGCAGGGCCGGCACCTCTGCCAGGGGCGGCAGGGCGCGCCAGTGTCGGGGCGCCTTCGGATCGGCCGGGCTGTCCAGCGCCTCGCCCAGCGCGGCGCCGAGGGCGGCCTCCAGCCCTGGCGGAACCGATACGGAATCCAGGATCGGGGTGGCGGAACCGCCCTCTCCCGCCCGCAGCAGCGCGGCCAGGCCCTGCGCCTCGGCCGCGGCCCGCGCCCGGGTCGCGCCGGCCTCGGACTCGGCCGACCGGGCCCGCGCGAGGGCCGATCCCGCCGCCGCCCGCTCCGCCTCCGCGGCGGACAGCGCCTCCGCCGCCGCCTCGGCGGCGCGCGCGGCCTCCGCCTCCTCGCGCCGCGCCGCCTCCTGGCGATCCGCGGGGATGCAGGAGGCGAGCGCCGCCGCGTGCTCCCGCGTCAGCTTCTCATGGCCCTCGACCGCCCGGCGGGCCCGTTCCGCCGCGGCGCGGGCCACCTCGCGCGCCTGCCCCTCCGCGGCCTGGGCGGCGGTGGCGGCCTGACGCGCCGCGGCCTCGCCCTCGGTCGCCTTTGCCCGCGCGGCCTCGGCGGCCTCCAACGCGGCGCGCGCGGCGGCCACGGCCTCTCCGGCCGTCACCACAGCCGCCGCGGCCCGGTCCAGCTCCTCCGGCGGCACGGCTTCCGCCTCCGCGCGGGCGCGCTCGTTCTCCAGCCGGGCGGCCTCGGCCTCCAGTCGCCGGATCGCCGCCGCCGCTGCCTGGCGCGCCGCCTGGACCCGCTCCGCCGCGATCGAGGCCTCGGACGCCGCCTCCGCCGCCCGCTCCGCCGCCGCCTCCCGCTCCCGCGTCGCGTCCACCGCCTCCGCGAGTGCCCCTTCGGCCGCCTCGATCCGCGCCGGCAGGGCCGCGAGCGATCCCGCCAGCGCCTCCATCTCGCCGGTCAGCCGCGTCTCCGCGGCCTCCGCATCCCGCGCGACCGTGGCCGCGTGGGCGTGGTCCGCCTCGATCTGCGCCAGCCGCCCGGTGGCCGCGTCCAGCGCCGCGCGGGCCCGCAGCTCGGCCGCGGCCAGCCCCTCGCCCTCGACGCGCCGGCGCTCCAGGGCGGTGCGGGCGGTCGCCTCCGCGGCGCGCGGTCCGGGCAGGGCCATCTCGGCGGCGTGGGCGCGGCGGGTGGCGCCCTCCGCCTCCCACTCCGCGTCCCGGGTGCGCGCGCGCGCGGCGTCCAGCGCGTGGCGGGACGAGAGAAGCTGCGCCTCCGCCCGCGCCGCCAGCAGCGCCATCCACTCCGCCTCGGCCGCGCGGGTCAGGCCGGAGAGGTTGCGGTAGCGCGCGGCCTGCCGGGCCTGCTTGCGCAGGGACTCGCGCTGGGTCTCCAACTGGGTCCGCAGGTCGTCGGCGCGGGTCAGGTTCGTCTCGGCCTGCCGCAACTTCAGCTCGGCCTCGTGCCGCCGGGCACGGAGGCCGGCGGTGCCCGCGGCCTCCTCCAGCACGGCGCGCCGCTCCTCCGGCTTCGCGCCGATCAGGGCCGCGACCCGCCCCTGGCTGACCATGCCCGAGGCCCGCGCGCCCGAGCCGATATCGGCGAAGAGCGTGGCGACGTCGCGCCCCCGCGCCTCCTTGCCGTTGATCCGGTACGCGGTGCCCGAGCCGCGCTCGATCTTGCGGATGATCTCCAGTTCCGCCGCCTCGGCGTTGGGGGGCGGGGCGAGGCCGACCGCGTCCTCCAGGCTCAGCACCACCTCGGCCTGGTTCCGCCCGGGCCGGGTGGAGGTGCCGGCGAAGATGATGTCGTCCATCTCGCCGCCGCGCATGGCGCGGGCGTTGTTCTCGCCCATCGCCCAGCGCAGGGCTTCCACCACGTTCGACTTGCCGCAGCCATTGGGGCCGACGATGCCCGTCAGCCCGGGCAGGACCTCGACCGTGGTCGGCTCGGCGAAGGACTTGAAGCCGGCGATCCGCAGCCGCGAGAGCGTCGCGGTGCGTGGTGGGCGGGGGGCCGCGTCGTCCCCGGGGGCGTCCTCCTCGCCCTCGGCGGGGGAGGACGCCCCCACCGCCTCCGCGGCACCGGCCACCGGGACTTCCCCGGCCTCCGGCGCTTCGGCAGCCGGACCGCTGCCGTCCTCCGACGCCCCGGAGGCCGGGCTCCGCCCGGCCTCGCCGGCTTCTAGGGCCGGGCTCTGCCCGGCCGCGTCGGCTTCTACGGCCGGGCTTTGCCCGGCCTCGGGCGCCTCCGCCTGGCCCTCGACGGACGCCGCCGCGTCCCCGGACTCCGCCATCGCGGCGGGCAAGGGACGCGTGTCCATCAGGCGCGGACGCCCGCCAGCTCGGCGAACCGCTCGTAGGACATGCCGCCGGGCACGACGCGAGTGCCGAAGACGAAGGTCGGGGTGGAGTTCACGTTGTGGTCGCGCTGCGCGGCCAGCCGCGCTTCCAGGATGCCGCGCTGGAGGATCGGGTCGGCCAGCGCCGCGTCCACGCCCGCCCGGTTGAGGCCGGCGAAGGCCGCGATCTTCGCGATCTCCGCGACATTGTCCGCGCCGCGGGCGAAGGCCCAGCGGTCCTGGGAGGCGAAGAGGGCGGAGACGAAGCCCTCATACCGCTCCGGTGGAAGGGCGCGGGCCACCACGGCGGCGGCGAGCGCCAGCTGGTCGAGCGGGAAGTCGCGCCAGACCATCCGGATGCGCCCGGTGTCCACCAGCCGCTGCTTCACCTGCGGCCAGGTGCCCGCGTGGAAGGCGGCGCAGTGACCGCAGGTGAGGGAGAAGTACTCGATCACCGTCAGCGGCGCGTCGGTCCGGCCGACGGAGCGCTCGGTCAGGCGGGTGTCCGGGGCCGGGGCGGCGGGCGGGGTGGGCTCGGGCGCCGCCTGCGGCGCCGGGGGGGTCTCGGCGGGCGGGGTCGCCGCCGGGGCCGGATCGCTCGTCTGGGCGCGGAGGAGGCCGGGAGCCGCGAGAAGGGCGGGCGCGGCGGCGATCAGGATACGACGGGTGCTCATCGGAAAGGCTCCGCGAGGGATAGGGATCACCGGTCCCGATAGACCCCGCGGGCCAATCTTGCCAGGGCATCCCGCAGGCCGGGGCTGCCGACCGTGCCGATCGCCCCCTCGACCGCCTCCGGCAGGGGTCGGTCCGGGCGGGGGCGGGGCGGGGGTGGGGTCGTCGGCGCCCGCTGCACGAACCGGAGCGCCTGCACCGTCACGGATCCCAGGGCGGCGTTGATCCGGCCGATGAGCTGCGGCCCGAGGTGCTGCAGCTCCATCGCCACCGGTCCGGAGCAGGCGATGGTCAGGGTTCCGGAGGACAGCCGCAGCGGCACGGTGACGGCCGCGATGGCCGGGCCCACCACCGCGGGCCAGTCCGCCATCAGCAGCGCCCCGGCCGGGCTCTTCCGCCGGAAGGCCGGGCGAGTGAGGCGGGGAATGAGGCTGCCCAGCGGCCGCGGCCCGAGATCCGGGCGTCGCGGCTCCTCGACAGGAGCCGGGCGCGCCGGCGGCCCGGCCTGGGTACGAGGGGCGGGCCGGTTCGCCGCGCCGTCTCCGGGCGCGGTGCCCTGCGGCGTGGCACCGGCTTCCGGTTTCGCGGCCGCGCGCCAGCGCGGGGGGCTGGACTTGCCGCCCGCCGCGCCCTCCCCTGCCCCGGCCTTGCCCGATCCCATCCCCGCACTCCCCGCCGCCGACGCGCTGCTCGCCTGGTACGATCGCCACCGCCGGACCCTTCCCTGGCGGGGCGAGGGCGACCCATACCGCATCTGGCTGTCCGAGGTGATGCTCCAGCAGACCACGGTCGCCGCCGTCGGCCCGCGCTACGCCCGCTTCCTCGCCCGCTTTCCGACTGTGGACGCCCTGGCTGCCGCGCCCTGGGAGGATGTGGCGGCCGAATGGGCGGGGCTGGGTTACTACGCCCGCGCCCGCAACCTGCACGCCGCGGCGAAGGCGGTCGCGGCCCGCGGCGGCTTCCCGAACACGGAGGACGGGCTGCGCGCCCTGCCCGGCATCGGCGCCTACACCGCCGCCGCGGTCGCCGCGATCGCCTTCGGCCGCCCGACCGTGCCGGTGGACGGGAATGTCGAGCGGGTCGTGTCCCGCATCCTGGCCATCCGCGATCCCCTGCCCGGCGCCCGGAAGATCATCGGGCCGGCCGCGGCGCGCTTCATGGACCAGCCGGCGGCCCGTGACCGGCCGGGCGACTTCGTGCAGGCGCTGTTCGACCTCGGCGCCACGATCTGCACGCCGCGCCGCCCGGCCTGCGCCATCTGCCCCTGGCGGGGTGCCTGCGCCGCCCAGCGGCTGGGGATCCAGGACGGCCTGCCCGTGAAGGCGCCCAAGGCCGCGCGCGGCCATCGCCACGGCCTGCACTTCCTGGCCCGGGACCCGGCGGGCCGCATGCTCCTCCGCCAGCGCCCGCCCGAGGGGCTGCTGGGCGGGATGCTGGAAATCCCGGGCGCCCCCTGGCGGGAGACCCCCTGGACGCTGGAGGAGGCCCTGCCCCACGCGCCCCTGCCCGGCCTGGACTGGGTCCTGCGCCCCGGGATCGCCCACCACGGCTTCACCCACATGGACCTGGACATGCTGCTGGCCACGGCGGACGCCCCGGACGCGCCGGCGCCGGAAGGCTGCACCTGGATGGCGCCCGACGCGGCGCGCGCCGCCCTGCCCACCGCCATCCGCAGCCTCCTCGCCCTGTTGGAGGAGCCGGCGGAAACCGCAACGAAGGCGAAATCCCGCGCGCCGCGCGGACGCGCAGCAACGCTCCGTTCGTGACGTCGCCGGACGGCGAGCGCAGGGCTCGACGGACCGCGCACGACGCAGGGGAGCCCGCCTCACTCCGCGGTTGAGGGCGCTCGGCCTCCCGCACAGGATCATCCTCGTCCCGAAGGAGCCCGGCGCATGATCCTCATCGGCCAGTACGACTCGCCCTTCGTCCGGCGCGTGGCGATCGCGCTGCACCTCTACGGCCTGGACTACGAGCACCGCCCCTGGTCCACCTTCGGCGACGCGGAGAAGATCGCGCCGCACAACCCGCTGCGACGCGTGCCGACGCTCCTCCTCGATGACGGGGAGGCGCTGATCGAGAGCGGCGCCATCCTCGACCACCTGGACGAAGTCGCCGGCCCCGACCGCGCCCTGATCCCCCGCGCCGGTCCGGGGCGCCGGGCGGCGCTGAAGCTCTGCGCCCTGGCCACGGGCCTGGCCGACAAGGCGGTGAGCCTCGTCTACGAGCGCGTGCTGCACCCGGAGGTCTCGCCCGCCTGGGTGGAGCGCTGCCGCACCCAGGTCGCCGGCGTGCTGGACGCGCTGGAGGCCGACCGCGCGCCCCGAGCCACCCGCTTCTGGTTCGGCGATAAGATCGGACACGGCGACATCGCGGTGGCCTGCGCCATCCGCTTCGTGCGGGAGGCGCATCCCGGCCTCTTCGACCCCGCGCGCTGGCCGGCGCTGGAAGCGCACGCCGCGCGCTGCGAGGCGATGGAGCCTTTCCCCGGCGTCATTCAGGTCTTCATCCCGCCGGCCTGATTCGCGGCGCGGGTGGCTCCGGGAGGCTCGGCCTCCCGGACCCTCCGCTGGGGGGCCAACGGCCCCCCCGGACCCCGCGTTCTGTTTTCGACGCGGGTCCAGGGGGCGCGTTCGCCCCCTGGTGGATGGGGTTTGGGGAAGGCGACGCCTTCTCCGGGGCCGGTTCGGACGCGGATCAGCCCGAACATGGCGGCTGGCACGCAGACGGTTTACCGTCCGGATCGTGCCACCTCCTGCGAACCCGCTCGTCGTCGCGCTGGCCTATGACGGGCTCTGCACCTTCGAGTTCGGCGTGGCGGTAGAGGTGTTCGGCCTGCCGCGGCCGGAGCTGGAGCCGGGCTGGTACCGCTTCGCCGTCGCCGGCGTGGAGGAGGGCCCGCTCCGTGCCATGGGCGGGGTGCGGGTGATGGCCGATGGCGGGCTGGACCTGCTGAAAACGGCCGGCACGGTGATCGTGCCGGGCTGGCGCGGCGCCGACGCGCCCGCCGACGCGCCGGTGCCGCCGCCGTTGCTGGAAGCGCTGCGGGCGGCGCACGCGCGGGGGGCGCGGCTGCTCTCCTTCTGCTCCGGGGCCTTCGTGCTGGCCGCGACGGGGCTGCTGGACGGCAAGCGCGCCACCACCCACTGGCGCTATGCCGCGGCGCTGGCCGCGCGGTATCCCGCCGTCACCGTGGTGCCGGATGTGCTCTACGTGGATGAGGGCCCCATCCTGACCGCCGCCGGCACCGCGGCGGGGATCGACCTCTGCCTCCATCTCATCCGCCGGGACCGTGGTTCGGCGGCGGCCGGCAGCGTCGCGCGCCGCCTCGTCGTCCCGCCGCACCGGGAGGGTGGCCAGGCCCAGTTCATCGAGCGCCCCGTGCCCGCCGTGCACGAGGCGTCCCGCCTTTCGCCGCTGCTGGACCGGATGCGTGCCTCGGCCGGCGAGGACTGGCCGCTGGACCGCATGGCCGCGGAGGCCGGGATGAGCCGCCGCACCTTCATCCGCCGCTTCCGCGCGACGACCGGCGCCACGCCCGCCGCCTGGCTGCTGGAGACGCGGCTGGCACGCGCGAAGGAGCTTCTGGAGACGACGCGCCTGCCGATGGAGACGGTGGCAGAGGCGAGCGGCTTCCCCAGCGCCGCGACGCTGCGGCTGCACTTCCGCGGGCGGCTGGGCGTGCCGCCCGGCGCCTACCGGGCGCGGTTCGCGGGGGTGGCGTAGCGCGGAGGACGCCGGACCTCCGCCCGGAGGCCCCGCCCTGTCCGTCGTTCCCCTGAGGGAAAGGCCCGTTCGCGCGTCCCGTCGCCCCGGGAAGGGAGTCACCCCTATCCCCGGGGTCCAGACGTCGCGCGATCAGTCGTTCTTGTGGCTGTTGTGGCCGCCCTTGCGGCCGGCGGCCGCGGCACGCTCCGGGTTGTTGGCGAAGTTGTTCGGGTCCTTGTCCTTGCCCGCGCCGACCGTCTCCTGGGAGACGCCCTTCTCCCCCGCGGCCTGCTCGCTGCCCTTGCTGCCGCCCTTCTGCGATCCGCTCGATGCCATGTCTGGCCCTCCTCTCGGTCCGGCGTATCGCCGGACCGGGGGAACGCTGGGTGGAGGGGGCTGTTGCGGCGTGGCGGGCGGGCTCTCCCGCTCGTGTGGGCGGGCCGCTGAAGGTCGGGCTTTGCGGCGGGATGCGCTCACGCGGGCCGCGCGCCCGGCGTGGTTCAGCCGAGCATCCGGCCGATGACCTGGGCGGTGTAGTCCACCACGGGGATGACGCGGCCGTAGTTGATGCGGGTCGGGCCGATCACGCCGATGGCGCCGACGATCCGCTCCTGCCCGTTGCGGAAGGGGGCGACGACCATGGAGAGCCCGGCGGTGTCGAAGACGCCGCTCTCGGCGCCGATGAAGATCTGCACGCCCTGGCCGCGCTGGGCGAGCTCCAGCAGGCGGAGCATCGTCTCCTGCGCTTCGAGGCGGTCGAAGAGCGACTGGATCTCCGCGACGCGTTGCGCCTGGTCCAGGTTCTGCAGCAGGCGGGACTGGCCGCGCAGGATGAGGGACCCGCCGCCGCCGCCGGCCCAGGTGGCGAGGCCGGACTGGACGACCTGGTTCGTCAGCGCGTCCAGCGCGGTGCGGTTGGCGGCGATCTCGGTGGTAACGAGGCCGCGCGCCTCCTCCAGCGTGCGGCCGTTCAGGCGGGCGTTGAGGTAGTTGCCGGCCTGGGTCAACGCGCCGGCGGGCAGGTCCGCGGGCACCTCGATGACGCGGTTCTCGACATGGCCGCGCTCTCCCACCAGCACCACGAGGGCGCGGCCGGGGCCGAGGGCGACGAACTCGATGTGGCGGATGGCGGAATCCGCCTTCGGCGCGACGACGAGGCCGGCGGCGCCGGCGAGGCCGGAGAGCATCTGCCCGGCCTCGGCCAGCGTGTCCTGCAGGGAGCGGCCCGAGGCGGCGCAGCGGGCGGCGATCGCCTCCCGCTCCTCATCCGTGAGGTCACCGAACTCCAGCAGCCCGTCGACGAAGAGGCGCAGGCCGCGCTCGGTCGGGAGCCGTCCGGCGGAGGTGTGCGGCGCGTAGAGGAGGCCCGCTTCCTCGAGGTCCGCCATGGCGTTGCGGATGGTGGCGGGAGAGAGCGTGAGCGGCAGGCGGCGGGAGAGGGTGCGGCTGCCGACCGGCTCCCCGGTCTCGACATAGAGCTCCACCACCTGGCGAAGGATGGCGGCGGCGCGGTTATCCAGGCCCGGGAGGCCCGTTGCCGTGCCCGTCAGGCCGACGGCGGTGAGGCCGGGGGTGGCGAGGCCGGGGCGATGATTGGGCTGGGAGCCCATTCGGGTGGTGAACCTCTCTCAACGTCGCAAGGGGATCAGGAAAGCTAGGAACGGGGGGTGCGGGCGTCAACGCGGCGCCGCGACACGGCGGGGCGGTGTTGCGCGGCGGGCGCGGCGGGCGCAGGACGGGGCGACGCGCAGGAGGAACCGAATGTCCGACGACGTGGCGGCGCCGCACCGGGACGTGCCCGACTGGTCCACCATCCCGGCCCCGGTGGATGACGGCGCGGTGCGGCACATCAAGGGGCGGCGCCTTCCGCCGGTCCAGCTGCTGGGAACGGACTGGAAGATCGTGGACCTGTCCCGGCTCAAGGGGCGGACGGTGGTCTTCATCTATCCCCGCACCGCGCCGCCGGACGGGAGCGTGCCGGAGGGGTGGGACGGCATCCCCGGCGCGCGGGGCTGCACCGCCCAGTGCCTCGCCTTCCGCGACCGGATCGACGAGCTGGGGGAGCTGGGGGTGCACCAGCTGTTCGGGCTGTCCACCCAGGATACGCGCTACCAGCGGGAGGCGGCGGGGCGGCTGGAACTGCCCTTCCCCCTGCTGTCGGATGCGGGGCTAACCTTCGCCAAGGCGCTGCGGCTGCCCATGATGGACGTGCCGGGGATGGCTCTGCTGCGGCGGATGACGCTGATGATCGACGACGGGACGGTGAAGGACGTGCTCTATCCCGTCTTCCCGCCGGACCGGAGCGTGGACGCTGTGCTGGACTGGCTGAGGGCGAACCCGCGCCCCTGGCCCTGACCGCGGGAGGGACGGCCGGGAGGGTGGACGCGGCGGCTACGGGGACCGGGCCAGGGCGGGAACGGGCCTCCGTCACAGGGCTGTGATGCCACACTGTGGCCGCGGCGCACGGCCGGGCAGCAACACGCCGCCGGCGCAGCCCGTGGAACGGATTCGAGTCGTGCTCCGCCGCTGATCCTGCCACATTCCGTCACCGACGGGACATTCTTCCGTCGCAGGCGCCGTGCCCCAATCCCGGCCTCGGACGGGAGCGCGGCCATGGCTGGAGCGCGGGACGAAGGAGGGCGCCACGTGTCGGGCAGCGGATCGGTGGCCGGAGTCTGGGCGACGATGCTGGCGCTGTGGCTTCCGCCCGGCGAGCCGGCGCGCGCGGCCTCGGCCCTGACGACGCCGGTCGTCGCGCCCGCCCCGGCGGAACCGGCGTTGACAGCGGCCGGCGCGGGCGTGTTGTTCCCGCCCCCACCCCGAGAGACCGCCCCATGTCCAGCCGCCCGTCCGGACGCGCCCCCGACGTCCTCCGAACCCTGAAGCTGGAGCCGGGCGTGGCCCGGCACGCGGAGGGGTCCTGCCTCGTCCGCATGGGATTGACCGAGGTGCTCTGCACCGCCAGCGTGGAGGGGCGCGTGCCGCCCTTCCTGCGCGGCAAGGGCCTGGGTTGGGTCACCGCCGAGTACGGGATGCTGCCCCGCGCCACCCACACCCGCGGCGACCGGGAGGCGGCGCGGGGCAAGCAGTCCGGCCGCACGCAGGAGATCCAGCGGCTGATCGGTCGTTCGCTCCGCGCCGTGACGGACCGCTCCCTGATGGGGGAGATGACGGTGACGCTGGACTGCGACGTGCTGACCGCCGATGGCGGCACGCGCTGCGCCGCCATCACCGGGGCCTGGGTGGCGCTGCACTTGGCCTTCGCCCATTGCCGGGCGAACAACATCATGTCCCGCGATCCCCTGATCGATCAGGTGGCGGCGGTGTCCTGCGGCGTGTGGGAGGGACGGCCGGTGCTGGACCTGGACTACGCCGAGGACAGCGCGGCCCACACGGACGGAAACTTCGTGATGACCGGCAAGGGCGGGCTGGTGGAGGTGCAGGCGACCGCCGAGGGCGCCCCCTTCACGCAGGAGGAGCTGGTGACGCTGCTCGGGCTGGCGCGGAAGGGGACGGCGGAGCTGTTCGCGGCGCAGCGCGCGGCGGTGGAATCCGTGGTGGGCTCGCCGCCGCCGACCGCGATGGGCGCGGCGCTGCAGGCCGCCGCCGCCAAGGCGGCGCGGCCGGCGTGACGGGCGCGCACCGGCCGCTGCGCGAGCGGCGGATCTGCCTGGCGACCCACAACGCCGGCAAGGCGCGGGAGAACGCGGCGCTGCTGGCGGAGTACGGGATCACGGTCGTCACCGCCGGGGAACTGGGCCTGCCGGTGCCGGAGGAGACGGAGACCAGCTTCATCGGCAATGCGACGCTCAAGGCGCGGGCGGCGGCCGCGGCGTCCGGCATGGTCGCGATGGCCGACGATTCCGGCTTCTCGGTCGCGGCGCTGGACGGGGCACCGGGCGTCTACACGGCGGATTGGGCGGTGCAGCCGGACGGGCGGCGGGACTATGCCCTGGCCATGGGGAAGGTGGAGCGGCTGGCCCGGCATTCGGCGGACCGGGGGGCGTGGTTCTCCTGTGCGCTGGCGCTGGCCTGGCCGGACGGGCACGTGGAGGCCTTCCTGGGGGAGGCGCATGGGCGCTGGGTCTGGCCGCCCCGGGGCGAGCGCGGCTTCGGGTACGACCCGATGTTCGTGGCCGAGGGGGAGAGCCTGACCTTCGGGGAGCTCGATCCGGCGCGGAAGCACGCGATCAGCCACCGGGCAGCGGCGTTCCGGACACTGGCGGAGGCCTGCCTCAAGCCAGGAGAATGAACCTATCGGGTCCTCGATAACGCGCCCGTGATCGGATCAACCGGACCTTAAGCACCCCCGGCGAGAATGCCCGCCGCATCCGGGGCAGGATCGGTGGCCGCAAAAGGCAAGGGCAAGGGCGGGAAGGACGGTGGCGCGACCATCGTCGTCCGGCGCATCGAGGAGGGCGAGGGCGGGCACCATGGCGGCGCCTGGAAGGTCGCCTATGCCGACTTCGTCACGGCGATGATGGCCTTCTTCCTTCTCATGTGGCTGCTGAACGCCACGACGGAGGAGCAGCGGCGCGGCCTCGCGGACTACTTCAACCCGACGAACGTCATGGCGCAGCGCACCAGCGGGTCCGGCCAGCCTTTCGGCGGGCGCACGCCGAGCGAGGTGGGGGAGATGGCCTCCAACGCCTCCACCCCACGGGTGGAGACGGGGCCGCGGCCCGTGCAGTTCGACCTGGAAGAGGATGACAGCGAGCAGCCCGCGACGCCGGTGGAACGGCGCGAGGGGCCGGTCGGTGACGACGAGGCGGCGACGCCGCGCCAGTTGCAGGCCCAGGGCCAGGGCCCGGCCGAGCGCGGGATGCCCGAGGGCGACCGCAGCGGCGACGCCGCCCGCGCCTCCGACGCGGCGCTGCGGGCGGAGTTGGAGCGGCGGGAGCGGGAGCAACTCGACCGGCTGGCGGAGCAGGTGCGGGCGGCGGTGCGGGATGATCCGACGCTGGCCGATCTCGCGCGGCAGCTTCAGGTGGAACAGACGCCGGAAGGGCTGCGCATTCAGATCCTGGATGCGGACCGGCAGGCGATGTTCGCCCTCGGCGGCTCGGCGCCGGCGGAGCGGGCGCGGGGGCTGCTGGCCCGCGTGGCCGGCGTGATCAACCGCGTGCCGAACGCGATCGCGATCTCCGGCCACACGGATGCGACGCCCTTCCGCACGGGGGACCGGTCGAACTGGGACCTCTCGGCCGACCGGGCGAACGTCACGCGCCGGCTGCTGGTGGAGGGCGGCGTGGCCGAGAGCCGCATCCGCAGCGTCACCGGCCTGGCGGCGCGGGAGCCGCTGATCGCCGACGACCCTGCCGCCGCCGCGAACCGGCGCGTCTCCATCCTGCTGCTGCGGGAAAATCCGCCCGCCGCACCGTCCCCCACCATCGCACCGACAAGGACTGCCGCGCGATGACCACCATCATCGGTTTCGTCTTCCTGCTGGCCACCGTCTTCGGCGGCTATACCATCGCGGGGGGCAAGTTCGGGATCATCCTGCACTCCCTGCCCTATGAGGCGCTGATGATCGGCGGCGCGGCGATCGGTGCCTTCGTCATGTCGAACTCGATGCACGACGTGAAGCACACGCTGGGCGGTTTCGGGAAGGTGTTCAAGGGCGCACGCTTCCACAAGGACGACTACGTGGAGATGCTGTCGCTGCTCTACTACTTCGTCCGCCTCGTGCAGACGAAGGGCGCGATGGCGCTGGAGCCGCACATCGAGAAGCCGGAGGAGAGCCCGGCCTTCGCGAAGTTCCCGAAGATCAAGAACAACCCCGACGCGGTGGCGCTCATCTGCGACTATCTCCGCATGGTCGGGATGAACGCCGACGATCCGCACCAGATCGAGGACGTGATGGCGCGGGAGTTGAAGAAAATGCGGGAGGAGGAGATGCATCCCTCCCACGCCATCCAGAACATGGCGGACGCGCTGCCGGCATTGGGGATCGTCGCCGCGGTGCTCGGCGTCATCAAGACGATGGCCGCGATCGACCAGCCGCCGACGGTGCTCGGCGGCATGATCGGCGGCGCGCTCGTCGGCACCTTCCTCGGCGTGCTGCTGGCCTATGGGCTGATGGGGCCGATGGCCGCGCGGCTGAAGGGCGTGGTGGATGAGGAGTGCAAGTATTTCGAGGTGATCCGCGCCGTGCTGGTGGCGCACCTGCACGGCAACGCCCCGCAAGTGTCGGTGGAGACGGGGCGGAAGATGGCGCCCTCCGCCTATATGCCGAGCTTCCAGGAGCTGGAGACGGCGCTGCAGGACCTGCAGATCGCCTGACGCGCCTCGCTTGACGGGACGCCGCCGCCCGGGCAGGGCGGCGGCATGGACGAAGCCCTGCCCCCCGCCCCGTATCACGAACTCCTCGGCATCACGCTGCTGGAATGGCGGGACGGCTACGCCAAGCTCGGGCTGGCCGCGGGGCGGCAGCACATGAACCGCAGCGGGATCGTGCATGGCGGGGTGATGCTGTCGCTCATCGACCAGGCCGGGGCCTATGCGGGACTCTACTGCACGGTCCCGGGGAACATCCGCCGCGCCGTGACGGTGGACCTGGACTGCCGCTTCACCGGGCAGGCGGGCGAGGGCCAGTTGATCGCCGAGGGCCGTATCGTGACCGCCGGGAACAGCGTCTTCTTCACGCGGACCGAGGTGTTCGGCCCGGACGGCAAGATGGTCGCCTTCGGCGCCGGCACGCATCGCTGGCGGCGCGGCAGCAACACCCCGGAGGGCGTGCCGGTCGACGCGCCGGTGGAGCGGGGCTGACGCACAGGAGAAGGAGACCGGGCACGCCTTGATATCCTGCGTGACATTGCAGCGATGGTCCGGTCCCGCCTCGTCCTCAAGCTGCCCGAGCGCCCGCCGCCGGTGCGGTTCCGCTAGCCCTGGCGCCCGATCAGCCCGACAGGGCCCGGCGCCAGCTCGCGATGAGGCAATCCATCGTGCGGTCCCAGGTGAAGAGGGGCGCGCGGGCCGCGCCCCGGGCGCGGAGATCCTCTGCCAGCGCCCCGTCCTCCAGCACGGCGCGCAGCCCGGCGCTGATGGACTCCTCGCTCAGCGGATCGACGAGGAGCGCCGCGTCGCCCGCGGTCTCCCCCACCGCCGTCGTGGTCGACGCGACGACCGGGGTGCCCGCCGCCATCGCCTCGATGATCGGCAGGCCGAAGCCCTCGTAGAGGCTCACATAGGCGAAGACGGCGGCGCGGGCGTAGAGCGGCACGAGGTCGTCGTCGGGGACATGCCCGAGCAGCTTCAGCGAGCCCTCCGCCACGGCGGCCGAAGCCTCCGGTGTCGAGAGCACGGTGCCCCAGCCCTTGCCGCCCACGATGGCCAGGGGAAAGCGCTTCCGGAGCGCGGCCGGCAGCGCGCGATGGGCCGCGAAGAGCCGGTTGAAGTTCTTGCGCGGCTCCAGCGTGGAGACCGAGAGGACGTAGCCCCGGTCCTCCAGCCCGGCGCGGGCCAAGGCCGGCGCCGCGTCCCCGGCTTCGACCGGCCGGAAGGAGGGGTTCGCGGCCAGGGGCACCACGTCCACCCGGTCCCGCGGGACGCCGAGCTCGGCGACCATGGCATCCGCGGTGAACTGCGAGATGGCGACGAAGCGTGCCGCGCGCTGAAGCGTGTCGCGGAGGTTGCGCGTGATCCAGGTGATCCGCTCCCGCGGATGCATCTCCGGGTGATGGTGCCAGGAGAGGTCGTTGATGGCGCTCACGGCCACGCCGCGGAAGGGGGAGAGGATGAAGTTCGGCTCGTGGTAGACCACGCCGCCGGGCGAGGCGTCGCGCAGCGCGCGCAGGGCGCTGCCGGTCAGCCGCAGCGCGCGGAGAGCGCGCAGCCGGTGGATGCCGGGAACCGCGCCGGCGATCCGCTTCGCCAGCAGCAGGGCCGGAGAGGGTCCCGCGCCGGCCGGGGACCCGTCCTCCGCTCGCAGAATCTCGTCGAGCATGTCGGGCGACCGCAGGCGGCCCTGTACGAGCAGCGACGCGGCGGCGATCTCCGGGCGGCCGCGCAGGGCGAGCGCGATCTCGAGGGTCACGCGGCCGATGCCGGACCGGCGCGCGACGAGGGAGTCCGCGCCCAGCACGAGGCCGATCGGCGGTTCAGGCTGGGCGGAGTGCGAGGGAGGCATCAAGGCGGCCGCAGGACTAGCACCCGCTCTCCGGGCCGGAAAGAACCGGCCTTCGGGGCTCCTCCGTTCCCGGCCGGCCGTCCTTCGGCAGCGGCATGATCCGGCCCGCAGCCCCCGGGCCGGGGCAGTGTCAGTCCGTGGTGGCCGCGCCGACTTCCGGCGGCAGGGCGGGGGGCGGCAGGCCGTTCCGCCGGGCATAGCCGGCCAGCACCTCCGAGATGCGCCCGCCCGGTGGCCCGGGCGCGCGCAGCCCGGCCGCCTGGAGCAGCGGCAGGAGGCGGGCAGTCGCCAGTGCCCGCGCCTCCGCATCCACATGGTAATAGGTGTCGAGGGCCCGGGATTGCGGAAGCCAGAAATCCGTCGGCGCCCCGAGATAGTCGAAGCCCCTCTCGGCGAGGATCGCGCGGATCTCGGCCAGACGCGGCGCGAGGCCGGCCGCGCGGGCGTAGCAGTCGTCGCCGGCCACCACGGGCGGGACGAAGACGACCGACACCCCGCGCGCGCGCGCCTGCGCCAGGATGGACAGGACGCGCCGGAGCCCCTCGCGATCGGGCGGCGGACGGTTCGGAACCCGCAGGGAGAAGAGGTACTCGGCGCAGCTCTGCCGTGCCGCTTCGGGGCGAAGGCTCCGCTCCGGGATCCATTGCGGCTCCTGCCGGCCTTCCGAGCCGAGCGCCACGAGTTCCGCGAAGCGGTCGAGGGCGAGCTGCCGCCGCGGGCGGTCGCGGCCGGGCAGCCGGGCGCCGAGATTGGCCCAGAGCGCGGGAACGGCGCTCGAGAGCGGCGTGGCGGCCAGGATGCGCAGCTTCTCCCGGAGGGGGATGCTGCGGAAATAGCTGGGGTAGAGGGGCACGCCGAGCATCACGTAGGTGTCGGTGAGCGCGTCGGGCTGCTCGTAGAAGGTCCATTCCAGCGGCATCACCACCGCATCGCCCGGCCGGGCATGAGCCAGCAGCCGCCAGGCCTTGTGCTGGAGATTGAAGCCGCCATTGTCGGCGACGATGATGCCGACCCGGTTCAGGCTCCGGCCGAGCGCCGCGACGTCGAGGCCGTAAAGGCTGCCCGAGCCGGCCTCGACGATCAGCCGCGGCCCGGGCGCGTCGTAGAGCAGCGCCTCCCGGTAGGACAGGCCGGGTGCGGGCGGGAAGGCCGCGATGTAGAGGCCGACGAAGAGCGCGAGGGCGAACGCCGCCCCCGCCGCCGCGGCCGCCGACAGGCGAAGCGCCCACCCCAAGCCGCTCCGGGCACCGGACGTCATCGTGGCGCCCCTAGAAGTTGAAGTAGAGGAAGGGGGAGGCGTTCGGCGCCGTCAGCCCCGTGGCGATGGCAGCCAGCGCCGCGGCGCCGGCCAGCGCGCCGGCGGCGAGCCCGGCACGGCCCGGGTTCTCCAGCGCGCGGGCGATCGCGTTGCTGTTGGGCGCGAGCACCGCGATGGCCAGGGCGGCGAGGATCAGGTCCTGCGCGTTGTCCGACAGCGGCGCGCGCGGCGGGTCGGCGGCCCCGGCGCCGTACATCGCCCCGATCATCTGCCAGGCCGCGTCGAAGCTTGTCGCGCGGAAGAAGACCCAGGTGGTCGTGACGAAGACGAAGGTGAGCAGCCAGCACACGAGGACGAGCAGCAGCCGCCCGGCCCGCCCGCGCGGCGCGAGAGGACCGAGATGCGACCGCACGAGGTGGCTCACGATCAGCCCGAGCCCGTGCAGCGCGCCCCAGATGACGAAGGTCCAGGCCGCGCCGTGCCAGAGGCCGCCGAGCAGCATGGTGACGAAGAGGTTGCGGTACCGCGCGAGCGGTCCCCCGCGGTTCCCGCCGAGGGGGATGTAGAGGTAGTCCCGCAGCCAGCGGGACAGCGTCATGTGCCAGCGCCGCCAGAACTCCACGAGGTCGATCGCTCGGTAGGGGCTGTCGAAGTTCGGGGGGAAGCGCACGCCGAAGATCCGGGCCAGCCCCACCGCCATGTCGGAATAGCCGGAGAAGTCGAAGTAGAGCTGGAAGGTGTAGGCGAGGGCGCCGTGCCAGACCTGCTTCGGCTTCGGCGCCTCTCCATCGGCCGCCATGCCGAACACCGCGTCGGCGATGAGGGCGAGGTTGTCGGCCAGGACGAGTTTCTTCGCCGCCCCGATGGCCAGCAGCGCGAGCCCGACCGCGAGGTCCTGCGCGGCGACGCCCAGCGGCCGGCGCCCCGTCTGGAACTGCGGGATCATCTCGCTGTGGTGGATGATCGGGCCGGCCAGGAGGTGCGGGAAGAAGGTGACGAAGAGCGCGTACTCGATCGGCCCGTGCCGCCCGCGCTGTCCGCGCGCGCAATCCGCGAGATAGGCGATCTGGGTGAAGGTGAAGAAGGAGATGCCGAGCGGCAGCGCCATCTCGGGAAGCTGGAACCCCTCGATCCGCAGGAGGGAGAGCGCGTTGGCCGCCAGGAAGCCCGTGTACTTGAACGCGCCGAGCAGCAGCAGGTTAGCGGCGACGCCGAGGGTGAGCAGGACCCGGCGCGCCGGCCCGGGCGCGGCCTCGATGGCGTGGCCCATCCAGTAGTTGAAGGCGATCGAGGCCAGCAGGACCGCCAGATGGTCCAGGCGCCACCACGCGTAGAAGAAAAGGCTGGCGAGCAGCAGCGCCAGCCAGCGCAGGCGGCGCAGCCCCGCGGACTCGGCGCCCCAGTCGATCAGCAGGATGGCGGGAAGGAAGCGCCCCAGGAAGACGGCGGACGTGAAGATCACAGCGGCAACACGCCCCTCGAAATCGGCCGCAAGCTATCCGGAGTCGGCGCATGTTCAAGGCCGATCCTCCGGCGCGCCTCCCGTCCGGAATGGTGCTCTATCTGGCGACGGCGTCGGTCATCGCCTGGCAGCGGGCCCATGGCGCGGTCTGCTCTGGCGGTTCACTTGGTCCGACACGAGGAACGAGGCGCGCGCTGCCGACCGCTCCCGCCTACGACGGGAGGTCCGGGAGACGGAAGGCTGATCGGTACGGGAAGGAGCAGGTGGGGGAGCCCTGAGCCGCCCCCCAAGCTTCAGGCCGCCAGCGCCCGCGCGAAGACGGCGGGGTCCACGTTCCCCCCGCTGATCACCACGCCCACCGTGCGGCCGCGCGCCGGGATCTTGCCGGCCAGAACCGCGGCCAGGGCCACGGCGCCGCCGGGCTCCGCCACGATCTTCAGGTGGTCGAAGGCGAAGCGCATGGCGGCGAAGACCTCGGACGGGGTGACGACGGCGGCGCCGGCCAGGCGCGGGCGGTTCACGGCAAAGGTGAGCTCCCCGGGGCGCAGGGAGAGGAGGGAATCGCAGAGCGTGGCGCCCTGGCCATCGGCCCGCTCGCGCTCCCCGGAGGCGAGGGATCGGGCGGTGTCGTCCCAGCCCTCGGGCTCCACGGCATAGACCTGAGTGCCGGGGCTGGCGCCCTCCGCGGCCAGGGCACAGCCGGCTACGAGGCCGCCGCCGCCGGTGCAGACGGCCAGCGCGTCCAGGTGCAGGCCGGCGGCGGCCGCGTCCTCGAACAATTCCAGCGCGGTGGTGCCCTGGCCGGCGATGACGTCGGGGTGGTCGAAGGGCGGCAGGACGGTGCCGCCGCGCTCCTCGGCCAGGCGGGCGGCCAGGGTCTCCCGGTCGGTGGTGGCGCGGTCGAAGAAGGTGATCTCGGCGCCCCAGCGGCGGGTGCTCTCGACCTTGATGGCGGGGGCATCCCCCGGCATCGCGATCAGGGCGCGCACCCCCTCCCCCGCCGCGGCACAGGCGATGGCCTGGCCATGATTGCCGGAGGAGTGGGTGACGACGCCGCCCCGGCGCTGCGCCTCGGTCAGGCGGAGCACGGCGTTGGTGGCGCCGCGCAGCTTGAAGGAGCCGGTGCGCTGGAGCGGCTCGGGCTTCACCAGCACCGTGCCGCCGACGGCCGCGTCCAGCACGGGGTGGCGGAGCATCGGCGTCCGGACGATCCGGCCGGCCAGGCGCGCGGCGGCGGCGCGGACATCGTCATGGGTGGGGAGGGCGGTCATCGGGCGGCTCCTCGGGTGGTTCAATGGGCTGGGGCGAAGCGGCGGGGGTCCACCAGGGGGACGATGTCGCGCAGGCCCTCCGGGTCCTCCTCGTTCACCAGGGCAGCGAGGAGGCGGCCGGCGGCGGGGGCGGTCTGGATGCCGTAGCCGCCCTGGCCGCAGTTCCAGAAGAAACCGGGCGTGCCGGACGGCCCGATGGCGAGGCCGCGGTCGGGGGTGAAGGTGCGCAGCCCGGCCCAGCGGTGCTCCACGCGGCGGACGGGGATGTCGAGGGCCTGCTGGAAGCGGTCGGCGGCGATGGCGACGTCCAGTTCGTCGGGCTGGGCGTCGCAGGGATCGCTGTCCGTCTCGTCCGCCGGGGAAACCATCAGGCGGGTGCGGGCCTCCGGGCGGGCATACCAGCTATGGGCCACGTCGCCGAGGAGCGGCCAGTCCGCCGGGGTGTAGGGCGCGGGGTCCACGATGAGGGCGGTGCGGCGCTTCGGCTGCAGGCCGAGCGGCGCGACGCCGGCGAGGCGCGCGACCTCGTCCCCCCAGGCGCCGGCGGCGTTCACCAGGACCGGGGCGGCGTGGACGGTGCCGTCCGACGTTTCGGCGTGCCAGAGGCCGGCCTGATGCCAGATGCGTCCGGCGCGGTGGCGCAGGGCGAGGACGCCGCCCTGCGCGCGCACGGCGCGGAGGAAGCCGCCATGCAGGGCTGCGACGTCCATATCGAAGCCGTTGTCCTCGATGGCGGCGGCGACGGCGTAGTCCGGGCGGAGAGCGGGGACCATCCGGCGCACGGCCTCCGGGGTGATGGGGGCGATGCCCTCGCCGCGGGCCATCAGGGCTTCCAGGGCGGGGACCTGATCCTCGGGCGCCAGGTGGATGATGGAGCGCGGCGACATGAGCGGCCCGTCGGCGAAGCCTTCCGGCGGGTTGCGGAAGAAGGGGCCGGAGGCGGCGGTCAGGAGCTGCGCGTCCGCTGTGCCGTAGTTGAGGATCCAGATCGCGGCGGAGCGGCCAGTGGTGTGATAGCCGGCGGTCTCCTCCGCCTCCAGCAGGGCGACGCGGCGGGTGGGGGCAAGGTGGGCCGCGGCGGTCGCGCCGCCGATCCCGGCGCCGATGACCACGGCGTCGAAGCGCTGGATGCTCATGGCGGCATGGTGCGGCCGCATGGCGGGGGCGGCAAGGACGCGGGGCCCCGCGCGTTGACGGTTTATAACGTCATGTTTAGTGATTACGCGGATATCACGTCATCTGATCGGAGAAAGCGGTGCGGCGGGCCCGGCAACCTCGTGAGCGCAAGCGCGCCGCCCGCCCGGCCGTGCGGAAGGGTGTCACGCCGTGTTGGATTTCGTGCCCGGCCGATCCGTGGCAGAGGACGGCGGCCTGAGCGGCCCCCCTCCCCGTCCGGTTCCTGACATGCCCGAATCTCAAGCCGCCGGCGCCCCGCCGGCCATCGCGCTGCACCACCTCGTCCGCACCTTCCGCGGGCACGGGGCGGAGGTGCGGGCCCTGGCCGGCGTCTCGCTGAAGGTGGCGGCGGGGGAGGTGTTCGGGATCGTCGGGCGGTCCGGGGCCGGCAAGTCCACCCTGCTGCGCTGCGTGAACCTGCTGGAGCGGCCCGATTCCGGTTCCGTCCGCGTGCTGGGGGAAGAGCTGACGGCGCTGGACGAGGCGGCGCTGCGCCGGGCGCGGCGCGGCATCGGGATGGTGTTCCAGCACTTCAACCTGCTGTCGTCGCGGACGGTCGCGGGGAATGTGGCCTTCCCGCTGGAGATCGCCGGCATCGGCCGCGCCGAGCGGGAAGCGCGGGTGGCCGAGGTGCTGCCGCTGGTCGGGCTGGAGGGGAAGCGCGACGCCTATCCCGCGCAGCTTTCCGGCGGGCAGAAGCAGCGCGTGGGTATCGCGCGGGCCCTGGCGTCGCGTCCCCGCGTGCTGCTCTGCGACGAGGCGACGAGCGCGCTGGACCCGGAGACCACGGGGGAGATCCTGGCCCTGATCCGATCGCTGAAGGACCGGCTGGACCTGACCGTGCTGCTCATCACGCATGAGATGGCCGTGGTGAAGGCGATCTGCGACCGGGTGGCGGTGATGGAGGCGGGCGCAGTGATCGAGGAGGGGCGGGTCTTCGACGTCTTCACGCGTCCCCAACACGCGACGACGCGACGCTTCGTGTCGGAGGTGATCGGGCATGTCGTGCCGCCGGGCACGGTGGCGCGGCTTCCCCCGCCGGGCGAGGGCGAGGAGCGGCGCCTGCTGCAGGTGCTGTTCGCCGGGCCGTCCTCCACGCGCGCCGTGGTGAGCGAGGCGTCGCGGCGATACGGGGTGGACTTGAACATCGTCTCCGGCCGGATCGACGAGATCGCGGGCGAGCCTTACGGGCTGATGGCGCTGGCGGCCTATGGGGCGCCCCCGGCGGTCGAGAACACGGTCAACTGGATGCGCGACCTGGGGCTGGACGTGGCGGATATCGGGCCCGAGACCCTGGAGCACGCGGCATGATCCCCTGGCTGCCGCCCGCGCTGACGGACCTGCTGATCGAGGCGGCCTGGCAGACGCTTCTCATGACCTTCGGCGGCGCGGTGATCGCCGTGGCCGTCGGCCTGCCGCTGGCGCTGCTGCTGCACGCGACCGGGCCGGACGGCCTGTCGCCGGCCCCTTGGGTGAACCGGCCGCTGGGGCTGCTGGTGAACGCCGTGCGCTCCACCCCCTTCATCATCCTGATGGTCGCGATCGTGCCCTTCACGCGGCTGGTCGCGGGGACCTCCATCGGCACGACGGCGGCGCTGGTGCCGCTGGCGCTGGCCGCCGTCGCCTTCATCGCAAGGCTGTTCGAGAACGCCTTCCGCGAGGTGGACCGCGGCGTGATCGAGGCGGCGCGCGCCATGGGCGCGACGCGCGTGCAGATCCTGTCCCGCGTGATCGTGCCGGAGGCGCTGCCGGGCATCATCGCGGCGATCACGGTCACGCTGGTGGGGTTGGTGGGCTACTCGGCGATGGCGGGGGCCATTGGCGGTGGGGGGCTGGGCGATCTCGGCATCCGCTTCGGCTACCAGCGCTTCATGCCGGAGGTGATGGCGACCGTCGTCCTGATCCTGATCTTGTTCGTGCAGGGCCTGCAGTCCCTGGGCGATTGGCTGGTCCGGCGCTTCAGCCGGCGTTGAATGAGGACATCTCCATGACGATCTCGCGTCGCGTTCTTCTGGCGGCCGCGACCGCCGCGCCGGTGGCGGCGACCGCGCAGGAGGCCGGCACCACCCAACGCCCGATCCGGATCGGCGTCACCGCGGGGCCGCACGCCCAGGTGATGGAGAAGGTGCGGGAGATCGCGGGGCGCGACGGGCTGACGCTGCGGATCGTGGAGTTCACCGACTACATCCAGCCGAACGCCGCGCTGGCGGCCGGCGACCTGGACGCCAATTCCTATCAGCACCAGCCCTTCCTGGATCAGCAGGTGCGGGACCGGCGGCTGCCGCTCGTTGCCGCGGGCAAGACGCTGATCTTCCCGATGGGGCTCTATTCGCGGAAGCACCGGCAGGCCTCGGCGGTGCCCGCGGGCGGGCGCGTGGCGATCCCGAACGACCCGACGAACGGGGGCCGGGCGCTGGTGCTGCTGGCGCAGGCCGGGCTGTTCACCCTGCGCGCCGGGGCGGACCATCGCGCGACGGTCGCCGACATCACCGAGAACCCGCGCCGCATCCGCGTGGTGGAGCTGGAGGCCGCGCAGCTTCCCCGCGCCCTGGACGAGGTGGAGGCGGCCACCATCAACACGAACTATGCCATCCCCGCCGGGCTGAACCCGGTGCGCGACGCCATCACCATCGAGAGCGCCGAGAGCCCCTATGCCAATCTGATCGTGGTGCGAGAAGCCGATCGCGCGGCGCCCTGGGTGGCGCGGCTGGTGCGGGCCTACCAAAACGACGAGGTGAAGCGCTTCGTCGAGAGCACCTTCCAGGGCTCCGTGGTGCCGGCCTTCTGAGGAGAATGGGCATGAACCGTCGTTCGATCATCCTGGCCGCGCCGGCGCTGCTCCTGGCGCGCGGCGCCTTTGCGCAGGGCGCCGCCATCGGGACCGCCGCGCGGCCGCTGCGGGCCGGTGTCACCTCCGGCGTGCACGCGCAGGTGCTGGAGAAGGTGCGGGACGCGCTGGCGGCGGATGGCTTCGTCGTCCGCATCACCGAGTTCGGCGACTTCATCCAGCCCAATGCGGCGCTGGCTGCCGGGGAGCTGGACGCCAACACCTACCAGCACAAGCCCTTCCTCGATCAGCAGATCGCGCAGCGGCGCTACGAGTTCGTGCCGGTGGGGCGCACGGTGCTGACGGCGATGGGCGTCTTCTCCCGCAAGGTGCGGCGGCTGGAGGACCTGCCGAATGGTGCGCGCGTCGCGATCCCGAACGACCCGACGAATGGCGGGCGGGCGCTGGTGCTGCTGGCGCGGGCCGGGCTGTTCACGCTGCGGTCGGGGGCCGACTTCAGTTCGACGGTGGCCGACATCACCGCCAATCCCCGGCGCATCCGCATCGTGGAGCTGGAGGCGGCAAGCATCGCCCGCGCCCTGGACGACGTGGACGCGGCCGCCATCACCGGCAACTACGCCGTGCCCGCCGGCCTGAACCCGGCGCGCGAGGCCCTGGCGGCGGAGACGGCGGCGGAGGCGGCGACGAATCCCTACACCTGCCTCGTCGTCGTGCGGCGCGCGGATGCGGAGGCGCCCTGGGCGAAGCGCCTGGCCGAGGGCTATGGCGCGCCGGCGGTGCGGCGCTTCGTGGAGGAGAGCTTCGGCGGGGCGGTGGTGCTGGGGGTGTAGCGCGGGTTGCCCCAGGGAGGGCCCTGCCCTCCCTGGACCCTCCCGCCAGGGGCCGGCGGGCCCCTGGACCGCGTTCAGTCCATTGGCATTTGGACAGATCGCGGGGTCCAGGGGCGCGTTCACCCCCCCGGCGGAGGGGCCCGGGGAGGCAGCGCCTCCTCGGGGTCAGCCGTGTTGCATCCCACCGCACGCCCTGCCTAACCTTGCCATGCAACGATCCGGCGGCGGCCCCTCCTGGGCCGGATGACCCGGGCGGCGAGGGAGAGTCCGGGAATGCTCAACGGGAATCCGACCCGGCGTGCGGCGCTTCGTGCCGGCGCGGGAGTGTTGGCGGCGGGCGCGCTGGGCGCGCCGATGGTGCACGCGCAGGGGACGGCCGGGTCGCTGCGCTGCGGCTTCTGGGACCACTGGGTGCCGGTGGTCGGCAACGAGGCGCTGCGCAAGCTCTGCAACGAGTGGGGCGAGCGGAACCGGGTGAACGTCCAGGTGGACTTCATCACCTCCGTGGGCAATCAGAACCTGCTGACGATCGCGGCGCAGGCGCAGTCGCGGTCCGGGCACGACCTGCTCTCCTTCCCGACCTGGGAGCCGGCGGCCCATGCGCGGTTGCTGGAGCCGGTGGACGACGTGGTGCAGCGGCTGACGGCGAAGTACGGGCCGCTGAACCCGACGGCCGAGTACCTGGCGAAGCGGGAGGGCGCGTGGCGCGCCATCCCGGCGGTATCGGGGTCGCAGCACAAGCCGTCGCTGGCGCGAATCGACCTGCTGAAGCAGCACGCCGGGCTGGACGTGCAGGCGATGTACCCGGCGGAGAACCGCGTCGGCGCCGGCGTGGATCAGTGGAATTGGGACACCTTCCTGACGGCGGCGGAGAAGTGCCATGCGGCGCAGGTGCCCTTCGGCCTGCCGATGGGGACCTTCACGGATGCCGTGGACTGGGTGGGCGCCTTCTTCCGGTCCTACGGCGCGAACCTGATCAACGAGCGGGGCGAGCCGAGCGTGCGGACGCCGCAGGTCCGGCAGGCGGTGGAATACCTCGTCCGCCTCTCGCGCTTTATCCCGAACGATGTCTGGGCCTGGGATGATGCGTCCAACAACCGGGCGCTGATCTCCGGGCGTTCGGCGCTGATCTTCAACCCGCCCTCCACCTGGGCGGTGGCGAAGCGGGACGCGCCGCAGGTGGCGGAGAACCTCTGGACCTTCCCGATGCCGGCGGGGCCGGCGGGGCGGTTCACGCCGTACCTGCCGTATTTCTGGGGCATCTGGTCATTCAGCCGGAACAAGCCACAGGCGAAGCTGCTGCTGGAGTTCCTCTCGGAGCGCAGCTCGGCCGAGGCGCAGACCTCCGTCGTGGCCGGCTACGACATCCCGCCCTTCGGGACGATGTCGGACTTCCAGGTCTGGCAGACGGAGGGGCCGCCGACGGGAGTGGTGTTCAACTACCCGCTGAAGCCGCACCACAACGCGCAGCAGAGCATCGCCTTCGCCCCGGCGCCGGCGGAGATCGCGGTGCAGGCCTACAACCAGGGCATCAACACGAAGCTCATCGCCCGCATCGCCCAGGGCGGGGAGACGGTGGACCAGGCGCTGGCCTGGGCCGAGCGCGAGCTGCGGAACCTCGGGCGCGGCTGACGGGGCGGCGGGCGGCTCAGGCCGCCCGCGCTTCTCTTCCTGGGAGGGGGCGATGGCCGACGGAACGCTGGCGATTCCGGTGGGGGGCGTGATCCCGGAGGGGCGACCCTCCGCGTTGCGACGATTCGCGCGCAAGCGCTCCACCATCGCCTTCCTGATGGCGCTGCCGCTGCTGCTCGTCATCCTCGGGCTGGTGGCCTATCCGGCGGTCTATGCGATCTACCTGTCCACGCTGAACCGGCGGATGACCGCCAATATCGGCCTGGGCAATTACGAGATCCTGTTGGATACGGACGCCTTCCACTCCGTCATCTGGCAGTCCTGCATCTTCGCCGTGACCGCAGTGCTCATGAAGGCACTGATCGGCTTCTGGCTGGCGCATATGCTGCACCACATCCCCGCGAAGGGGCAGCGGAAGTGGCGGGGGATGCTGCTGATCCCCTGGGTGATCCCGCCGGCGCTCTCCACGCTGGGGTGGTGGTGGATGTTCGATCCCTCCTACTCCTCGATCAACTGGCTGCTCTCCGTCTTCTCCGTGCCGGCGGTGCCGTGGCTGGGAGAACCGGGCTGGGCGCGGACGGCGATCATCATCGTCAACGTCTGGTACGGCGCGCCCTTCTTCATGATCATGTACCTGGCGGCGCTGAAGTCGGTGCCGGACCAGCTCTATGAGGCGGCGGCGATCGACGGCGCGACGGGGTGGCAGAAGCTGCGGCACGTGACGCTGCCGATGATGCGGAACATCATCTCCATCACCGTCTTGTTCAGCCTAATCGTGACCTTCGCCAACTACGACATCGTCCGCGTGCTGACGAACGGGGGTCCGCGCGACCTGACGCACGTCTTCGCGTCCTACGCCTTCGAGGTGGGGATCAAGTCAGGCAACGTGCCGCGCGGCGCCGCCGTCAGCCTCTTCATGCTGCCGCTGCTGGCGACCTTCGCCTACTTCATCCTGCGCGGGGTGAACAAGCGCAACAAGGAGATGGCGTGATGTCCGCCACGACGGGGGAGGCGATCTACGCCCGCGCCGGCTCGCTGCGGGCGGAGCGGCGCTGGGCGATGTGGTGGGCCTATGCGTCGCTGATCCTGGCGGCGATCGTGTTCCTGGCGCCGCCGATCTACATGTTCATCACCTCCCTCAAGACCAGCGGGGAGATGGCGAACCTGCAGGGCAGCCCCTGGCTGGTGCGGAACCCCACGCTGGAGAACTACGCCTTCATCCTGGGCAACCCGACCTTCCTGACCTTCTTCTGGAACTCGGTGATCATCACGCTCTGCACGGTCGCGATCAGCATGGTCATCTCCGTGCTGGCAGCCTTCTCCCTCGCGCGGATGCGGTTCTTCGGGTCCCAGGTGCTGGCGACGGGGGTGTTCCTCACCTACCTCGTGCCGGACACGCTGCTCTTCATCCCGCTGTATGACATCGTGGGCGGGCTGGGGCTGCTGAATTCCAAGTGGGGGCTGGTGCTGATCTACCCCACCCTGACCGTGCCCTTCTGCACCTGGATCATGATCGGTTACTTCAGCAGCATCCCGAAGGAGCTGGACGAGGCGGCGCTGATCGACGGGGCGTCCTGGCCGCAGATGCTGATCCGCATCTTCATCCCCGTGGCCTTGCCCGGGATCATCGCGGCGACGATCTTCGCCTTCACCGTGTCCTGGGCGGCCTTCGTCTATCCCACGGCCTTCGTGACCACGCCAGACGAGATGCCCCTGACGATCGGGGTGGTGTCCCAGCTCGTCCGGGCCGACACCTTCGCCTGGGGGCAGATCATGGCGGGGGCCTTGCTGGCGGCGCTTCCACCGGTCATCGTCTACGCTTTCCTGATGGATTACTACATCGCCGGCCTGACCGCCGGCGCAACGAAGGGCTGACGGCCCCGCCCCGGCGGGCCGAGGAGGAGAGTTCGATGGCACAGGTTTCTGTGCGGAAGGTCGTGAAGGCCTATGAGGGCGGCGTCCAGGCCGTGAAGGGCATCGACCTGGAGATCGCGGACCATGAGTTCGTGGTCCTGGTCGGCCCGTCCGGCTGCGGGAAGTCCACCACCCTGCGGATGATCGCGGGGCTGGAGGAGATCACCTCCGGCGAGATCGCGATCGGCGGCCGCGTCGTGAACGACATCCCGCCGCGGGACCGGGACATCGCGATGGTGTTCCAGAATTACGCGCTCTATCCGCACATGACCGTCTTCGACAACATGGCCTTCGGGCTGATGCTGCGGAAGTTCTCCAAGGCCGAGATCAAGCGGCGGGTGGACGAGGCGGCGCGCATCCTCGACATCGGGGAGCTCCTTCTTCGCAAGCCGCGCGCCCTGTCCGGCGGCCAGCGGCAGCGCGTGGCTATGGGGCGCGCCATCGTGCGGGACCCGAAGGTCTTCCTGTTTGACGAGCCGCTGTCCAACCTGGACGCGAAGCTGCGCGTGCAGATGCGGACCGAGATCAAGAAGGTCCACCAGACCGTCCGCACCACCACCATCTACGTCACCCACGACCAGGTGGAGGCGATGACGCTGGCCGACCGAGTGGTGGTGATGAATGGCGGCATCATCGAGCAGGTGGGGCCGCCGCAGGAGCTCTATCACCGCCCCGCGACGCGCTTCGTGGCGACCTTCATCGGCTCCCCCGGCATGAACCTGCTGCCGGCCCGGCTGGAGAACGGGGGCGCGGCGCTGCGCGTCCACCTGCCCGGCGACATCGTGCTGCCCGTGCCGGCCGAGCGCACTGCCCGCTACAAGGAATGGGCGGGGCGGGAGGTGACCTTCGGCATCCGGCCGGAACACCTGACCGAGGCGCGGAACCTCGACCGGCCGAATGTCGCGCCGCTGGCCGCGACGCCGGAGGTGACGGAACCCATGGGGATGGAGACCCTGGTGCATTTCCGCATGGACGGCGCGCCGGTGGTGGCGCGCGTGGACCCGACGGCGGACGCGCAGCCCGGCGTGCGGCTGCCCATGGCGGCGGATATGAGCCACATGCACCTGCTCGACCCCGCCTCGGGGCGCGTTCTGTGAGCGATCTGAAGGGCAAGGTCGCCTGGGTCACGGGCGCGGGCACCGGCATCGGCCGGGCCGTGGCGGTCGCGCTGGCGAAGGAAGGGGTGCGCGTCGCCCTGACCGGGCGGCGGGAAGCGCCGCTGCGCGAGACGGCGGAGCTGATCGGGCGGGACGACACGATCCTGCTTCCGCTGGACCTGACGAAGGCCGATCAGGTGGAGAAGGCTGCCGCGACGCTGCGGGACGGGGCCGGCGGGCCCGACATCCTGGTGAACAACGCCGGGGCGAACATCCCCCGCCGCTACCTGCACCAGCTCGATTCCGCGACCATCGAGATGATGGTGGGCACGAACCTCACCGCCCCCTTCCTGACCTCCGTCGCGGTGCTGCCGGCCATGCGGGCGCGGGGCGGCGGGCTGATCATCCAGATCGCCTCCATGGCGGGGAAGCACGTCTCCTTCCTCTCCGGCCCGGCCTATACCGCGGCGAAGACGGGCTATGTCGCGCTGTCCGCCACCATCAACGCGGAGCAGGGCATCCACAACATCCGCTCCACCGCCATCTGCCCGGGAGAGGTCGCGACGCCCATCCTCGACCTGCGGCCGGTGCCGCCCTCCGCGGAGGAGCGGGCGCGGATGCTGCAGCCCGAGGATCTGGCGGAGATGGTCCTCTTCGTGGCGCGCCTGCCGGACCGGGTCTGCATCAACGAGTTGCTGGCGACGCCCACCTGGAACCGCGGGCTGGCGCCCCAGGCGCAGACGGTCTCGCAGCTTCCCTGAAGCTGCGGCATCCTGCCGGTCCTTCGCCGCGCGGCCCCCAGGGCCGCCGGCCCGGCATGAGAGGAAATTCCACACGTGGCATCCCCCGACGACGTCCTGATCGAGGCCGGCGCGCTGCGGCGCGCGGTGAGCAGCATCTTCGGCGCCGCCGGCTGCACGACCGAGGAGGCGGAGCGGATCGCGGAGCACCTGGTGGGCGCCAACCTGGCCGGGCATGACAGCCACGGCGTGGTGCGCGTGCCGCGCTACGTGGAATGGCTGGGCAAGGGCTACCTCGTCGCGGGGCAGGTGGCGCAGGTCGTGACGGATGGCGGCGCCTTCGTCGTCATGGATGGCGGCTTCGGCTTCGGTCAGACGGTGGCGCAGCAGGCGGTCAAGCTGGGGATCGAGCGGGCGTCGGCCAACGGGTCCTGCATCGTGGCGTTGCGCAACGCCGGCCATATCGGCCGCGTTGGCGACTATTCCGAGAGGGCGATCGAGGCGGGGCTGCTCTCCATCCACTTCGTCAACGTGGCGGGGTCCGTGCTGGTCGCGCCCTTTGGCGGCGTGGATCGGCGCTTCTCGACCGCCCCCTTCTCCGTCGGCGTGCCGCTCGAGGGGCGGCCCGTCGTGCTGGATTTCGCGACCTCCCATGTGGCGGAGGGGAAGGTGCTGGTCGCCTCTAATGGCGGCAAGCCGCTGCCGCCCAACGCGCTGATCGGGCCGGACGGGCAGATGTCCGGCGATCCGCACGTGCTTTATGGCGACTATCCCCCGGTCGGACCGCGGGATGCGGGCAAGGGATTGGGCGCCATCCGGGCCTTCGGGGACCACAAGGGCTCGGGACTCGCGATGATCTGCGAGCTGCTGGCGGGCGCCTTCACCGCCGGCGGCACGGCCGGGCCGGTGGAGGAGCGGGCGCGGATCGCGAACGGGATGCTCTCCATCTATCTCTCGCCGAAGCATTTCGGGACGGATGCGGAGTTCCAGCGCGTCGGGCGGGGGTATGTGGAGTGGGTGAAGTCCACCCGCCCGGCCGACCCGTCCCTGCCCGTGCTGGTGCCCGGGGAGCCGGAGGCTGGCACGCGCACGGCGCGGCTGCGGGACGGCGTGCCGCTGCCCTCCGCGGTGTGGCAGTCCATCCAGGACGCGGCGCAGAGCGTGGGCCTCAACACGCCGCTGGCCTGACGGCATGGCCCTGACGCTAGAGGACCTGAACAGCGCCGGCGCGGCGGATTTCTCTGCCGCGCTGGACGGGGTGTTCGAGCATGCGCCCTGGGTCGCGGCCCGGGCCGCAGCGGCCCGCCCCTTCGGATCGGTCGCCGCGCTGCATGATCGGCTGATGGCCGTGATCCGCGCCGCGCCGGAGGCGGAGCGGCTGCGCTTCTTGAAAGGGCATCCGGAGCTGACGGCAGGGCCGCTGGCCTCCGACCTGACGGCCGCTTCCCGCGCGGAGCAGGGCGGGGTGGCGCTGGGCGGCTTGGCCGGGGCGGCCGAACTGGATGCGCTGACCGCTGCCTATCGGGTACGGCACGGCATCCCCTTCATCATCTGTCTGCGGCGTCATACGGCGGCGAGTGTCCTTCGCGAGCTGCGGCAGCGGCTGGACCGCGACACGGCGACCGAGCACGCCGCGGCGCTGGAGGAGGTAGGACATGTCAGCCGCCTTCGTCTCGCGGAGCGGGTGCGGGAGGAAGCGACGCGCCCGCAGGGAGGGAATTAGCGCACCGCACGGGGAGCGACAGACGTCCGACCGGCGTCAGGATGCCCCTCGGAAAGAGACGAGAAGACATCCCTAAGGGCCGCTGACGGCAAACGGCCCCGTGTTCACGGCGATGGCTGCCGAGCCCGGTGACGTTGTCCCGGCTGAACCGCTGCTTCAGCCGTCCCCGTTGATGCCGCAGGCGCCGCACCAGCGCCTCCGGGAGCCGTCACGATCCCGAAGCCCGCGAGACTCCCTGGTCATGTGGTGCGGCGCCCCGCAGGAGGCGGCCGTGCGCCCGCAAGGACCAGGACTCCGCCGTCGAGAGGTGCTGGGGCGTCGCGTGGTGGTCAGAGCAGCTCGAAGAAGTTGACCATCTCCTTCGCGATCAGCTCATGGCCCTGGTAATTCGGGTGCAGATTGTCGACCGTATAGACGTCCAGGTTGTCCATCGTGATGGCGAAGTCGTGGTACAGATCGAGGACGGGAACATGGTAGTCCTGCGCCACTTCCTTGATCGCCTCCACGTACTGCCAGAGGTAGGCGCCCGTCGCGTTCGGCCCGGGGTTCACCGGCTGCCCCGGATAATCTCCCCGGACCAGCGGGGTCACCATCACCAGCTCGATCGACGGCTTCTCCGCCAGGATCGTCTCGATGGTCTGGCGCGTGGACGCGTAGAAGGTGCCGGCCGTCACAGGGTCCGAATAGCTTCCCAGGGCGTGGTTGCCGCCATAATCGTTGGTGCCGAGAAACACCGCCAGCAGGTCGACATTGTCGAAGGCATGGCCGCCCCCCTCGCGGATGAGCGCATCCGTCATCTGCCGCCCCTCGATGCCGTCATTGATGACGAGCGGCGCGTCCATCGCCTGGCTGACCATGTTCTGGTAGAAGTTCCAGTAGGTGATGCTGTCGCCGATCACGCCATAGGTCTTCCCCTCCCAGGGGTTCACGTTCTCGACCGCGATCTCGACCGGCTGATCCTTGTAGAAGCCACTCTCGGCGGTGGCCCGGACCATGACGTGGGCCGAGCTCACCGCCTCATAATCCAGGGATACGCCGGGGGCGAGCTTCAGCACGCCCTGATCGACGACGAATCGCCCATCCACCACCGGTGCCCCGTCCTCGACGATCACCTGTCCGTTCGCGTCCACCTTCAGGACGGAGAGCTGCACCGGCGAACTCCAGCCGCCGAGCTCGACGGTGCCGATCACGCCTCCCGCGTCGTTCTCCGATACGGTGTGATTGCTAATCGCCACGGTCGGTCCCGTCGGCACGGGGGGGGCGACTGAGAAGGTCAGCAGCTCCGTGAAGCTCGCGCCAAACTGATCCGTCACCTCCAGATTGATCTGAACGGTGGGATGGGTGGCGGCATCCAGGTACTCTCCCTCCGCGAGGACGAGCCGGTCGCCATCGATCACGAAGAGATCGTTGTCGGCGCCCACGGCCGCGACCAGCCTGTAGAGGAAGCTCGCGCCGGCATCCGCATCATGTCCGGTCAGGCGCGCCACCTCCTCCCCGGGCAGGGCCAGGTCGCTCAGGCTGGCCCGGTCGGCCGAGATTCCGTCCGGGTGATGATTGGTGCCCGTCCGCTGCCATGCCGTGTCGTAGAAGTCGGTGACCAGCCCCTCATTCGCCACCATGTGGGTGAAGGTGGCCGAGGTGAACTGCCAGTTGGCGTCGTAGTTCTGGACATAGGTCCCACCATCGGCAACGTAGGTCTGGGTCGCGGACAGGAAGGACCAGGCCGCTCCATACTGCTCCACCATCTTGTAGCCACTGGGCTGCACGTACTCGATGGTCGCACGGGTGAAGTTCCAAGTGGGATCGAAGACTTCCGTGACGTGCCGGCCGTCGCGGTCATAGGTGATCGCCCCACCGCCGAAGACCCAGCCCGGCAAGTAGTTCTCCACGACGCTGCGGGAGGCGGCGTCGACATAGCTGACCTGGGCGCTTTCCAGGTTCCAGTTCTGATCGTAGCTCTCGGTGAAGAGGCGGCCGTTCTCGGTGGTGACCTTCTGGACGCCCTGCAGCGCCCAGCCGGGACCATAGGTCTCGACGAATTCCGAGGCTCCGACCTCGTATTTCGTCACGGCAAGCAGGAGCGTGCTGTCGCCAGAGTAGAACTCGACCGCCTCCCGGCCGTCCTGCTGCGAGGTGGTCTTGTAGGAGGCTGGCATGTTGTCGGCCCGGGCTGCGCGGTTGATACCGCTGGTTGCGGCCGGCAGGCCGATGGAGGCGCGCCGGAACGTGAGCGACTTCTTCTCGCGGCTGGAAGCAGGCCGGTCAGGTCATCGACCTCCCGGATGTCCCGACTTCACACCTTGGGGCGTCGATCGATGTCGAACTGGCCGTCCTGGGCAGTCTCGTCCCGGCCAGCCTCGTTCGCCATGGAATCGGCGAGCGAGAGGAGCGCCCTGCGACGGTTCGCGTCCGGGATTGCCATGTACGCGCGCTGCAAGCGAAGGAGGTCACCGCGGTGCTGATCCAGCGCCGGCGTCGCTCTCGACGATTCACCCGTCAGGTCCGTGAGGCTGACGCCGAGGACCTCGGCGACGGCGAGCAGACGGCTGGCCGATAGCCGGGTCGCCCCCCTCTCGTACCGATGGAGCTGCGTGTTCGTCACGCCGACCTTCTCCGACAGATCCTTCTGCGTCATCGAGGCCGCGAGGCGGAGCGACCGGATGCGCGCGCCGACCGCGACATCCACGTGGCCCGCCGCGCGCCCGCTCCCCCGCAGGACCGCGGAAGAGGTCTTCTCCTCCGTCCGAGCACAAACACCAGAGGCGAAGGGCTCGCCGTCCATCGCATTCAGCATCGCCTGCGCCTCCTGTTCCATCTCACCTCTCACACTGCACCACGCCGGGAGAGCACGGCCGGTGCGGTGCGGGTGAGGATCACCAAGTCCCCACGGAAGGACCATTGATCGACGTAGTTGACGTCGAGCGCGACACGCTGGCTGTAGTCCGTGTTGCTGCGACCCTGGATCTGCCAGGGTCCCGTCATGCCGGGACGCGTCATCATGTAGGCCGCGCGGCCCGCCGCCCCGTAGTGTTCGTCCAGCTCGGCCCGCACGACCGGACGCGGCCCGACGAGGCTCATGTCACCGACGAGAACGTTCACCAGCTGCGGCAGCTCGTCCACGCTATAGGCGCGAAGGAAAGCGCCGAGACGCGTGACGCGCGGATCTTTGACGAGCTTCCGACGGGCAGCCCACTCTGCCGTTGCGGCAGGATTCTCCCGGAGGTGGCGCGCCAGGACCGCGTCGCCATCACGTACCATCGTGCGGAACTTCAGGCACCCGAAGGTCCGCCCGCCAAGGCCGATCCGGGGGTGCGCATAGAGCACCCCTCCTCCGGTGGCGAGCAGCATGGCTGACACGAGCGCCATCAGGGGCGCGAGGAGGACCAGCAGCATCGAAGCGCCGACGATATCCGTGATGCGCTTGACAGGAATCAGGACCGTCCCGACGGGCGGCCTGAACTCGGCCGGGTGCCACTCGTGGCCAGGTGAATGCAACGGTGTCGTGCCATCGAGCATGAAAATACCTCTGCCAACCGTGGCCACGTGATTGCCGGAGGAGCGCATCCATTGCTTTCGGCTGGCGGTATTTGGTTAGGTCAGCAGGCATGCTGCAAGTGCTTTGTTGCACTGCACCGTCGTAACGAAAAGGCAAAGAATATTTTCCGCTCTTTCCTTTAATTCATCTGCAATTTGCATTTCGGGTTACTCAACCATGGCGTGTGCAAGACGTGCCGTGAGATGGAATCTGTCGGAAATCAAGGGCTCTTCGACCCAGAGAGGAAACCAGGAGTTGTAGAGTGAAGGCTCGGTGGATAACAGTATTGTGATCGTCCTTTCGGTTAGGGAATGAATCTTGCCCGTCTCAGATCGAGGCTACATATAGCCGGGGACAGAATGGTTTTGGGTCCGTGAGAACCATTGCGAAGCGTCATGTTATATTTCGTAAGCCGCGGAACCGAACCTTGATCGAAATGGGCCAGGGGTTGGATACGGACGACGAAGAACTCCGCATAATGTCACTTGTCAAATGCCGTGAAATCTACCTATCGGCAGGGCCTTATTGAGCACGGGCTGTTTTCGGCCCTTCCGTGGGGTTGTGGCATCACAGCCGGGCTTTCGGCCCGCCCTGTCCGCCGAGGGTTCTGGCTCGACAGGCGTTCAACGTTCCATCAGGGGATACGGGCGTGTCTGACGACCGGGTAGAGTCGATTTCCCGGGAACGGGCACACCGGCCGAACGCTGCTTCGAGGATCTCGGCCGCGCACCGCGCCGGTTGCCGATCGAGCCTCGTCAGGGGCGGGACCGCCCTGTGCCTCGCACTGCTTCTTCCTGAACCCGGCGCAGCACAATCGGTCGGCCCTGCTGACACCGCGCGCGGCGTGACGGTCACGACGCGGCCGCGGCCCGATTATGACCCGCTGGGCGTCCGGCTGCCGGGTTTCCGCCTGGATGCCGCGCTGGAGTCCGGTCCGGGTTTCGACGACAACACGACGCCGGAGGCCAACCGGCGCCGGAGCGCGGCCTTCCTCGGGGAGACGGCGGAGCTGCGCCTCTCCAGCACCTTCACCCGCCATGCGCTCAACCTTTTTGCCTCTCAGGACACGCGGCAATACGCCGGTGACGGCGACCGAAGCTGGATCGATCACACGGTCGGCTTCAACGGCCGCTATGACATCGGACGTGCCTCGTCCGTCGGCTTCGAGTACAGGCACCTGCGGGGGCATCTCGATACGACGGATTTCGACGTCCAGACAGGCAGCCTCACGCGCCCCCTGCCCTTTGAGTCGGACATCGTTCGCCTCACCGGCGTGGGCGCCTTCAACCGTCTCACCCTCGATGGCGCGCTCGATTACCGGACCGTCCGGTACGAGGAGAAGGGGACGGCGGTGGTGCCCACCGGCTATGCCGACTTCAGCGACCACGACGTTCTCGTCGGAGAGGGCCGCCTGACCTATTCCCTCCTTCCCGGGCGGAGCCTGTCGCTGCTGAGCCGGCTGACCGACATCTCCTACAGGCGGGCGGACCAGCGAGGCCGCGATTCCTTCACCTGGGAGGTGCTCGGCGGCGTGCAGTATGATCTGACCGGCCTCTGGGCCGCACGGATCGAAGTGGGCTACCGGCAACGCGATTACGAGGATCCGTCGCTCGCCAGGCTCTCCGGGCCGGCCTTCGAGGGGCAGATCACCTACATGCCCTCGCAGCTCGTGACGATCGCTCTGACGGGGCAGCGCACGATCGAGGAGTCCATCCGCGCGCAGAGCGTGAGCTACACGCGGACCGCGGCGAAGCTTGGGGTGGACTACGAACTCCGCCGCAACGTGATCCTGAGCGCCGAGCTCACCGGGGAGCAGCGGGAGTACACGCGTCCGCGCGACACGGTCTCGGATGCGATCCTGCTGCTCTCGGGCCGCCTGCTGCTCAACCGGTCCGCGACGCTGATCGGCAGCTATCAGTACGTGCGCCGCCTCGAGGCCGCGGACGGCTTTGAGGAATACGACCGGAACCTCGTTCAGCTTCGGCTCCGGTTCGCCCTGTGAGTGCGTCCCCACGCCCGCTGGTCCGAGATGTGCACCGTTCGGCCGGGTGGCCGGGCCGGCCACGAGGCACCGGCGCGGAACCCAGAGAATGACAACAGCATTGCACCGGAGCCCTGGATGCGGACCTGCCTGATGCCAGCAACGACTTTGCCGCTCCTGGCGCGACGACGGATCGCGTCGCTGGCCACCCTGTCCGTCGCCGCCTGGCTGGTCGGCTGCGCCTCGCCCGCCGCGAACCTTCCGCCGCTGCCGAGTGAGGCACCGGGTCCCTATCGCCTCGGCGCCGGGGATCAGCTGCGGGTGTCCGTCTTCAACGACCCTCGGCTCACGGGCGAATTCCGGGTGACGGATACGGGGAATGTCGCCCTTCCCCTGGTCGGCTCCATCGCCGTGGCCGGACGCACCGCACAGGAATCCGAACGACTGGTCGAGCGTGCCATGCGCGACAAGTCGCTCTTCAACGATCCCTCCGTTGCCATCGAGGTGCTCGAATACCGGCCGGTCTTCGTCCTCGGGATGGTGGAGCGCGGGGGGCAGACGCCCTACCGGCCAGGGATGACCGTGCTGTCCGCCGTCGCGGTGATGGGCGGCTTCAACTATCGCGCCGTCACGGACGAGGTGGGGATCACGCGCATCGGCGAGAACGGGCGGGCCGTGGAGTATCGCGGCGAGCGGCTCTCCCTCCTCCAGCCCGGCGACGTCGTGACCGTCTATGAGCGGCGCCTGTAAGATGAGGCAGGGCCGGCGAGGGCCGGGGTGGCGACGCCTCCTGGCCGGCTCCTGCGCCCTGGCGCTGGCGGGCACGATCCCCATGGGGGCCGGCGCGACGGGGCCGGCTCCCGCCGGGACCGGCGACCCCGGCCAGCGGTGCCGCACGGCGATCACTCAGGTCGAAACGGCCTCGCGGCTTCCCTCCGGCGTCCTCCTGGCGATCGGCCAAGTGGAGGCGGGACGCCGCCTCCCGGGGTCCGGCGGGGTCAATCCCTGGCCCTGGACCATCAACGCGGAAGGCAGGGGACGTTTCTTCGAGAGCCAGGCCGAGGCGGTTGCCGCGGTCGAGGAGCTGCTCGCGCGCGGTGTCCGGGTCATCGACGTCGGCTGCATGCAGATCAACCTGTTCCACCACCCCGCCGCGTTCACGTCGCTCTCCGACGCCTTCGACCCGCTGATCAATGTCCGCTACGCCGCGACGTTTCTCGGCCGCCTCAGGACAAGGTCCGGAGACTGGATCTCGGCGGTCGGGCACTACCACTCGCTCACGCCCGATCTCGCCGAGACATACCGGAGCCGTGTCCTCGATGCGTGGCCGGAGGGCCGCCGCGCGGCCGAGGCACGACCGGCGGCTACCGGTCCCATCCTGCCCGATGCCGCCCAGGACCGGAGAGAGCAGCTCGTGGCGGCATGGGCGCAGACCCGCCGAGGCACCTCAACGCCGGGCCTCGGACAAGGCTTGGCCTGGGGTCTGGACGGCAGCCTGGCCGCTTGCGGCCGCCCCGGGTGGCCCTCCGCTCTCGCAGCCCGGCCCGAGGCCTCCGCACCCGGATCCCGACGCGGTGACACCCGCCGGGAGACACGGCCGGGTCCCCGAGCGGGCGCCGCGTCGGGCGGCTCTTCCGGATGCCCTGGCACGCTGAGGGTTGCCGGGGCAGGTGGCGCATGGGGCAGGCTTTGAGCAGAACCGATACGATGGCCGCACGGGCGCCCACACCGACCGGTGGCGCGCGGCGCGCCGTCGGCGCGCTCCTGTTCACGCTGATCTACCTCCAGAAGTTCGGCCTGACCGTCAGCGCCGATCTGCAGTTCAGCATTCCCATGCTGTTTTACTTCCTGCTCATGCCCGTGATGCTGCTCCGGTCCCAGGCGGTGATCGATGGCCGTCGCCTCTGCCTGTACCTGACCTTCCTCGCGGCCGTTCTGGCCTCGCAGGTCCTCGCCTCGTCCACGCCGTCCATCTCCAGTCTGATGCAGCTTCTCCTGCTCTACCTTCCCTTCGTGCTGGTGTGCCGCCTGGAGCGGGAGGACATCGCCGCCCTGTTCCGGCTGTTCTCGACCCTGATGATCCTGCCCGCCCTGCTCGTCCTCGTGCAGTACGCGTATCAGCTGGCCCACGGCGCCGGCACGTCCCTCGGCATCAATCCCTATGTGCCCAGCCAGTTCCTGCTTCAGGGCTATATGTACGAGTCGAGCACGGAGAACTGGATCACCTACAACCGCCCCAACGGCATGGTGTTCCTCGAGCCCTCCTTCTGCTCCGCATTCCTTGCCTCCGCCATCATCCTGGAGCTCTGCACCCGGGTCGCGAAGGCGCGGATTCTTCTCTTCTCCGTGGCGCTCGTCGCCTGCGCCGGGGCGACCGGCATGGTCATGCTGGGCGTGGCACTGCCCCTCATCGCCCTCCGCCGCGCCCCTGCCACGACCCTGATCCTCGCCAGCCTCGCGGGCGTGCTCGTGCTCGTGCTGTTGTGGCTGGGCGTCGACCTGCCCATGACGAGCCGCATCGAGGAGCTTGGGAGCCAGGGGGCCAGCGGCAATGCACGGCTGATGCTTCCCTTCGAGCGGCTCTTCGACCTGCTGGTGGACCCGAGCCTCTTCTTCTCCGGACACGGCGCGGGGTCGATCACCGCGCAGGCCGAGCAATTCGGTGCGGCCTGGGCCCTGCTGAAGATGATGTACGAGTATGGGATCCTCGCTGCCTTCCTCTACCTCCTGCTCTTCATCTCCTCCGCCGACGGGCAGATTCCGCTCGCGCTGAAAGTGGCGCTCTGCGTCATCTTTCACCTGACCGGTGGCTACCTCCTCAGCCCGATCCTGGTGCCGTTGATCTTCGCGTTCTGTGTTGTCACGAAGGCGCCGGAGCAAGCGATCGGCGCAACACGCGCCAGAGCCATCTTTGGCGGTTCGCTGATGGCGGCACGATGAAGGCCTTCGCGACCCGGACCGTTCGCCGACGTCACGATTCGATGCTGCGTCGGCGAAGCGGCATTTGAACCGTGAGGCCGCAGTCCCGACACGCGAATCCCGATGTTGTGCGCCGAAATCCTTCAACTTCCAGTAGCATCAGGCGGCCGTCTTTACTTGTGGCGCAAGTTCCAGAACGCCAAGCTTACCTTATTGGGGCTCAAACATTCTCTCGATCACAGTGATGTAGTTTCCAAGTAACAGCACGGACGTCTATGCTGCACTGCAGCTGAAACGATTCCGGCCCCATTCCGCAAGCTTCTCCCTGACCGCGCAGGGAGGACTGGTGGCCGCCGTCGATGGAGAATGCTCGACCATGCAACTTGCCGACGTCCTGCTGCTCTTGTGGCGGAATAAGGCCCTTCTGGTCGCCGCGGCGCTTCTCTCCGGCGCGGCCGGCTACGTCGCCCAGCATGCCATGCCGAAGCAGTACGCGGCGGAAGGGCTTCTGCTCATCGAGAGTCAGACGCCGGTCATCCCCGAGCTGAATCTGGCGCCCGTGGCAACGGTGCAGCCGAGCCAGCGCATCCGGACAGAGGCCGACGTACTCCGCTCCCACCGCCTCGCTGCGGACGTGGCGGAGCGGACGTCGGTGCTGCCGGAAGCTGCCGCCGACGAGGGCCCGTCACTTCGGACGCGCATCGGCGGGGCAATCGGGGGCGCACTGAACAGCCTTCGTGAACTCGCCGGCTTCGGCATGGCCGCGTCCGGCACCTCCGCTCCGTCGGCCGAGGACCAACGCGGCCGGCTGGCCGAGGACGTCGAGCGCCGCCTGGAGATCCGGACGAACGACAACAGCAACGTCATCGGTGTCCGCTTCACCTCACCGGCGCCAGAGATCGCCGCACGCGTGGTGAACACCCTCATGGAGCGGTACATCGCACTCGATCTCGCCTTCAAAGGACAATCCACCGAGCAGGCGAACCGCTGGCTCTCAGAGCGATTGGAAGCCCTGCGCCAGGAGGTGGAGGTGGCGGATGCCCGCATCCAGGCCCTCCGCCGCGAGACCGGCCTGGTCGAGACATCATCCGGTCCCTTGAGCTCGCTGCAGCTGGCCGAGGAGCAGACCCGCGTCGCGGCGGCGCGCCAGGAGCTTGCGCGCGCACAGGCCGCTCTGGACGCAGCACAGGGGTCCGGCGCACGAGGTGCCACCGTGGAGGCTCTGGCGTCGCCCACGATCCGTCAGCTCCGGGACCGCGAGGCCGAGACGATGCAGCGCCTCGCCACCATGTCGCAGCGCCTCGCCTCCCAGCATCCTGACCGGATCGCGGCCGAGGCCGAGCTGCGCGACCTCCGGCGCCAGATCGATGGCGAGGTCGGCAAGCTGACGACCGCCCTGCGTCGCGACGTGGACGCGGCCCGCAGCCGCCTCGAGAGCGCGCAGGCCGCCCTGACGGGTTCGCGCAGCGCCGCCCGCCAAGGGGTTGAGGCGGGCGTGACCCTGGCCCAGCTGACGCGCGAGGCGGATGCGCGCCGGCAGGTCTACCAGGCCTTCCTGCTGCGGACGGAGCAGACCAGCCTGTTCAATGCGCAGTTCCCCGCGGCGCGCATCATCTCTCCGGCCGCGGTTCCCGTTCGCCCGAAGGGGCCCAGTGCCGCCGTCGTCGGCGTTTTCGGCGCCGTGGCCGGAGCGGCCCTTTGCGCCGCCCTGCTGCTGCTGTGGCGCATGAGGCGGAGCACGATCCTCTCCGTCCGCGACCTTTCCGACGTGACGGGAACCCGGGTCCTGGCCAGCCTGCCGGCGTTGAGCGGCGGCATCCGCCGGGGCATGCCCCGGATGGTGCTCGAGCAATCCGCATCCGGCATCGCGGAGACACTCCGCGCGCTCCGCATCAACCTGGCCATGAGCACGCGCCAGGGCGCATCGACGATCCTCGTCACCTCACCCAGCGTCGGCGATGGAAAGACCACCCTGAGCCTGTCGCTTGCCCAGATCTGCGCGGCCGATGGCCTGCGGGTGCTGCTGATCGAGGCTGACATGCGGCGTCCCCGCGTCGCGGCAGCGCTGAAGCTTCCGCGCTCGCGGCCGAGCCTCGAGAGCGTGCTGGAAGGCCGCGCGACCATCCTGGACGCCGTCCACGTGGACAAGGCATCGGGACTGCACTGCCTCGTGTCGGACCGCTCCTCCACGCATCCGCAGAGCCTGATCGAATCGGCGGCGTTCGAGGCGCTGATGCAGCGCGCCCGGTCCGAGTACCAGATCGTGGTGCTCGACAGCCCTCCGATCATGCGGGTGGCCGACGCCACGATCCTGTCGAAGCAGAGCGACGTCGTCCTGCTCGCCGTCGGATGGGACCGGACGCCGATGGACATGGTCAGCGAGGCGATCCAGCGCCTGCCCGAAAATGCGCGCGAGCGAACCTACACCGTGCTCACGCGCGTGCAGCCCGGGCGGTTGGAGGCGGCAAGCTACTATGCCGGCTATGCGCAGAGCAGCCCTCGATCGGTGCCCCTCCTTGCCGCCGCGAAGGAGCCCGAGCTGATCCCGTGAGGATCGCTCCGGCGCGGGGTCGCTCAGCCGCGACTTAGGAGGGCACGGACGCGCCGCGCGGTTGCGCGGGCCAGGTTGAAGGCGTGTCTTCCCTCATGACGCGTGTGCAGGCCGGTCCGCCGCCACGCCATCAGGTCGTACTGCTGTGGCCGCAGGGTGATGAGACCTGGCTTCCGCGGGGCGGCCTGCCACTCGCGCAGTTGGCTCACCAGTTCCCGGATGTCGAAGCTCGTCAGGCTCGCCCCGTCATCCGCGATGGCGGAGGGGGCATGCAGGCCCAGCCCGATGCCATGGGCCAGAAGATCTTCGAGATTGTCCAGGCGGTCGTCGATGAAGGCGATCTTTCCGCGCGGCACCCCGAAGCGTTGCTCGATCACGGGGAGGATCCAGCTCTTCCGCAGACCTCGGGAGAGGAGCCGCAAGGGGCCGCCATGTCGGAGCGCGGCCTGGAACAGGTCCTCTGCGGCCATCACGCCCGCCAGCTCCCGGCCCTCTTCAAGCCCGGCGGCCCGAAGGATACGCGTGGCCTCCCGGCGCGACCGATGCGTGAGAACCACGACCGGCAGCGCCAGCTCGGTCAGCATTTCGCCCAGCAGCTCGTGCAGGAGCAGGATCTCCATCGCCTGCACCTGTGGCGGCGATGCCTCGAACACCACCACGCCGTCGAGGTCGAGAAGCAGAAGCATGCCCCCGCCTACTCCCAGTAGCTCAGGCCATTCTGTCGGACCCAGGCAAGGAACTCCGGCAGGTGCGGGCTGTTGCTGGACCAGGGGTAATACTGGTCCTTGCGATGAAGGTAGATATCGGGACGCCAGTCACCGGAGTCCCCGATCCCCTCATACCAGCACAGCACGGCCACGCGGACGCTTGCCGCACCACGACCTCGCAGCTCATCGACGACATGGCGAGCGGAGGCGCCGGTGTGCACGGCATCATCCACGACGACCACGTCCTTCCCGCGCACATCGAACGAGAACACGTCCGGCGCGGCCTCAAGCTTGCTGTAGCGCTCCTGATACACGCGCCAGACATGCATGAGCGGCTTCAGCGTCACGAGCCAGGTGGGCAGGCGGAGTGCCTGCTTGATCGCCAGGAAGCGCTGCTTATGGCGGCTGCTCTCCCGACGAATCCGGACGATCTCGAAGGGACGATCGAGCTCATCGGCCACGATCTTCGTCGGCAGCAGCGCGCCATTGGCCAACCCGACGACGAGATCGGGCAACCCACCCATCGCCTCCACCGCCCTGGCGAGATCGGCCGAGAGGTCACAAGCCTCCGCCATGGACATGAACATCTTCTCTGTGGCGGTCGCATACCTGTCATAGGCTTCGGAGAAGGACGGCTTCGTGCTCAGGGTCGTGGACATGCCGCTTCGTCATCCTGCTCGCGGGGTGTCAGATGCGGACCGGGTTGCGGACCGGGGCGGAAGGCAGGGCGGGCGCAGTTTCCGCCACGGCGGGCACGTTGGCGCCGTAGCGCAAGCGCGTGCGAAGGGACCGTCCACGGGTTGTCCGCACCTCGACCTCCGCCGTCTTGGCCGGCCCCGCAAGATGCAGCAGTCCGATCGTCTCATGGGGCGGGTAGGGCTTGCAGAAGCGCTCCGTTTCTTCGTCCCACATCGGCGTCGCCAGGTCGGCGATCCAGTTGCAGGTCGCGGGAAGGAAGGTCGTTCGCGGCCGGTCCAGATAGACGGCGGCATTCAACCCGAACTGGTCGTGCGGCGCCGGGTTGCCGGTGCGGTCCAGTGCCGATTGATAGCGGCGCTGCCACAATTCCCAATGCGGGGCCGTGGCCCTCATCGCGAAGACCCCGTTGTTGATATGGGGACAGGCCGCGAGGCGCAGCCCATTCAGCACGCCATAGCCCAGGACGAAGTGCTTCAGTTGCCAACCGATGAGCCAGGGCCAGAAGCGGTAGGCACGCTCATTCTGCCGCACGACCGCCGCCCCGTCCGCCTCCGCCGCGGCCTGCAGCATCGTGAGCGCAGAGGCGTCCTGCAGCCAGGTGTCCGCATCGAGCCAGATATAGGTCGCATAGCCCGGGAAGCTCTCCCGCAGGAACGGGCGGGCGAGATAGCCGAACTTCCCGCTCACCTCCTCGTGGTCCTTGAGGCGCAGGCCGGATTGCGGCTGGCCGAGTGCGACACCCTGGGCCCGAAGCCAATCGCGCTGGTCCTCCTGCACGCCGAGATCGAGGAACCCGATCGCGATGCTCACTGAGGAGGAGGCGCGAATGGACCGGATGAGCTCTTGTGCGTAGACGAAGTATCGCGCATCGGCCGCCGTCACGACGATGCAATCACTCGCCGCCCCGCCCCGCGCAGCAGGATGGTCGACTGATGGATCGGCCATGATGCTCTCTTCCAGATGAGTAAAGGCTCGAATACGAGAGGAGCATGGGCACATCAACACAGGGAATGCTGCACCGCAAACACTTTTCGATGCGCTGACAATGTGGCACATGCCGCGAGCCGTCGAAGTCGCGCGGCACGTTCCTTGTAGTGTGTCCTGGTGCAAGCGCGCCGGAGGGGCCAGGGTGAATCCAACAGGTCTGAACCCCCGGTCCCTCGTCTGGGTCGCGACCGAGACGGTGGGAAACGCGCTCCTGCTCGTCGGCACGATGCTGTTGATGGCGCGCTGGGTCGGCGCAAGCGAATTCGGGATCGCGGCGCTGCTCGTGGGCACGGTCCAGCTCGCGAACCTCTTCGTGGAAGGTTTCTTCCATGACGCGCTCATCCAGAACCGCTCGGTGGACGAAGACATGTTCGGCCGTGCGCTCTGGGCCGTGCTGGCGGTGGCGATCGCGCTTCTCGGCCTGTCCGCGCTCTTCTTAGCCTTCGCCCCGCCGGATTACGCGCGGCCAGCGTCCCTGCTGTTCGGGGCGGCGCTTTCGCTGCCCTTCAGCGGCGCGCTGGGCATCATGAATGCCCGGCTTCGGCGGGAGTTCCAGCATCAGGAGGTGGCGCGCGCATCGATTGCCGGCCGGATCACGGGGGCCCTGCTTGGACTGGGCACCGCCTTCGTGGGTGGGGGCGCCTGGGCCTTGATCGTTCAGTACACCACGTCGGTCGCGGCGAACACGATCGTGCTCCATGCTCGCGCCGGACGTCCCAATCTGCATTCCCACAACCTGCGCGCGCTCTGGCCACTCGTGCGGTTCGCATTTCCGTACGCTTGCATGCACGCCCTGTCAGCGATTCGGCTTCAGGGCTTCACGTTGATCGTCACCGCGCTGATGGGCCTGTCGGCTGCCGGTTACCTGAATCTGGCCTTCCGACTCACCACCACCCCTCAGGTGATCCTCACGGTGGCCCTGATGAACTTCAGCTTCCCGGCCTTGTCGAAGAATCAGGCCGATCCGCAGGAGATGGGCCGAGCCCTCCTTCTGGTCACGAAGCTCGTCAGCACGGCCACGCTTCCTCTGTTCGCGGGCCTGGCACTCTGTGCCGATGTGCTGGTTCCACTGGTGCTTGGGCCGGGGTGGGGACCTGTCACACCCCTCGTGCAGGTGCTGTGCGTCGGTGCCATCGTCGGCTTCATCCGGCTTCCGGGCTCCTTCGTCCTCCGCGCACTGGGGCATGTGCGCTGGTCGTTCTACAATGCGGGCGTCCAGCTGATCCTCACGATCGGTGGGCTTCTCCTGTTTCGCCCGATGGGCACGGTTGACGCTCTGCTGTTCTGGGTCTTGCCGGTGCTCATTCCGCTCGCCGTGACCACCTCGGTGGTCCACCGAATCCTTCCCATCGGCCACTGGGCTCAGCTGAGGGGGGTCGTGCCTCCGCTAGTCGCGACGCTCGCGATGACGGGCGCCGTTCTCCTGTTCAGAAACCTCTTCCACCCGCAAAGCCCTTTCCTGGATCTCGTCAGTAGGGCTGCTTTGGGCGGGGTGGTGTTCACGGCCGTCCTTCTCTTGACTGACCGGGATTCGCGAAAGGCGGTCGTGCGTCATCTTCCCTGGCCCCGACGCTCACCCGAGGCGAGCAAGCTCTAGCCAGGGCTGAAGACCACCGGGTGGAAGTGGTCAGCCCCCGGGCGACATCACGTTCAGGGTTGAACGGCAAGAGGACTGGGGATCGACCGCGCGGAACGCGGATCGGAACCGACGGCCGATCCTCTCGTCCGCGCCGCATCCGGACCGGTGGGGCCTGATGACCAGGCAAGAGAGACGGAGTTCCCGCAATCAGCCCGAGTCTTTGCCACGGAAGTTCCGAGAGAACACGCCGGACCCCTGTCCTTCGGATCTCAGCGGCGTGTGGCGCCGGGCTCCGTCGGAGGTGGCGCACATTCGGGCCCCGCTTCCTCCTCACGCCTTGGCCCCATCTCGCGGGGGCCGATGACGCGGGCGGGGAAGCCGCAGGCGATCACCATCGGCGGCACATTCCGAAGGACGACCGATCGCGCGCCCACGATGGCGCCGGCACCAACCGTCACGCCCATCGCGATGAACGCGTCCGCCGCGACCCACGCCTGATCCTCGATCGTGATCGGCTTCGCGATGAGCGTGAATCGGGGATCCCGATGGTCATGGCTGCCGGCGCAGAGATGGCTTCCCTGCGACACGACAGCGTTCCGCCCGATCTTGATCGGACCGAGGCTGTACAGCTTCGCGTCGTCGCCGACCCAGCTCCAGTCACCGATCTCGACCTTCCAGGGATAGGTAACCTGGACGGAAGGGCGGATCAGAACCCCCTTCCCGATGCGCGCCCCGAAGCAGCGGAGAAGGAAACGGCGCCAGCCGTAGAAGACCTGTGGAGAGGGATGCACGAGCAGCGCCTGCACGATCCACCAGAGCTGGACATAGACCGCGGACCGCCCACGGAAGCCCGGTGGAACCTTCGAGCGCGCAAGATCCTGAATCAGCGGTGGCGCGAACGCCCCATCATCGTCACCCGGTACGATCCGGCCATTCCGATGCGGCTCCTGGCCCGCTGACGCGGGTCGCTGGGCCTGCGCGTCCGGCAGGTCGCGGACGGATTGATCAGCTGCCATCATCCCGGCCTGCCCTATCCAAGATCGGCGCTTCAGTGCGGGCGCATCCGCCGCCGATGCGGGCCCGGCGATCGCAACGTTGCGCTCCGCGTCGGCCCGCCGCAATCCCGAGGGGCGCGGCGGGCGCGTGGCACTCTAGGCTGCCAGGGTCTGCGGCTGGTTGCCTCGGACCTGAGCCTCGATCCAGCCATACGTGGACTCGATCCCCGTCCGCAGCTTCTGGCTCGGCGCCCAGCCCAGCTTCTCCTTGATCAGGCGGTTGTCGGAGTTGCGCCCCCTCACGCCGGTCGGGCCGGGCACGTGCCGGATCGACACGTCCTTGCCGGAGATGGCGATGACGAGTTCCGCCAGGTCGTGGATCGAGATCATCTCGTCGGAGCCGATGTTCACCGGGCCCTGGAACTCCGAGCGAAGCAGCCGGGTCGTCCCTTCCAGGCACTCGTCGATGTAGAGGAACGAGCGGGTCTGGAGACCGTCGCCCCACACCTCGATCTCCCCGCCCTGCGGAGCCATCGCAACCTTGCGGCACAGCGCGGCGGGCGCCTTCTCCTTGCCGCCGGTCCAGGTGCCCTGCGGCCCGAAGATGTTGTGGTAGCGCGCGACGCGCGCCTCCATCCCGTGATTGCGGTTGTAGGCGAGGAACAGGCGCTCGGAGAACAGCTTCTCCCAGCCGTACTCGCTGTCGGGGGCGGCCGGGTAGGCACTGTCCTCCGCGCACTTGGGGTTGTCCGGATCTTCCTGGTTGTAGGCCGGGTACATGCACGCGGAGGAGGAGTAGAAGACCCGCTTGATCCCGCGCATGTGGCAGGCATGCACGACGTTCAGGTTGATCGTCGCCGAGTTGTGCATGATGTCGGCATCGTTCTCGCCGGTGAAAATGTAGCCGGCACCGCCCATGTCGGCCGCGAGCTGGTACACCTCGTCGAAGCGGCGGTCGATGACCTCCTTCACGACGGACTGTTCGCGCAGGTCGCCCTGGACGAAGTCGTCCGCATCGGTGTCCCGATACTCCGGATACTTGAGGTCGACGGCGCGGACCCAGAAGCCTTCGCGCTTCAGCCGCGACACGAGATGAGCGCCGATAAAACCGCCGCCGCCGAGAACAAGCGCCATCTTGCTGGCCATTTGCTGCTCCAGTCGCGAAAAGAGTTTGCCCAGGAGCGATTAAGTTAGGGTGCCGCCACGAATGACGACAAGCAGTATCTGAGGTAATTATTGTGCTCTGCACAAAAAGTGATTTGTCGGCGCAAACGAGCGGTTTTGCATAGAATGCAACTCTGCCTTCCGCAGCACAACCATGCGTCGAACCCCTGCTCATCGATTCTATAAATCACTTTTCAAGTATTTTCTATACCATTGTTATTTCTAGATATCGGTCAGAGGGAAATTCTGCAGGCGCTTGCTCTGCGGTTAAGCTCCGTGGCGAAATCGGGTGGTTCAATCGAGTGGAACAACCTCATCTCCCTCTAGGCATCGATGAGCAAGTACCCCGGTCGCTTTCTACCGGTGGTTGTCCCGGACTCCCTGAATCGACGCCCGCCGAAAACGTGAATTCCTTCACTTCGCCAAACATTCTTTCTTTGTTGGCGATCCCGGACATATCCCCTACGTAGAGTTCAGCACTTCAAAAATGAATCTGGGGAAACGGCCCTCGTTCGGGCGTCGATTCGACCTGACCGCAGGGATCCCGGGAGCCTGTAGCGCGGAGGGTCCAACGGCCCGTCGCAACCGAGAAGGATCGACACCGCCGATGCGCATCGCCGTCCACGACTACGCCGGCCATCCCTTCCAGTTCGAACTGTCCCGGAGCCTCGCTCGCCTGGGGCATGAGGTGCGGCACTTCTACTTCGCGGGGGATGCCGGCCCGAAGGGGCAGACGACGCGGCTCCCGGACGACCCGGAGACCTTCTCGATCGCGCCCGTCAGCATTCCGATGCGCTACAGCAAGACACGCTACGTCTATCGGGCCGTGGCGGACCTGCTCTACGGCCGTGTGGCCGCCCGGGCCATCCGCCGCTTCCGGCCGGAGGTGGTCATCTCCGGCAACACGCCGCTCGACTCCCAGGCCGCCATTCAGGCCGCGGCCCATTCGGTCGGCGCGGGCTTCGTGTTCTGGGTGCAGGATTTCTACAGCGTCGCCATCCAGCACCTGGTCGCGCAGAAGGGCAGCGCGTTCCGCCGGCTGATGGCCACCCACTATCGGAACCTCGAGACGCGCATGCTGCGGCGGAGCGACAGCATCGTCCTGATCAGCGAGGACTTCCGCCGCTACCTCCCGCCGGGCGTCGACGGGACACGTCCGATCCACGTGGTCCCGAACTGGGGACCGATCGAGGCCATCTCTCCCGGCGCGAAGCGCAACCCCTGGGCCGAGGCGAACGGCTTCGCGGACCGCTTCACCTTCCTCTACACCGGGACGCTGGCGCTGAAGCACAATCCCGGCCTGCTCTGGGACTTGGCCCGGTCGTTCAAGGACGATCCCGACTTGCGGGTCGGCGTGGTCTCCGCCGGCGTCGGCACGGATCTGCTGCGGGCCCGGCTGGCGGAAGAGCCGCTCGATAACCTCGTGCTGCTCCCGCAGCAGCCCATGTCGGTATTCCCCGATGTCCTCGCCTCGGCCGACGTCCTCATCGCGGTGTTGGAGGATGATGCGGGCGAGTTTTCCGTGCCATCCAAGGTGCTGAGCTACCTCTGTGCAGGACGTCCCATCCTGCTGGCGGCTCCCTCGGAGAACCTCTCCTCGCGGATCGTGACCGAGGCGGGGGCCGGGGTGCAGGTTCGGGCAGGAGATGTCGACGCTTTCCGCGAGGCGGCGCTTCGCTTCCGGCGCGATCATGCCCTGCGCGAGCAGGCCGGCGCTGCAGGCCGCGCCTATGCGGAGAAGCATTTCGTGGTCGAAGACATCGCGCGCCGCTTCGAGCGCATTCTCGAGCAGAGCCGTCATCCCCACCGGCGGTCCACCCTCCGCAGCCTCTTCACCCGGCGTTCGCGCCCGCTGGGACAGGCCGGGGCGCAAGAGGTCTGAGATGCGCTGGCCGGGCCGGAGAGCACGCCGGGCGGCGTGCCTCCTCCTCATCGCCTGCTTGTCTCTCGGCACGGCACCCGGTGCCCGCTCGGCCGTCGGCGACCGCCTCGACCGCAGCGGGCTGCGGCCGGCCTGGGGCGAGGAGTTCGACGCACCGGTGGACTGGTGCGCGGAGTTCTGCGGGCGCGAGCGATGGAGAACGAAGTTCTTCCACAGTGGCGATACGCCACTCTCCCGCGGGCTGGGCCAGAACACGGAATCGCAGATCTTCATGGACCCGACCTATCTCCGGTTGGGCATCCACCCCTTTCCGGTGCGGGACGGTGTCCTGTCCCTTCTGGTGGAGCCGGCCGACCGCCGTGTGCGCGATGCGGTCGCCGCGGCCTGGCCGAGCTGGTACTCGGGCCCCCGCCCCGTACCCCGCTTCACCGCGGGCATGCTGTCGACGGAGCGGAGCTACCGCCAGCGCTACGGATATTTCGAGGCCCGGATCAGAGTCCCCCGCATGCGGGGCGCATGGCCCGCCTTCTGGCTCCTGGGGCAAGCCGGGACGCATGACGAGATCGACGTGATGGAGGTGCTCGCCGCCGAGACCGACCGGCACTATGGCGGGCATCAATGGACGCGCCCCGACGGCTCAAAGGACAGCGCCCGCTTCGACCTGCGCACCGCCGACCTCAGCCAGGGCTTCCACACCTACGGTGTGCTCTGGACGGCCGAGCGCCTCGTCTATTACCGAGACGACCGCGTGATCGCCGAGTTCCGGAACCCCGGGCTGCACGCGCCGATGTACCTCCTGATCAGCATGGGGACGGACGGCGACTGGAACCGGCAGCTCGGCTTCCGCGCGCCGGACGAGGGCCGCGCGCGCATGGAGATCGACTTTGTCCGTGCATACTGCATCGGACCCGCTGAAGGATGCCCTGCCGGCGGCGCCACGCCGCCGGCCCCCATTGCTCCCTCGGTGCGCTAGGCGGGCTTCGACGAACCCGCGGACGAGATCCGCCCGGCTTCGGCGAGCTGCGCTTCCAGCACCTGCGCGATCGTCTCGGCGACGCCAGACCAGCGGAAGCGCTCGGCACATCGCTGCTTGAAGAGGCGCAGCCGGTCCCGGAGTTCGTCCGGAGGGATGGACGCGACGGAGGCAATATGGCCCCCGATGTCCGACGCATGCGCGACCCGCCGGATGAAGAGGTCCCGGTCGGGGATCCCTTCGAAGTCGTGTCCCGCATCCGAGAAGGACAGGACGATCTGGTTGGCGGCGATGTAGGCCCCCGTCTTCAGCTTGTGCCCTGCCTCGAAGCGGTCCGAGACAATGCCAAAGCGGATCTCCCGGGAAATATCGCCGGCCGGCAGCGGCTGCGGCCGCAGGATCGCCTCCGCCTCCGGTGGCCACCCGTCGCCCAGCACGGGCACCCGATCCGCAACGGACCGATACTCCCTCAGGAACTGCAGCAGATCCCGCCGCTTGGGGGTCCAGTCATAGGTGCCTGACACGACGAGTTCGCGGACGAGCACGGCGTCCTCCGCCAGCGGCTCGAGCGGCGGCATGCCCGGCAGCGTCAGGACCACGGGGGCGACGCCCGGAATCGCCGCGAGGAATGCCATGTCGCGACGGGACAGGGCTGCCACCGCCTTCGCCTCGTCGGCCCGGTAGCGCCGCCTCTCCCAGCGTCCTGCAAAGGACGCGAGAAGCGCCGGGATCCGGCTGCCCGGAAAAAGCGCGGGCAGGGACTGGCTGGTGACGTTGTGCAGGATCAACAACGCCGCCGTCCCGGGGGGCGCCCGCAGCACGTCGAGAGGCTCCCAGGAGATCACCAACGCGTCGGCATCCCGCGCGGCCGCCTCGACGCGCGCCTGGTTGCCCCGATCCGCGTACCAGCTGCGATAGTGGGGAACGCCGAGGACAAGGTTCGCCATCTCGCGCAACCGGCTGACCCGACGGGGATGCAGTCGCTCCACCTCGTGGCCGAGTTGCCGCAAGGCCGCGATGCTCCGGTTGTCGAAGACCTCGTCCCCCGCCCTGCCGCCCGGCTCCGGTTCCTTGCCGACCCACACAATCCGCATATCGTCCAACCCGCCCTTGCGGCCGCGGAGAATGGAGAAAGCTCCGCGGCCAGGCCAGCGACTTCGGGCCAGGACGCCCGGCGGAATGACAGGCTAGGCGGCGCCCTTGTCGGAACGGATCGGGCCGACGGCGTCCGGCGACGCCGTCGGCCCGATTGGGAACTAGGCGACGATGGTGAAGTCGCTCGCGGCGAGTGCTGGATGGCCGGTGAGGGTGCCGATGTGGACGCTGGCGCCTGCCCCGCTGCCATCCGCGTCGAAGAACAGGGCTCCGGTCGCGGTGCTGTAGATGAAGCGGTCGCCGGCGTCGCTGGCCAGGCCGGTGGCGTTGGTCCGGAACCGGGCGGCGCTCAGGGCTCCGGCCGTGAGCCCGCCACCGAAGGCGGAAGCGGAGACCTGCAGCAGGTCGGTGCCGCTGACGAAATCGCTGATCGTGTCCTGGCTGGAGGCCAGCTTGCCGAGAACGAAGACATCGCGCCCCTCTCCGCCGATCAGGATGTCGATGCCGGCGCCGCCGTTCAACGTGTCGGCCCCGGCCGCCCCGACCAGCACGTCCCCGCCCGCGCCGCCGCTCAGGCTGTCCGCGCCGTTGGCACCGAAGATCTGGTTCGCCAGCTCGTTGCCGGTGAGCCGCAGGCCGCCGACGCCCGTGATCGCCCGGAGCACCTCGACATCCAGTCCGGCCGACAAGGTCATGCTGACGGAGGTGAAGATCGTGTCGGTCCCGCCGCCGGCACTCTCCTGCACGCTGTCGCCCGCGCCGACATAGTAGAGGTCGTCGCCGCCCCCGCCGATGAGGGTGTCGGCCCCGCCCCCGCCCCAGAGCTGGTTCGCGATCTGGTTGCCCGTGAGGGTCAGCCCGGTGGAGCCGGCATTGGCGATCAGGAACTCGATCTCCTGGCCGGCGCCGAGGGTGTAGCTCGTGGAGGCGTAGACGATGTCCGTCCCGCCGCCGGCCCCTTCCTGCACCAGGTCTCCCGCGCCGACGTAATAGAGGTCGTTGCCGGCCCCGCCGGCCAAGGTGTCGGCCCCGCCGCCCCCTGTCAGCCGGTTGGCAAGCTCGTTGCCGGTGAGCGCAAGGCCAACCGAGCCGGCATTCGCGTTGAGGAACTCGATCTCCTGGCCCGCGCCGAGAGAGTAGTTGGCCGACGCATACACCACGTCATTGCCGCCGCCGTCCGCCTCGATGACGATGTCGCCCGCATCGACATAGTAGGCGTCGTTGCCGATGCCGCCGACCAGGGAATCCGCGCCGGCGTTGCCGACGAGAACATCGGCACCGCCGCCACCCCTGAGCGTGTCGCTGCCCGCGCCGCCATAGAGCTGGTTGTTCAGCGCGTTCGCGGCCAGCGACAGACCTCCCGCCCCGGCGGCGGCGCGCAGGACTTCGACATCCTGGCTGCCGGACAGCGTGTAGCTCACGGACGTGTAGATCGTGTCCGTCCCGCCGCCGGCCGCCTCGGACACCACATCGGCCGTGCGGTCGACATAGTAGGTGTCGTTGCCCGCACCGCCGGCCATGCTGTCGATCCCGCCGCCGCCGTCGAGCCAGTCGTCCCCGCCCAGGCCGTCCAGCGTGTCGTTGCCATCGGACCCCGTCAGGGCGTTGGCGGCGGCGTTGCCCCGGCCGGCCGCCTTGCCGAAGAGCACGAGGTTCTCGACATTCTCGGGAAGCGTGTAGCTGCCGCCCCAGACGTGGACCGTATCCACTCCCTCGCCCGGGCGTTCGATGATCGTGGCGCCGAAGGGTTCCTCGTAGACATCGTCCCCTTTTCCGCCCGCCAGGGTGTCGGAGCCGCCATGGCCCTGGAACGTCTCATTGGCGGAGGTGCCCTCGAACCGGTCCGCCCCGGCGCCGCCCTCGTACCACCGGATCGACGCGCCGCTGACCGGCGACGTCGCGGGGAGGACGAAATCGTCGGCCGCGAAGTCCCCGACCAGCCAGTCGCGAAAGACGAGGGTCTCATAGGAGCCGAGCCGCAGATGGACGTCGCCGCCCACCTGGGTCATGGCCGCGCGGAGATCGGCGAAGCTCGCGAAGGCAAAGCCCGTCAGGGCCACCCGATCCTCGCCGGAGAAGTCGGTGATGATGTCGGATCCATCTCCCTTGGCGATGCAGAAGACGTCCGCGCCACCGCCGCCGGTCAGGACGTCGTTGCCCTGCCCACCTTTCAGCCGGTTGGCCCCTGCATTGCCGGTCAGGATGTTGGACTGGCTGTTGCCGGTTCCGTCGATCGCGCCACCGCCGGTCAGGACAAGGTTCTCGACGTTGACGGACAGCGCGAAGGAGATGCCTGTCCGCACCGTATCGATCCCGGCGTCGAAGGCTTCCTGCACGACGGTCCCGGCGCGTGTCACGAGATAGGTGTCGTCGCCATCGCCGCCGGCCAGCGTGGCCGATCCCGCCGCCTGCAGGAGGTCTGCGCGCGCCGTGCCCGCCGCCACCTCTCCTTCGCCGCCCAGAATGGTCGTCACCGACGCCGCGGATTCGCGCAGCGTGTATCCCTCCAGCGTGTACTCCGGAAGCTGCCAGGCCACGATGCTGTCGATGGCCAGCCGAGCGCTGGAGCCTTCCGCGACGGCGCCACCCCAGTTTCCGCCCATCCCGAGCGAGGCGATCAGGTACATGGCCCGGTTCATGTCGGTGGGCGTGCCGGTGCTGAACACCTGATGGCCATCGACGTAGAAGGAGATCTCGTACGGTGTCCAGAGAACGCCGTAGCGGTGCTGGGCCGTGTAGTCGCCGGCAGGCACCCAGCCCCCCGCCATGTTCTCCTCGGTCAGCGAGTGGGTCTGGACATGGATGCTCCCCTGCTCAAGGCCCACGCTCTCCAGAAGATCGATCTCGGAGCCACCGACGAAGTCGGCCGGCAGCATCCAGAAGGCCGGCCAGGCGCCTTTCAGCGAGGGAAGGGCGGCGGTGAACTCGAAATAGCCGTAGGTCTGGGCGAAGCTCGACTCGGTGGTGATCACGCCCGAGGTGAAATCCTGGCCGCCGACATAGCGCTGCACAGCCTCGCTGACGGGGTCCGCATGGATGATGAGCTGGCCGTCATCGATGGTGAACGGGTCCAGACCGAGCGGCGTCGCCGCCTCGCGCCCCGTCAGGCCGCGGAAGTTCGGGTCAACGGCGACCTCCTGCCCCCCCTGGTCCGCGATGAAGTATGCGTGGTCGCCACCCCACGGCATCCGCGTGGTCCAGGTCCCGCTCCCCATGCTCCGGGCCGAGAAGCTGTCGAAGTCGTCGCGGAAGGTCAGCACCATCGCGTCGGTCGAGATCGGAAGGACGAAGTCGTCCACGGTCAGGTCGCTCGCGGTCACTCCCGCCAGGACGAGCGTCTGGCCAGCGCCGAGGTCGAGCACCGCATCCGTCCCGTCCTGCGACAGATGCGCGAGAACAGCCGCGCCGTTCTGGAAGCCCGTGCCGTCGAGCCGGATGCGGTCGCCCTGGGCCGGGTCGAAGTCCAGGACGATGTCTGAGCCATTCCCGGCGGAGACGACGAAGAGGTCTGCCCCTTCGCCGCCAACCAGCACGTCGTTCCCCTTCCCACCGTCCAGGACATTCGCCCCGCTGCTGCCGGTGATCCGGTTCGAAAGATCGTTGCCCGTGGCCCAGGCCTGGGCAGACCCCATCAGGGTCAGGTTCTCGAGCGACTGAGTCGGAGAAAGGGTGTAGCCGCTTCCCGTCCAGACCTGGACGGTATCCACGCCCTCGTCCGTCCGCTCGATGATCTGCGTGGCGCTGCTGCCGACGGTGTAGACGTCGTCACCCACGCCGCCCTGCAGGGTCACCCCGACCGCCGCGGCGAGAAGGCTATCGTTCTCTCCGGTCCCGAAGAGAGTCGATCCCGTGTCCCAGGCCGTCAGCCAGTATCGAGGCGCCCCGCTAACAGGCGCGGCCAGCCGGGCCGCAATGCTCATCACCTGATCTCCGTCCACAACAAAAGCAGCAATCAACACAATCGTGATTTGTCTATAAAATAATACGATATGTTCTTAACGATACCTTCCATACACGCATGAGTGATTGCAAGGGCTGGGCAGCCCGGGATTTGTCGTGTCTTGCCACTTGAGGTTGTATTTCGTCGGTACTCTGCCCCTCGCGGGGCGCAGACGCCGCGCTCGGCCCGCCCCGGACCCGAATCCGGCGCAGGGCAAATCATCAGGACTTCAGTCCGGTAACGGACGGCCCTCCGACGGCACGGGAACCAACGATTTCCGGCGGCGTCGCCGGAACATCACGGACAGGAATCGGGTTCCGCCGATGGGACGGGCCGTCACGGCGAACCGCGATCGGTCCGTTCGCCTTCTCGGTGACGGCGGGATGCGGTCACGTCACGAAGCAGGCGCCACCGACTCGCGCCGCGCGGTCTGTCGGCAACGGACTGCATCCCCCGTCGGAAGCTTCGCGATCAGATGGCCACCACCAACCCTTGAACTCGCCTCCGCCCGGCGGCCGGACAATGAGCCGGATCGGAGTGTCCAGGACGCTCAGGCCGTCAGCAGCCGGGAGCCCTGCTTCACCCAGACCACGCATCTGCTGAGTGCTCCCGCGTAAGACGACGTGGCGGGCCAGCCGCCCGGCCGCCTCAGGTCCGGACGCTGGCCGATCCGAGCCATCAGGTCAGATCGCCGGGACCGACACTCCGGCACAGGAATTGCTCCACGTCCGGTTCGATGCCGCGGGGAAGACCGGCGGCGCCAGGACAGGACCGACCATGCGCCGCCGCTCGCTGCTCGCCTCTACCGCCGCCGCTTTGGCGGCCCCCGCGCTCCGTCCCGCCGTCGCGCAACCCGCCCCGACACGGGCGGAAACGCTGCTGCTGGTGCAGGAATACGGGCCGAACAGCCTCGACATGCAGGGGCTGGGGTCGGCCCAGCCGGTGAACGGCGTGGCGCTGAACTGCTACGATCGCCTCGTCCGTTACAAGCGCGTGCCGCTGCCCGGGGAGGGCCAGGGCAGCACCTTCGACATCACGTCCCTGGAGCCGGAGCTGGCCGAGAGCTGGCAGGAGGCGAGCGACGGGATGAGCTGCACCTTCCGCCTGCGGGAGGCAAAGTTCCATTCCGGCCGGGCCGTGACGGCGCGGGACGTGAAGTGGTCGCTGGACCGCGCCGTCTCGATCGGCGGCTTCGCCACCACGCAGATGGCCGCCGGCAGCATGGAGAAGCCGGAGCAGTTCGTCGCGCTGGATGACCGCACCTTCCGCATCGACTACCTGCGGAAGGACAAGCTCCTGCTGCCCAACCTCGGCGTCACCATCCCCTTCGTCTTCGATAGCGAACTGGCGATCCGCAACTCCGGCGGCGATCCCTGGGCCAAGGAGTGGCTGAAGAACAACGTCGCCGGCTCCGGCGCCTTCAGGGTGGAGGCGTGGCGGCCGGGCACCGAGACCATTTACGTCCGCAACGACGACTGGGCGAGCGGGCCGCGGCCGCGCCTCCGCCGGATCATCGCGCGCGACATCCCCTCCCCCTCCACCCGGCGGGCGCTGATCGAGCGCGGGGACGCCGACATCTCCTACGGGCTGCCGCCGAAGGACTTCAAGGACCTGGCCGATGCGGGCCGCGTGAAGGTGGTGGGCGTGCCAGTGCCGAACGCCATCTGGTACGTGGCGCTGAACGCGGCGACCGGCCCCTTCACCGATGTCCGCCTGCGTCAGGCCGTCGCCTGGGCCCTGCCCTATGAGGCGATCATGCAGGCGTCCCTCTTCGGGCGCGGCGTCGCGATGTGGGGCGCGAATGGCGGGCCGACCACGGCCTGGCCGCAGCCCTTCCCCTACACCACGAACGTCGCCCGCGCGCGGGAGCTGGTGCAGCAGGCCGCGCCGGGCGGCGTGACGACCTCGCTGCTGTTCGACGCCGGCTCCGCCACCATCGCGGAGCCGATGGCCGTGCTGGTGAAGGAGGCGCTGGCCCCCATCGGCATCAACGTGGAGCTGAACAAGATCCCCGGCGCCAACTTCCGGGGCGAGCTGAACAAGAAGACCGCGCCGATGGTGATCAACCGCTTCGGCGGCTGGCTCGACTGGCCGGACTACTTCTTTTTCTGGAACTATCACGGCAACAACTCGATCTTCAACATCGCCTCCTACCAGAACCCGGCGATGGACCGGATGATCGACGCGGCCCGCTTCGCCTCCGAGCGAAGCACCTATGAGGAGGCGGTGAAGGGCTTCATCGGCCTCGCCCAGACCGAGGTGCCGATGATCCCGATCGCACAGCCGCTGCACGACGTGGCGATGCAGCGCTCCATCGGCGGCTACCAGTTCTGGCCCTGCCGGGAGCCGGATTTCCGCTACCTGACCAAGGGCTGAGCAAGTGCTCCGCACGGCCATCGCGCGGCTGGGGACGGCCATCCCCAGCCTCATCGGGGTGGTGATCGTCACCTTCCTGCTGACGCGCGTGCTGCCGGGCGACACGGCGACCTATTTCGCGGGGCCAGTGGCCTCGCCGCAGGCCATCGCGCAGATCCGGGCGCAACTCGGCCTGGACCAGCCGCTCTGGACGCAGTTCGCCCGCTACGTGGCGGACCTGTTCCAGGGGAACCTCGGCACGTCGCTCTCCACCGGGCAGCCGGTGCTGACGGAGATCGCGACGCGGCTTCCCGCCTCCGCTGAACTCACGCTGTGCGGGCTGCTGCTCTCCGTGCTGGTCGCCGTGCCCCTGGGCATCCTGGCGGCGCTGCGGCAGGGCTCCTGGATCGACCATCTCTGCCGCGTGCTGACGACGGCCGGCGTGTCGCTGCCGGTGTTCTTCACGGGATTGCTGGCGGTCTACGTCTTCTACTTCGTGCTGGGTTGGGCGCCTTCCCCGCTGGGCCGTCTGGACGCCTTCGCCTCGCCGCCGCCCGCGGTGACGAATTTCTACCTGATCGACAGCCTGATCGCGGGGGATACGGAGACCTTCCAGGCGGCCCTGGCACAGATCGCCCTGCCGGCGCTGACCCTCGCGCTCTTCGCCCTGGCGCCGCTGGCGCGGATCACGCGGGCCTCCATGCTCTCGGTGCTGTCCTCGGACTTTATCCGCACGGCACGGGCGAGCGGGCTGAACGGGCGGACCGTCGTCTTCGCCTATGCCTTCCGCAACGCGATGCTGCCGGTGGTCACCACCCTCGGCATGGTCTTCTCCTTCCTGCTCGGCGCGAACGTGCTGGTGGAGAAGGTCTTCGCCTGGCCGGGCATCGGCTCCTACGCGGTGGAGGCGCTGATCGCCTCGGACTACGCGCCGGTGCAGGGCTTCGTGCTGACGATGGCCATTCTCTACATCGCGCTGAACCTCGCGATCGACCTCGTCTACGTGCTGATCGACCCCCGGATGAAGGCCGCCTGATGCCCGACATCCCCGTCCAGACCGCGGCCGGCGCGGAGCCCATGGCGGTGCCGAAGACCTCCGGCCTCGGCAACCTCGCGCGTCACGCGCGCTACGTGCTGGCAGGGAACCCGGTCACCGCCTTCTCCTTCGCGCTCTTCGTCTTCCTCGTCCTTTGCGCGGCGGTCGGACCGTCGCTCGTGCCCTACGACCCGCTCGCCTCCAACTCCATGGCTACATTAAAGCCACCTTCCGCGGCGAACTGGTTCGGAACGGATCAGCTCGGGCGCGACATCTTCAGCCGGGTGGTGGTGGCGACGCGGCTGGACATGGGAATCGCGATCTTCTCGGTCGCCCTCGTCTTCGCGGTGGGCGGGCTGGCCGGCGTGGCGGCCGGCTTCTTCGGCGGCTGGACCGACCGGATCGTGGGCCGGCTGGCCGACACGATCATGGCCTTCCCGCTCTTCGTGCTGGCGATGGGGGTGGTGGCGGCACTGGGCAACACGGTGACGAACATCGTGCTGGCGACGGCGGTCGTGAACTTCCCGCTCTACGCCCGCCTCGCGCGGGCGGAAGCCGCGATCCGGAAGGACGCGGGCTACGTGCAGGCGGCGCGCCTCACCGGAAACGGGGAGTTACGCGTGCTGCTCACCACCATCCTGCCGAACATCCTGCCGATCATGGCGGTGCAGATGTCGCTGACCATGGGCTACGCCATCCTGAACGCGGCCGGCCTGTCCTTCATCGGCCTCGGCGTGCGGCCGCCGACGCCGGAATGGGGGATCATGGTGGCGGAGGGCGCGTCCTTCATCGTCTCCGGCGAGTGGTGGGTGGCCCTGTTCCCAGGGCTGGCACTGATGCTGGCGGTGTTCTGCTTCAACCTGCTCGGCGACGGGCTGCGGGACATCGTGGACCCGCAGAGGCGCACATGAGCGCGGCCGCGGCACCGGAGGAGACCGCCGTCCCCCTGCTCGACGTGCGCGAGTTGACCGTGGAGTTCGCCACCCGCCGCGGCACGGTGCGCGCGGTGGAGCGGGTGGACCTGACCCTCGCCAAGGGCGAGACGCTCGGCATCGTGGGGGAATCCGGTTCGGGCAAGTCCGTCACCTCCTATGCCGTGATGCGCATCCTGGATCGCGCGGGCCGGATCGCAGGGGGCAGCGTTACCTTCTCCGGCGTCGCGCTGCGCGGGCTGCGGGAAGCGGAGATGCAGGACCTGCGAGGCCGGGAGATCTCGATGATCTTCCAGAACCCCCGCGCCGCCCTGAACCCGATCCGCCCGGTTGGCCGCCAGATCGAGGACGTGCTGCTCCGCCACAACCAGGCGGAGCGCGGCACCGCCCGCCGCAAGGCGATCGAGGCGCTGGAGGCCGTCCGCATCGCCCGGCCGGAGGAGCGCTACCACGCCTATCCCTATGAGCTCTCGGGCGGGATGTGCCAGCGCATCGTGATCGCGCTCGCCCTCGCCTGCCGCCCCCAGCTTCTGATCGCGGATGAGCCGACCACCGGCCTCGATGTCACCACGCAGAAGGCGGTGATGGAGCTGGTGACGGAGCTGACGCGGGAACGCGGCATGTCCACGATCCTCATCACCCACGACCTCGGGCTCGCGGCCACCTACTGCGACCGGGTGACCGTGATGGAGAAGGGCCGGGTGGTAGAGACCGCTCCCTCAGCCGTCATCTTCCGCGCGCCCGATCATCCCTACACCCGCCGCCTGATGCGCGCGACGCCCCGCCCCGGCGCCACGCTGCGCGACCTGCTGCCGGAAGGGGCACCACCCCTGGCCGCGGCAGAGACGGTGGCCGGCGCGCCGCTGTTGCAGGTGGAAGGGCTGGTGAAGGAGTATCCGCGCCAGGGAGCGGGCGGCTTCCTCTCGCGCCTGACCCGCCGCGGGTCCGAATCGGAAAAGCCCTTCCGCGCGGTGGATGGGATCGGCTTCACCGTGCGGCGCGGCGAGAGCGTCGGGCTGGTCGGGGAGTCCGGCTGCGGCAAGTCCACCACCTCCATGATGGTCATGCGGCTGCTGGACCCGACGGCGGGCCGCATCACTTTCGACGGGCAGGACCTCGCGGCCATTCCCGCGCGGCGCTTCGCGGCCTCGCCGCTACGGCGGCGCATCCAGATGGTGTTCCAGGACCCGACGGACAGCCTCAACCCGCGGCATGCCGCATCCCGCGCCATCGCCGATCCGATCCTGCGCATGGGCACGCAGCGCGGCGCGGCGCTGCGGGCGCGGGTGGAGGAGCTGGCGACGCTCGTCGGCCTGCCGGTCGCGCTGCTGGACCGCTTCCCGCACCAGCTCTCCGGCGGGCAGAAGGCGCGGGTCGGCATCGCGCGGGCCATCGCGCTGAACCCGGACCTCGTGATCCTGGACGAACCGACGGCGGCGCTGGACGTGTCGGTCCAGGCCGTGGTGCTGAACCTGCTGCACGACCTGAAGCTGCGGCTGGGGATGAGCTACCTTTTCGTCTCCCACGACCTGCACGTGGTGCGGCTCCTCTGCGACCGCGTCATCGTCATGCGCGCCGGCCGCGTGGTGGAGGAGGGACCGGCGGATCAGGTGCTGGAGAACCCTTCCGCCGACTACACGCGGGAATTGCTGGCCGCGATCCCGCACCCGCCCGTCTGACCGATCAGCGAGACCCCATGTCCCCTGGCCTTCCGCCTCTGCCCGACGATGCCGGGCTGACCGCCTATCTCGATGCCGCCACGGCGCTGCACGGCATTCCCGTGGATCCGGCCTGGCGGCCGGAGATGCTGGCGAACATGAAGGCGATCGCCGGCGCCGCGCGCCTCGTCCTCTCCTTCCCGCTCGACGACGAGGCCGATCTCGCCCCGGTGTTCCGGCCGTGAGCGACGCGACGCGAGCGGACGCGACGGCCGCCAAGATCGCCGCAGACGTCTCCTCCGGCCAGGTGACGGCGCGCGCGGTGACCGAGGCAGCGCTGGCCCGCATCGCCGCCGGCAACGGCGTGATCAACGCCTTCACCGACGTGGTGGCGGAGCGCGCCCTGGCCACGGCCGATGCGGTGGATGCGCGGCGCGCGGCCGGTCAGCCCCTCGGCCCGCTGGCCGGCGTGCCCTTCGCCGTGAAGAACCTGTTCGACATCGCGGGCCTGCCGACGCGGGCGGGTTCCCTGATCAACCGGGACCGCGAGCCGGCGGCGCAGGACGGGCCGCTGATCCGGCGGCTGGAGGCGGCCGGGGCGGTGCTGCTCGGCGGGCTGAACATGGGCGAGTACGCCTACGACTTCACCGGCGAGAACGCGCATGACGGCCCGTCCCGCAACCCGCACGACACCGCGCGCATGTCGGGCGGATCGTCCGGCGGATCGGGGGCGGCGGTGGCGGCGGGGATGGTGCCGCTGGCGCTGGGATCGGACACGAACGGCTCCATCCGCGTGCCCTCCGCCTTCTGCGGCCTGTTCGGGCTGAAGCCGACCTATGGGCGGCTGAGCCGGGCGGGAAGTTTCCCCTTCGTCTCCTCCTTCGATCATCTCGGCCCCTTCGGCCGGTCGGTGGCGGACCTCGCCCTCGCCTATGACGCGATGCAGGGCCCCGACCCGGAGGACCCCGTCGCGACCGAGCGGGCACCGGAGCCGGTCCTGGCCGAGATCGGCAAGGGCGCCGCCGGCCTGCGGATCGCGGTGGCCGGCGGGCATTTCGCGCGCAACGCCGCCGACCCCGCCGTCCTCGCCGCCGTCGCCCGGGCCGCCGAGGCGCTCGGCGCGACGGAGGTGATCGAATTCCCGGAGGCCGCCCGCGCCCGCGCCGCCGCCTTCGTCATCACCGCGGCCGAGGGCGCGGCGCTGCACCTGCACCGCCTGCAAGTCCGCCCCGCCGACTTCGACCCGGCCACGCGGGACCGGCTGATCGCGGGCCTCGCCATCCCCGCGGCCTGGGTGATCCGGGCCCAGCGCTTCCGCCGCTGGTACCGCGAGCAGGTGCTCCGCCTGTTCGAACGGGTGGACGTGATCCTCGCCCCCTCCACCCCCTGCCGGGCGCCGGAGCTGGGCCAGAAAACGATCGTGCTGGACGGCGCCACCCTGCCGCTGCGCCCGAATATCGGCGTCTTCACCCAGCCGATCTCCTTCATCGGCCTGCCCGTGGCGGCGGTGCCGATGCGGCCGGATGCGGGCCTGCCCCTGGGCCTCCAGGCGATCGCCGCACCCTGGCGGGAGGACCTGGCCCTGCGCGTGGCGGCGTCGCTGGAGGCGGTCGGCGTGGCGCAGGCCCCGGTGGCCCGCGGGTGACGCCGGGGAACAGCCAGCGCCGAACGCCTCGGCTCCGATTCGTCGGGGCGAACCTGTCCCCCACAGAAGACCGGGAGGGATGGGGACCTCCTTCCCCCGTCTCGCCCAGGCGGGCGGTTCAGCCCCCCGCCCCGCCGCCGGACACGTCGGCCCGCAGCAGGTCCCGCAGGACCGGCACCTCCACCTCCTCCGGATGGACATGGTGCAGGCGCGCGCGCGCGCCCGTCATCTCCACCGCCGTCAGGACGCCCGTTTGGTAGCAACCGGTGTCGATCCCCAGGCGATGCGGCATGAGGGTCGGCACGGACGGGGTGTGGCCGTGCACCACGAAGCGGCCGGCCAGGGCCGAGGCGGAGGACCGGGTCTCGGGCCGGGACTCCAGGAAATCCTGGCGCACCCAGTGGTAGCTGTCCCGGCCGGGATCATCGGTGCTGGCGGCGAAATAGTGCTCCAGCGCCTCCACCCGGACGGAGGGATGGATCCCCCCGTGGGTGAGGATCACCCGGCCGAAGATCGCGCAGGGCTCCAGCGCGTTCAGGAAGCCGATCACCTCGGCCGGAAGCGCCTCCCGCAGCAGGGCGGTGATGGCGTCGATCTCCGTCGGGAAGCGGTCCGCCAGCCCGAGTTCGAGCAGCACGGACGCGCCGCCGTTGAACAGCCACCGGTCCCGGTTGCGCTGGCGGACCGGGGCCGGCACTGTCGGGTCGAGCACCGCCCGCAGCATGGCGTCGTGGTTGCCGATCAGGAACCGCTCCGTCAGGCCGGGCTGCGCGTGGGGCTCGGCCAGGGCCGTGAGCGCCCGGACGGAGGCCGGCCCACGGTCGATGTAGTCCCCCAGCATGACCAGCGTGGCCGGGCCAGGCACCTCGCTCGCCCGGCGACGGAGCAGGGCCCGCATGCGGAGGAGGTGGTCCGCCATCCCATGAACATCGCCGACGGCGAAGACGGTCTCGCCGGCGGGGAGGACGATCGGAAGATCGAAGGCGGGCGACGTCGTGTGCGTCAGCGTCATCCAGGAGGCCTGTGGTGGTCGGGCGGCATTCTGATCGCTGGAAAGCCCGCCGGGGAAGGGGCGCTCCCTAACGGCCCCGCGACCGCGGATCCAGCGCGTCTCGCAGCCCGTCCCCCAGCAGGTTGAAGGACAGCACCGCCAGGAAGATCGCCGCCCCCGGGTAGATCGCCATCCACGGCGCCTGGGAGAGGAAGCGCTGCGCCCCGTTCAGCATGGACCCCCAGGACGGGTTCGGCGGCTGCTGCCCCAGCCCGAGGAAGGAGAGCGACGCCTCCGCGATGATGGCCTCCGCGATGGCCAGGGTCGCCTGCACCAGCAGGGGCGGCACGATGTTCGGCAGCACGTGCACCAGCGCCGAGCGCCAGGGCGGGTTGCCCAGCGACCGCGCCGCCTCGAACCACTCCGTCGCCCGCGCCTCCATCGCCATGCCGCGGGAGAGGCGGATGAAGATCGGTGTGGCGGAGATGGCGATGGCGAGCATCGCGTTCTCCAGCGCCGGGCCGAGGAAGGCCGCCAGCGCGATCGCGAGGATGAGGAAGGGCACGGAGAGCATCGCGTCCGTGATGCGGGAGACGATCGTGTCCACCCAGCCGCCCGCCAACCCCGCCAGCAGCCCGAGCGGCACCCCCGCCGCCGCGGCCGCCGTGACCGAGATGGCGCCCGCCGCCAGCGACGCCCGCGCGCCCCAGAGCACGCGCGACAGCACGTCCCGCCCGTTCTCGTCCGTGCCGAACCAGTGGAGGGCGGAGGGGGCGCGGCGGATGCGGGACCAGGAGGTGGCGACGGGATCGAAGGGCGCGATCCACGGCGCCAGCACCGCCGCCAGCACCATCAGCACCACGACGACCAGCCCGAAGACCGCCAGCTTGTGGCGGAAGAAGCGCCGGAGCGCCCGGCGCCCCGGACTGTCCGCGCGGGAGGGTGCCGGCGCGGCGGGGATGGCGGTCGCGCTCATGCCGCGCGCAGCCGCGGGTTCACGGCCATGTAGAGAAGATCCCCGATGAGGGAGAGAGCGACGAAGATCAGCGCCGTCACCACTACCACCCCCTGCACCACGGGGTAGTCGCGGTTGAAGACGGCGTCCACGATCAGCTTGCCGAAGCCGGGGATGGTGAAGATCTGCTCGGTCAGCACCGCGCCGGCCAGCAGGCGGCCCAGCTCGATCGTGCCGAGCGTCACCACGGGGATCAGCGCGTTGCGCAGCGCGTGCTTCACCACCACCACCCGCTCCCGCAGCCCCTTGGCGCGGGCGGTGCGGACATAGTCCTGGGACAGGGCGCCGATCATGGCGGCGCGCGTGTGCCGCATGAACACGCCCGCGATCGAGTTCCCCAGCACGAAGGCCGGCATGATCGTCGTCGCCAGCGACTGCCGCCAATCCTCGGTCAGCGGCACGTAGCCGGAGGGCGGCAGCCAGCCGAGCTGCACGGAGAAGAGCAGGATCATCATGATCCCCAGCCAGAAATTCGGCGTGGAGATGCCGGCCAGCGCCACCGCATTGGCGATCCAGTCCACGGGCCGGTCGCGATAGGCCGCGGAGATGATGCCCGCCGGCACGCCGATGATCACGGCGATGACGAAGGCCATGCCGCCGAGCTGGAGCGTCACGGGCAGCTTCTGGAGGATCAGCTCCCCCACCGGCAGGCGGATGCGCCAGGAGAAGCCGAGGTCGCCCTGCAGCAGCCGCCAGAGCCAGGACAGGTACTGCTCATAGAGGGGCCGATCCAGCAGCAGCTCCCGCCGGATCTCCGCCAGCACCTGCGCGTCGCCGCGTTCCTCCCCGGCCAGGATCACGGCCGGGTCGCCGGGCATGAGCTGCTGCAGGGCGAAGATCAGCACGGACAGGATCAGCAGGGTCGGCAGAACCTGCCCGAGCCGTCGGAGCAGCCAGATCCACATGGTCTTCCCGGGGCCTTACTGCAGCCGCAGGTCCTGCACGCGGATCATCCCGTCCGGAACCGGCCGCAGCCCCTGCAGGCGCGAGGTGTGCGCGAAGATGTTCTTCCGGTGCCAGAGATAGATGCGGTGCCGGTCCTGCGTGATCGCGATCCGCCACATGCGCGCGTAGAGGTCGCGGCGCTTCGCCTCGTCCGTCTCCTCCCGCGCCTGGTCGAGCAGGCGGTCCACCTCCGGGTTGGAATACTTCCCGTCGTTTTGCGGCCCCTGAGAGTGGACGAAGGTCCAGATGTTCCCGTCGGGGTCCGGCCGCCCCGACCAGGCGAGGTAGTAGGTCTCGAACTCCCCGCGCGTCGCGGCCTGGAGGGAGGAGGCGAACTCCATCGCGTTCAGCCGCAGCTCGAAGCCGGCCTCCCGTACCATGGACTGGATCACCTCGCCGACCTGCCGAGCTTCCGGGTTGTTGGCGACCGTCATCTCCACCGGGACGGGCGTGCGCACGCCGGCCTCCCGCAGCAGGGCGCGGGCGCGGTCCAGGTCGCGCGCCGGCGGCGTCAAGTCGCGCACGTGGTAGGGGGAGGAGGGCGGCACCGCCTGGGCGGTCGGGACATACAGTCCCTCGTACACCACCTGATTCAGCGCGGCCCGGTCGATCGCCAACTCGAAGGCCTGCCGCACGCGGGCGTCCCGGCCCATCGGCGTCTGGGCGCGCGGCCCGTTGCCGATGTTGATCGTCAGGGACTGGTAGCCCAGCTCATCCGCCTCGGTCAGGCGCAGGCGACGGTCGCGCCGGATCGCCGGCACGTCGGAGGGGGAGGTGACCTCGATCATCTCCAGCGCGCCGGATTGCAGGTTCGCCAGCCGGGCCGTCGTGTCGGTGATCGGCAGGTAGGTGATGCGGTTGAAGTGGATGCGCGCGGCATCCCAGTATCCCGGGAAGCGCTCCACCACGATGCGATCCTGGGCCACGCGCTCCACGAAGCGGAAGGGGCCGGCGCAGACGGGGCGGTTGCCGAAATTCGCGCCGGCCGCCTCCGCCGCCTTCGGGGAGACGATCATTCCCGCGCGGTCCGTCAGCTGCGACACGAAGGGCGCGAAGGGCGCGCGGAGCCGGATGCGGACCGTCAGCGGGTCCACCACCTCCACCGCCTCCATCGAGTTGATCTCGCCGCGGCGGAAGGAGCCCTGCATGGTCAGGTGACGGTTCAGGGAGTAGCGGACGGCCTCGGCGTCCATCGTCTCGCCGTCATGGAAGCGCACGCCTTCCCGAAGTGTGACGATGAAGTTCTTCGGGTCCTCCCAGCGATAGCCGGTGGCGAGCTGCGGCACGATCTCCAGCCGCTCGTTGATATCGAAGAGCTTGTCGCAGATCGAGGCGAAGACGATGCGCCCGACGAAGGTGCGGGCGAGCGTCGGGTCCATGATGTCCGGGTCCTCGCGCAACCCGATGCGGAGGTTCGGCAGGTTCTGCGCCGTCGCCGGCGCCGTGGCGGCGGCCAGGGCGAGCGCGAGGGCGGCGACATGACGTCGGATCATGCGGCGTCTCCGAGAGAGGATCGGTTGAAGAAGGCCTGCAGCCGCGCCAGCCGCTCCCCGCCCCCGCGATGGTCAGCAGGCGGGGCGGCCGGGGGCAGCGTGTCCTGGAAGTGGCAGGCGGCGCGGTGCTCCGGCGTACTGGCCGTGGCACCCGCGACCAGCGGCGGGTCCTGCTGCCGGCAGATGTCCTGCACGAAGGGGCAGCGCGTGTGGAAGCGGCAGGCGGCGGGCGGGTTGATCGGGCTGGGCAGGTCGCCCTGCAACGCCGCGCCCTTCGTCCCCGCCCCGGGCACCGAGGCCAGCAGCGCGCGGGTGTAGGGATGCCGCGGCGCGGAGAAGATTCGGTCCACCGGCCCCTCCTCCACGATGCGGCCGAGATACATCACGGCCACCCGGTCCGCGACGTGCCGCACCACCGCCAGGTCGTGGCTGATCAGGACGAAGGCCAGCCGCAGCTCCCGGATCAGGGATTGCAGCAGGTTGATCACCTGCGCCTGCACCGAGACATCGAGCGCGCTGACCGGCTCGTCCCCCACGATGAGCCGCGGGCCGCTGGCCAGCGCCCGGGCGATGGCGATGCGCTGCCGCTGCCCGCCGGAGAACTCGTGCGGCCAGCGGTCCGCGTGCTCCGGCCGCAGCCCGACGCGGGTCAGCAAGTCCACCACCCGCGCCTTCTCCTGCGCCCGCGGCACCAGACGGTGCAGCCGCAGAGGCTCCGCCACCGCCTGCCCGACCGTCATGCGCGGGTCGAGGCTGGCATAGGGGTCCTGGAAGATCATCGCCATGTGCCGGCGCTGCGCTCGCAGCGCCGAGGCGGAGAGGGTTTGCAGATTCTCTCCGGCGAAGCGCACGGCGCCGGCATCCGCCTTCTCCAGCGCCAGCATCACGCGGCCCAGCGTGGACTTGCCGCAGCCGCTCTCGCCCACCACGGCCAGCACCTCGCCCTCCGCAACCGAGAGGGACACGCCGTCCACCGCCCGCACCGCGCCGCGACGCCTCCCCAGCGCGTCCCGCACGGGGAAGTGGCGCACGGCGTCCCGCACCTCCAGCAGCGCCGTCATGCGGCGGCGTCCAGCAGGGTGTCGAGCGGCGCGCGATGGCAGGCGGCGCGCTGTCCCGGCGCGATCTCCCGCAGCGCGGGCACGGTGTCGCAGACGGGGATGCGGAAGGGGCAGCGAGTCTTGAAACGGCAGCCCTCCGGCGGGTCCGCCAGGTCGGGCACCGTGCCCTCCACGGTGGCGAGGCGCGTGCCGCGCGGCCCGTCCAGCCGCGGCGCGGCGCCGAGCAGGCCGATGGTGTAGGGATGCTGCGGCGTCGCCAGCACCTGCGCCGCCGGCCCGCTCTCGGCCACGCGGCCCGCATACATCACCACCACCTCGTCCGCGTGGTCGGCGACGATGCCCAGGTCATGGGTGATCAGCAGCACGGCGGTGCCGCTGGCCCCGCGCAACTCGTCCAGCAGGGCCAGGATCTGCGCCTGCACGGTCACGTCCAGCGCCGTGGTCGGCTCGTCGGCGATGAGCACGCGCGGCCGGCAGGCCAGCGCCATCGCGATCATCACGCGCTGCCGCATCCCGCCCGAGAGCTGGTGCGGATACTGCCGCGCGCGGCGCGCGGCCTCCGGGATCCGCACGGATTCCAGCATCGCGACCGCCGCCCTCGCCGCCGCAGCGCGGTCCAGGCCCTGGTGCAGCCGCAGCGCCTCGGCCACCTGCTCCCCGGCCGTGAAGGCGGGGTTCAGGCTCGTCATCGGCTCCTGGAAGATCATCGCCATGTCGCGGCCGCGCAGCTGGCGCCGGTCCTCGGCGGGGAGTTCCGCGATCTCCCGCCCCTCCAGCCGGATCGCGCCGCCGACCTCCGTGCCCGGCGGCAGCAGCCCCATCACGGCGAGGGATGCCACCGATTTCCCGCAGCCGCTCTCCCCGACCAGCGCGACCGTCCGCCCGGCGGGCAGGGAGAAGCCGATCCCGTCCAGCACCCGCAGCGGCCCCCGTTCCGTCCGGAAGGTGACGGAAAGGTCCCGGACCTCCAGCGTCCCTGCCGAACTCAACCGCCCGTGGCCTTCTCGATGGCGGCCATGATCACCGCCCGGTCGAAGACGCCGGGATGGTCGCGCCCGGCCAGGAAGCGGCGGAAATGCACGAAGTAGCCCCCGGCCACGTCGTGCAGTCGGCGCAACTCCGCCAGCGGGTCGGGATGGTCGTCCACCCGCAGGTCCAGGTCCGGGTAGGGATCGCGGCTCGCCACCACCAGCGCGGCGGACTGTTTTCCTCGTTTGTCGCCGCCCCTTGCCTCCCCGGCCTCCAGGGCCGTGATCAGCCGTGCGGCCAGGGGCAGCTCGCTCCGCGCCAGGAAGGTTTCCAGCGTCGCCTCCACCACCTCGGGCCCGGCCAGCATGTTGCCGGCGACCGATACGTCCGGGCCGTCGCGATGGCCGGCCCAGTCCACGCATCCCGCGCCGGTATGGCGCGCCGAGCGTCCATCCAGCGCCAGCACATGCAATTGGCGGACCGCCTCCCCCGGGTCGGCGGCGATCAGGTCGCGGACGATCTCCTCCGGCGCCTCCCCGGCGCGCAGCCGGTCGAGGCCGGCCGGGCCGAGCATCGGGTTGATCAGCGCCTGCGTCGCGACCGCGCCGGTCCCGCCCTCCACCTTCAGGCAGAGGGCGCCGACGGCGAAGAAGCGCGTGGCGACGGCGGCGCCGATCTCCCCAGTGCGGGGATCGCGGGCGAGGATGCTCCAGGTCATCCCGCCATGCTGCACCGGCTGGGACGGACGGGCCAGCGGGAGCGGCGGCGATCAGCGCAGGCGGTAGGTGATCGGCACGGTCAGCGGCAGCACCGCCCCAGGCCATTCCGGCGGCAGGGGCGGCAGGACGGAGCGGCGGAGCATCTCCTCCGTCGCCAGGTCGAGGTCGGAGTCGCCGGAGCTGCGCTCGATCCGGGCGCCTCCGATGCTGCCGTCGCGCCGGATGGTGAAGCCGATCAGCACCACCCCCTCCGCCCGCCGATCCCGCGCCGCGGCGGGATAGATCCGGTTCCGCGCCAGCACCGCCTGAACGGCCGCGATGTAGTCGGCGGGCGGCTTCGCCCGCGCGGCGGGACCGGGCCCGCGGGCCGAGGCGCCTGACGCGGCCACCGGCGCGCCATCGGCCGGGGCCGGGCGGCGCGGCACCGGCGGCCGCCGCGGCGGGGCGGGTCGCGGCGGCGCCGGCAGAAGGAAGGGCGCGGGCGGCTGGGGCGAGGGTGGAGGGGACGCAGGCGTGGCCGCCTCCGCCACGGCCGCGTCGGGACTTGGCGGGAGGGCCGGCTCCGCCGGCGTCGCGACGGGCTCGGGCGGGGAACCGGCCTCCGCGGGGGCGGGCGCCTCCTCGGCCGCCGCCGGCACGGGAGGCTCCGGGGGAAACGCTTCAGGAATGGGCGCGTCCACGGCGTTTGGCTCGGCGGGGGGCGCGTCCGACGGGGGTGCCTGGAGAGTGGGGACGTCCGGCGCGGCGGGCGCATCCGGCGCGGCGGCCATGCTGTCCTCCGGGGCTCCCGCATCCTCCGGCCCGGCGTCGACGATGAAGGCGACCTCGGCGAGTGCCATCTCGGGCAAGAAGGGTGGCGGCTGGTTCAGCGCCGCTGCGGCGAGCAGGAGGTGCAGCAGGACGGCGAGCCGCCAGGGCAGCGGGATGAAAGGCCGCCACGCCTCCTCCGGCACCGCGCGGGAGAGCCGGATCACCGGCCCGCGCGGCGACCGCACCGGCCGGGCCTGCCCGGCGGGGAGGTCCAGCCCCGTCCTGATCCTGACCGCGTGCCCCATGCGCCGCCGGATTCAGCCCTCGCGTGCGGGCAGCCGTCAACGCGGCCGAAGCACCCACCCGCCCCATGCCCGACAGACTGCGGGGCCCTGGGGTTTAGGCGCGCAAGCCGTGCGTCCGCCCCCAACGAAGGGTCCGGGAGGCAGGGTCTCCCGGCGCGGGCCGCTAGGCCGGCTGCTCCCAGGCCCCGCGCTCCTCCGGCACGCGCCGGAAGGCGGCGGGGATCCTCACCCGATCCAGCGCGACATCCGCGAAGCGGAGCCCCCGGGCCTCCATCACCGTCCCGCCCTCGATCCGCTTCAACTGCACGCCGTCCGCCGAGAGCCAGACGCGCACGGCATCCGGGCGCCCGCTCCGCGGGATGGCGAAGACCGTGCAGGCGTGCCCGATCACCGTCTCCTCCCCCAGCCGCACCGGCGCGGGGTCGTCTGGCAGGATGGCGTGGCCGTACCGCTCGCCGTCCCGCCCGGGCAGAAGGGCGTAGGTTCGCTCGCGCTCCCAGATCCGCGCCACCAGCCGCGCGGTGCGGTCGACCAGGAGGTCGCCCGGGGCGGCACCCGCGCGCGGCGTGACCCGCACCCGCTGCGACGCGGCGTGATAGAGGCCGGTCGCCTCCTGCCGCCCCCAACTCGCCGTGACGACGTAGTCCAGCACGGTGTCACGGGTCGGGAAGGCCGGTGGCTCCCGGCGCACGCGCGATCGGGCCCGCTCGGGCGCGGGATCGCCCCGCCCGTAGCGCCGGTCGTAATGGGCCGGCCGCTCCCGCGGGTCGAAGCGCGGCGCCCCGAAAGCCTCCACCGTGCGAAGGCCGTGGGTCACGATCTGAAAGCTGTCCGGCGGGCCGTCGAGATCTGGCTCGAGGAAGAGCTCCAGCTTCGTGCCGGTCCGCAGCAGCGCCGGATCCACCGCGAAGAGCGGCGGGTCGGTCGGCATCGGCATGTCGGGCGCGTCCGGCCGCAGGAACCACGTACCGCGACGCGCCACGGTGACGAAACGGAACCGCGCCCCCTCCCGCAGCGCGTCGCCGCCCCGGAACACCGCGCGGGCGACCGCCTCTCCGACGAACCGGCCGTAGGCGCCGAAGCCGATGGCGGGCTCCGCGACCATCTCGGCCTGGAGATGGATCGGGGCGCGCAGCATCGCGTCCCAGCTCTGCTCGAAGTAGCCGGGCGGCGGGGGAGCCGACGTGGCCGCCCGGCCCAGCAGGAGGACGGAGGCCCCGCCCAGGATCAGCTCGCGTCGGCGCATGGGACCTTCCGGTTCTCTCCGGGGCCCTTGTCTCCGCCGGACCGGCCCGGCGGCAACGCGCATCCTGTCGCGGATGTCGCGCGCTGGCCGGGGCGCTACTCCGCCGGCAACGCGACCGGCCGCGCCTGCGCCGCCCAGAGCTCCGGCCGGAGCTCTTCCGGCCGGTCCGGGAAGAGCAGCGCGCAGGAGAGCGCGACGCTGCCGAAGGCCGCCAGCACGATCATCACCAGCCCGAGGTTTCCCGTCACGTCGTGCAGGTATCCCACCAGCGGCGAGGCCGCGGCCGCCCCGAGGAAGCCCACGAAGAAGCGGATGGAGTAGAGCTTCGCCCGCAGGGCCGGCGCGATGTAGCGGGCCGTCATCGTCTCGTTCACCGTGACCTGCCCGAAGATGGACGCGGCCGCGATCGCCGCCACCGGCAGCACCGCCCAGCCGCCCAGGAAGGACAGCGCCAGCAGCGCCGGCACCTGTGCCAGCGCCAGCGGCAGGAAGACACGACGCAGCGTCGTGCGGTCGATCATCCGCCCGACGGTGAACTGCGTCAGCCCGCCGAAGAGCGTGGCCACGAAGGCCAGCACGCCCACCACCGGCAGCAGGGAGGGGCTGTCCGCCAATCGCTCCTGCATGAGCTTCGGCACGAGCAGGGTGAAGGCGTTGAACACGAAGCCCGAGGCCACCGCCATCAGCATCAGCGAGATCACGGCGCGCCGCACGATGTCGCGCGGGATCTCGGGGAAGGGGCGGGCGTTCTTCGCGTGCTTGCGGGCGTCATACATCGGCTCCCGCAGCCACAGCAGGCCGAGGATCAGCGCGAGGATGCCCGGCACGATGAAAGCCCAGCGCCACCCCGCCTGCGCCACCACCAGCGCCGTGACGACGGGCGCGAAGGACACGCCGATGTTGCCGAAGACGCCGTTGTTGCCCATGGCGCGGCCGACGCGGTCGCCGGCGGCCTCCACCAGCATCGCCGTGCCGATCGGGTGGTAGATGGCGTTGAACAGCCCGGCGAGCGCCAGCGCCACGGCCAGTCCCCAGGGACCGGACACGAAGCCCGCCAGCACCAGCGACGCCCCGACGCCGAGGAAGAAGGCCGCCATCAGCGCGTGGCGCCCGACCCGCCCCTCGATCCAGCCCATCGGCAGCGATCCCACGCCATAGAGGACGAACATCCCCGTCCCCAGCGCCAGCACCGGCCCGTACTCCGTCCCGAAGCGCGCCCCGTCCATCGACACCATGCCGAGCACCGCGGTGGCCAGGATGAGCAGCATGTAGTGGCAGACCACATGGGCGGCGTTGATGAACCAGATCTGCCGCGTGGCCGGATCAGTGGGCATGGCGTTCTCCTCGGGCCGAAACTAAACTGGCCGGGAGGAGACGTCCGGCCATATCATGTCGAGAACCGGCCAGAGGAACATCCCGAACCTCGACCTGCCGCAGGATTCGGTGGACCGGCCGCTGGCGGCCTTCCGGCGGGACTACAGCGACGGCGACCAGACCGGCCGGCACCGCCACGCCCGGGTGCAGCTCCTCTACGCCCTGCGCGGGGTCATGCGGATCGTCACTGACATCGCCAGCTTCGTGGTCCCGGCCGGGCGCGCGCTCTGGGTCCCAGCGGGGGAGCCGCACGCCGTGCAGATCGTCGGGCCGGTCGCCATGCGGGCGCTGTTCCTGCGCGCCGACGCCGCCCGCGCGGGGCCGGAGGGCGTGGCGGTGCTCGCCACCTCCCCCTTGCTGCGGGAACTCATCCTCGCCGCCTGCGAGGAGCCGCTCGAATGGGACGAGGGCGGCCGCGGCGGCCACCTCGCGGCCCTGATCCTGGACGAGATCCGGCGCGCGCCCACCCTGCCCTTCGGCGTGCCGGAACCGCGCGAGCCGCGCCTTGCCCGCCTCGCCGAGGCCCTGCGAGCGGACCTCTCCAGCTCCCTGCCGCTGGAGGGCTGGGCCGCCCGGATCGGCGCCTCCCCGCGCACCCTGTCCCGCCTCTGCCGGCGGGAGACCGGCCTCTCCTTCGCCGCCTGGCGTCAGGGCGTGCGGCTGGCCGAGGCCTCCGCGCTGCTCGCCCAGGGTGTGACCCCGGCCCAGGTCGCGGCGACGGTCGGCTATGCCTCCGCCAGCGCCTTCGGGGCGGCCTATCGCGCGGCCTTCGGGACCACGCCGGCCGGACGGGACAAGGCCAGGGGGAAGAACTCCCCATCGAACGCCGCGCGTTCGGCCCCACCATCCTCCTCAATCCCGCGGCGGACCTGACGAGAACCGTCCCGCGGCAGCCTGACAAGAATAGATGGGGGTCCGGGGGAATACCTTTCCCCCGGCCTATTCTTGTCCCACTACGACGAAGGCGTCTCCAGCACCGGCACGTTCAGCAGCCCGTGGTGCAGCCGGTGGACCGCGGCGCGCACGGCCGCGTCCAGGCCGGGTCGGGCGTAGAACGCGCCGCGGATGTGCACGCACCAGGACAGCGCGCGCAGATAGGCCTCGCGCAGGATGGGATCGGGCGGGCGCGCCTCCGTCCAGAAGCGGTCCAGCGGGCCGTCATGCGTCAGGCCCGGGATCTTGTAGACCGCCTGCCCCAGCGCGTGGACCGGCAGGCGGTCCACGATCGCGCGCAGCCCGACGGTGGAGTTCACCGTCACCACGCCCTGCATCGCCTCCGTGATGGCGCCGAGGTTGCCACCGCCGAGGTAGTGGATGCGGGCCTCCTGCCCGGTGCGCCGGGCCATCCGGCGGACGCGCATCGGCCAGCGCTTCAGACCGGGGTCGAGGGGATGCACCTTGATCAGCAGCTGCGCGTCGGCGGGCGCGTGGGCGGCGAAGGAGTCGATGACCTCCCGGATCGCGGTGTCGAGGTCCGGGTAATGCGAGTAGGCGCGGATGGAGTAGTCGGTCTCCATCTGCATCGCGAAAAGGAAGAGCGGCCCGCGGTGGCGCACCTGCTCGAGGATGCGGTCGGCGCGGCGGTTCTCGAAGCCGCGGATCAGCAGCCGCACCGCCATGCCCGCATAGACCGGGAGGGGATGGTGGAGCTGGTGGCTCTCATGATGGCGGAAGCGGCTCGGGAGCAGACCGGCCAGGTGGTAGAGGATGTCCCACACCGCCTGCTGCCCGAAGGAGTCGGTGTGGCGCTTGACCAGATCGGGCGGCGGGAGGTCGCGCGCCAGCTCCAGGATCGCCGCGGGGTCGCGCGGGAAGACGCTCTCCCCGTTCATCCCGTCCCGCTCCAGCACGATCCAGTCGGGGCGGAGATAGCCGAAATCGGTCACCGTCACCGTGATGCCGCGGGCCTTGGCCATGGCGATGGCCTGCTTGTGCAGCGGCCGCTGCTCGCCCAGCAGGACCATGTCAGTGATGCGGTTCGCGTCGAGGAAGGCGCCCAGGAAGCCGGGCCAGTCCTCCTTGCGGCCGGTGAAGTCGGTGGCGTTCGGCTCGGGCCAGAACATCCGGTCGCCGAGCGACAGGTTGATCCGGAACACCCGGTGGCCGCGCGCCATCAGCCCGAGGCCGACCTCCCGGAAGAAGGGGCTGATCGGCCCCTGCAGGAAAAGGAAGCCTCTCGGGGCGGCGTCCACGGGATGGGGTTCGGCTCGCAGGGTTTCGCTTCGCGCGGGGCGGTCGTCTCCGGGCTTGCCCGGCCCGCGAGGTTCGGTCAACGCCCCAACCCATCGCTTCCCTGGCGCAACGACGTCGTCACGCGGGGCCGCGCCAGATCCGCCAGCGTCCCGTCACCGGCGCCGGCAGCGCGGCCATGAGCCGCCGCATCGGCCCGTTATCCTCCAGGATCCAGGAGATCTCGACCCGTGCCCAGCGGCGTCGTTCCGCGAGGGTGATCGCGTGGTCCAGCAGCGCCCCCGTCGCCATGGCGGAGACGGCGGTGCCGCGCCAGGCCCGGCGGATGCCGAGCATCGGCACGCGCGCGCTGTCCACGAAGCCCAGCGCCGCGCCGGCGAGCCCCGCCCAGCCGAAGGGCCAGAGCTGCCCCTCCGCCCGTGCCGTCGCCGCCTCGATGTTCGGCACGATGGAGAGCAGCCCGATCGCCTCCCCCCGCCACGCCGCGAAGAAGACGCGCCCCGCGAGGAGCAGCGGCGCCAGCAGCCCGCGCATCACCTCCGCCTCGGCCCTGGAGACGGGCATCGCGCCCCAGTTCTCCGCCCAGGCATCGTTGAAGAGGTCGCGCACGATTTCGACCTCCGAGGCGAGATGCGAGACGCGCAGCGGACGGATCGTCAGGTCGCCCGTACCCTCCCACCGTGCCAGCAGCGGGCGGAAGCGCGCGCGGTGCCGCTCCTCCGCGACCGTCAGGGTGCAGGCGAGCACGTCCTTCTCGCGTGTGAGGCCGGCAGCATCGAGCATGGCGGGCAGCCAGGGCGGGTTGCGGGGCATGCGCAGCATCGCGCCCTCCCCCTCCACCCGCGCGCCGACCTCGTGGTTGATCGAGAAGCTCAGCGGACCCCGCAGCCGCGTCGCGCCGCGCGCGACGAGCCAGGACCGCGCCGCCTCCAGCAGCGCCGCCAGCACCGCCGCGTCCTGCTCCACCGCCAGGAAGCCGAAATGGCCGATGCCGCCATGCCCGTTCCGCGGCATAGCGGCGACGATCCGCCCCACCACCCGCCCGTCCCGCCAGGCGAGGAAGCGCCGCAGGTGCCACTCGGCCAGCACCGGGTTGCGCGCGGGGTCGAAGACCAGCCGCGTCTCGAAGGCCAGCGGCACGCCCCAGCCTGCCGCCTCCCCGCCGAGGGCGCGGGGCAGGCTGTCGAAGATCGCGATCTCGGCCGGGGATGAGACCTCCCGGACGAGCGGTGCCTCCCGACCCGCCTCGCTCAGGGCGATGACCCGGCCGGGATCACCGCGGCACCGTGCCGTAGGAGCCGGTCATGCGCTCCACCCGGAAGCTCCGGTCGGCGGGGCCAGCGTCGTTGGAGGTGATGCCGTTCCGCGTGCTGCCGGGATAGCGAGACTGGCCGGGCGCGGGGACCACGCTCACCGTGCCGCCCGCCATGGTGATGACGCCGGCATGGACGGCGGCCGCGCAGATCGCGCTGTTCGGTGTGTAGACGTCGGTGCCCCGGACCGGCGCGGCCACGGGCTGCCAGCAGGCGCAGGCGCCGGGCTGCATCGCGCCGAACCCTTCCAGCGTCTCCGGGCAGGGCATGAGCGACCCGCGGGAGGGCTGGGCCGCGGCCGCGAAGGCGAGGGCAAGGAGCGGCAGCACCCCGGCCAGGGCGCGCCTCACCCCGCCAGCTCCACCGGCGCCAGCCCGCCGGAGGCCGCCGCGATGATCCCGACGGCGCGGTCGATCTGCTCGGCCGTGTGCTCGCTCGTGAGGAAGAAGCGCAGCCGCGCGGCCCGCTCCGGCACGGCGGGGAAGGTGATCGGCTGCACGTTCACGCCGCGCTTGAACAATTCGCCGGAAAGCTGCCCGGCGCGGACGGAGGAGCCGGTCATGAGCGGCACGATCGCGTGCGCCGCCGAGGAGCCGGTGTCGAGGCCGCGCGCCTGGAGCCCGTCCCGGAAGCGCCGGGTGTTGGCGTTCAGCCGCGCGACGCGCTCGGGTTCGGCGTGCAGGATGCGGAGGGATTCGAGGGCCGAGGCCGCCAGGACCGGCGGCAGGCCGACGGAGTAGACGAAGCCCGGCACGGTGTGGCGCAGCCAGTCCACCAGTTCCCGCCGCGCGGCGATGTAGCCGCCGCAGGCCGAGAGCGTCTTGGACAGGGTGCCCATCCAGATGTCCACCTCGGACGGGTCCACGCCCTGCAACTCCGCGATGCCGTGGCCGGTCGGGCCGAGCACGCCCATCGAGTGCGCCTCATCGACCATGAGCCAGGCGTCGTGCCGGCGCGCGATCTCGATGAAGCGGGCGAGGTCCGGCACGTCCCCGTCCATGGAGTAGTGGCCCTCGATGATGATGAGGGCCCGACCCGCGCCGCGCCGGGCGGCGGCCAGCTCGCGCTCCGCCGCCTGCGGGTCGTTGTGGGCGAAGGGGATGCGCCGCGCGCCCGACAGCCGGGCGCCCTCGATGCAGGAGTTGTGGGCCATCGCGTCGTGCAGGATCACGTCGCGCGGGCCCATCAGGTGGCCGATGACGGTGACGTTGGTCGCGTGGCCGGAGACGAAGACGAGCGCCGCCTCCGCCTCGTAATGGGCGGCGATCGCGGCCTCTAGCTCAGCATGGACCGGCCGCTCCCCGGAGACGAGGCGGGAGGCGGAGGCGGAGACGCCGTGGCGGTCGATCGCCGCGTGCGCCGCGGCCATGACGCGCGGGTCCGCGTTCAGCCCGAGGTAGTTGTAGGAGGAGAAGTTCAGCACCTCCTGCCCCTCGATCCGGCTGGTCGCGGAGGCGATGCCCTCATGCGTGCGGAAGAAGGGGTTGGGAAGGTGCAGCGCCTCGATGGCGGTGCGCATCAGCTCGAAGTCGCGCAGCCCCGGCAACGCGGAGAAGCCGCGCGCATCGCCGCTGCCGCCGCTCTCCTCCTGACGCGCCCGGCGCTTGGCCAGGCGCTGCAGCAGCGCGAGGCGGGCGGTGGTGGTGAGGCCGAAGCCCTGGCTCACGCTGATGTCTCCGTGGCGGGGCTCTCCAACGCCACGTCCCGGGGCGGCGGCGCGTCGTGCGGCGTCGGCTCCGGGGTGGGGGAGGCCTCGAAATGCTCGATGAGGGCGTCGAGCTGCGCCTCCGGCTTGCCGCCGGCCAGCCCCTCCGCGATGCGGGCGGCGAGGCCCGCGACGGTCAGGTCCTCGGTCACCGCCGAGAGCGGGACGGGCATGCCGAGCCGGGATTCGAGCGCCCCGCGCAGCTCCAGCCCGCCGAGGCTGTCGAGGCCGAGCGAGGCGACGGGCGCATCGGGCGCGATGCTGTCGGGCGGCAGGCGAAGGATGCGGCCGAGCTCCTCCGTGCCGATGCGCGTCAGCAGCGCCCGCGCCTCCTCCACCGGCAGGGTGGCGAGGTGGGCGCGCAGGTCGTCCACCTCCGCCAGCGCCTCGGGCCGGCCGCGCACGGCGGCGAAGGCGGGCTCCTTCAGCACGGGCAGCGCGGTGCCGGCGCGGTTCCAGGCGATGCGGGCGACGGCGGCGACCGGCAGGCCGGACCCGATCAGGCCGGGCAGGCTGTCCAGCGCCTCCCGCGCCGTCAGCGGCTCGACGCCGAGGCGGCGGGCGAGGGTCGCGGCCGTCTCGTCGCTTCGCGCGAGAATGCCGGCATCGGCGATCGGGCCCCAGCCCACCGCGAGCGCCGGCCGTCCCGCCGCGTGTCGGCGGCGCGCGACCGCCTCCAGCCCTGCATTCGCCGCGACGTAGTTCGCCTGCCCCGGATTCCCGAGCGCGGTGGTGGCCGAGGAGAAGAGGAGGAAGAGCGTCAGCGGGTCGTCCGCCGTCAGCCGGTCGAGGTTCTCGGCCGCCGCCAGCTTCGGCCCCAGCACGCGCGCGAAGCGGGACGCATCCAGGGCGGCGGAGGCGCCGTCGTCGAACACCGCCGCGGCGTGGACCACGCCGGTGATCGGCCCCTCCGCCCGCAACGCGTCGAGCGCCGCCTCCAGCGCGTCCGGATCGGAGGCATCGCAGGCGACCGCAAGGCTGCGGGCGCCGAGCGAGGAGAGGGCGGTGATCGCCTCCCCGATTCCCGGTGTCGCGGGGCCGCGCCGCGACAGCAGCGCCAGCCGCTCCACCCCCCGCGCCGCGAGCCACTTCGCGCATTCAAGCCCGAAGCCCGCGGTGCCGCCGGTGACGACGACCGTGCCGCCGTCCGGCTGCCAGGCGCGCGGGGCCGGCCCTTCCGCGCGCGGCGGGACGACGATGATCTTGCCGATATGCCCGCTCGCCTGGAGCAGCCGGAAGGCGCCCTCCACCTCCTCCGCGGCGCGGCGGGCATAGGGAAGCGGGCGCAGGTCGCCCGAGGCCAGCCGGCCGCGGATCGATTCCAGCAGCCGCGCCGCCTCGGCCGGGCGGGCGCGGGGCAACTGGTCCACGTCCACGCCGAAATAGGTGATGTTCCGCCGGAAGGGGCGCACCGCGATCCGCCGATCCTCGGCATAGTCGCGCTTGCCCAGTTCCACGAAGCGGCCGAAGGGGCGGACCAGCTCCAGGCTGCGCTCCATCGCCTCCCCCGCGAGGGAGTTCAGCACCACATCCACCCCGTCCGGCCAGTGGCGGCGCAGCGCATCGGCGAAGCCGGGGTCGCGGCTGTCGAGCACGAGGGTGGCGCCGGCGGCGCGGAGGAAGGCGCGCTTCGCCTCGGTGCCGGCGGTCATCGCGACCTCGGCCCCGGCCGCGCGGGCGACCTGCAGCGCGGCCAGCCCGACGGCGCCGGCCCCGCCATGCACCAGCACGCGCTCCCCCGGGGCGATGCGGGCCATCGTCTCCAGCGAGTAGACCGCGGTGAGAAAGGCCACGGGAATGGTGGCGGCGGCGGTGAAGGTCACGCCCTCCGGGATCGGGGTCAGCGCCTGGGCGCGGGTGACCGCGCGGCTGGCCAGGGCGTGGGGCGCGAAGCCGAAAACCCGGGCGCCGGGGCGGAAGGGCACGCCCGGCCCGACCGCCTCCACCACCCCGGCGCATTCCATCCCGAGCCCCGCGCCGGCGAAGCCGTCCTTCAGCGTCTCCTCCGGCAGCAGCCCCTGGGCCCACATGAGGTCGCGGAAGTTCAGCCCCGCCGCCTCGACGCGGACGAGCACCTCCCCGGCCCCGAGCACGGCCGGCAGGTCCAGCGGCTCCCAGCCGAGGGAGCCGAGCTGCCCGGGGTGACGGGCGACGAGGCGCGCCGGGCGGGTGCGGTGGGCCGAATCGGTGGCCGGAACCAGCCGCGGCACGCGGCGGGCGGCCTGGCCCAGCAGCAGCTCCGGCTCGCCGCCCGGGGCGAGGATCTCCGGCAGCAGGCGCCGCGCCGCGGCCACGGGCGAGAGGGCGGCGTCCACCAGGATGCGCCGCAGCGGCAGGTCGGGCCGCTCATTCGCCAGCACGCGGCCGAGCGCGCGCACCGCCTCCGCGGCCGGTGTCGCGGCGTCGCCCTGGGCGACGAGGGTGAGGCGGGCCCCGCCCGCCTCCGCCGTGCCGGCCAGGGTCGCGAGCGCCGAGAGGCTGGTGGGCAGGGAGGCGGTGCCCGGGCTGGCAAGGGCGATGACCGGGGTGCCCTGCAGCGTCCGCGGCGGCAGGCCGGACACGTCCTCCAGCCGCAGGCTGTCCACCGTGACGCCGAGGCCGGAAAGGACGGCGGCCAGCGCCTCCCGCAGCGGGGCGGCGCCGGTGTCGGCGAGCAGGACGGCGCGCGGCGGGGCGGCGGGCAGGGGCGGCCGGGCCGGCGTGGGGCGGCGCGCGGCCAGCAGCAGCGACGGCCAGGGAGCCGCGCGCAGCGGCTGGATCCGGACCTCGTCCCAGTCGCCGGCCGTGAGGGCGTCCGTCCAGGCCGCGGCGCCAGGCAGGGGCGGGCGCGTCCAGGATTCCGGGTCCTGGCCGAGCATGAACTCCGCGAGCCGTCCCGGCGCGGGCTCGGCGAGCAGAAGGGCACCGCCCTCTGCCAGCGCGGACGCCAGAGCGGGCAGCATCGCGGTGCCCGCGCGGCCGCGGGCCGCGGCGAAGCTGCCCACGACGAGGTCGGCGACCGCCGGGGCGGGCGCGCCGCTGGCCGGGTCCCAGTCGAGCACCGAGACCTCGGACAGGCCGCCTGGGGCGGGCGCGGCCCGCACCTCCCCGGCGAGAAGGTGCAGGACGCGCCGGCCGGACCGGGCCATCGCCGCCGAGAGGTGCCGCGTCAGCGCGGCCCCGCCGAGGTCCAGCACCCGGAAGGGCCGCTCCGCCGGCCAGGCGGCCGCGATGGCGCCGGCCGCGTCGGCCAGGACCTGGGCCAGCCGGTCGCGGGCCGCGGATTCCTCGGGCAGAGGAACGGCCTCGCCACGGCCCGCCAGGGCCTGGGGCAACCGCTCGGCCGCCAGGGCAACCGCCGCCAGGTCTTGGGCCAGGGCCGGGCGCTCCTCCAGCACGGACCGCCAGATCGCCTCGGCGACCGGCAGGTCGCCGGAGGGCAGGAGGCGCCATGCGGCATCCCCCTCCCTCTCCGCCAGGTCGTCCTCCCCCAGCCCCTTCAGCAGGGCGTGGGCATAGGCCGTGGCGGGCACCACGAGGCTTCCGGGCTCCCCGAAGGCGCGGGCCGCCACGACGCTCGCATAGCCCTCCAGCAGCAGGGCGGGCTCGGAGAGGTCATAGGCCTCGTCCCGCGCCTCCGCGGCCGCGAGGGCCAGGGCGAGGGCCGGCTCCGGCGCGGGCAGGGCAGGCTCGGGGCCCGGCACGTCCTCCAGCCGGAAGGCAACGGGCTCGGCGGCCTCCCCGCGCGCGACGCGGACGCGCTGGAACCAGATGCCCTCCGCGGCGGCGACGACGCGCCCCTCGGCGTCGCGCAGGACGATCCGCGCCTCCGCCGCCCGGGCGCCGGCATGGGCGAGGGCGAGCGAGGCGGAGGAGGCGGGCCCGGCGCCGCGACGGAAGACGAGGCGCTCGAAGCGCACGGGCACGGGGGCCTCGCCGCCCTCCGTCCGGTCGCCGAGAAGACCGATCAGCCCCTGCAACGCCCCGTCCAGCCGGACGGGGTGCAGGAAGAAGGCGGCGTCGTCCGGCGCCGACGGGGGCAGCTCGAGCGCCACCTCCGCCGTGCCGTCCGGCCCGATCAGGACGCCCCGGACCGGCCGGAAGGCCGGGCCGTAGTCGAGGCCGAGCCGCGCGGCGAGGGCGTGGATCGTCGCCTCCTCCACCACGCGCCCGTCCCCGGCCGGGGACGGCAGGGTGTCGGGCAGGGCCTCCGCGGTCGCGGCGCGCAGCAGGCCGCGCGCGTGCAGCGTCCAGGCCTCCCCGCCCAGGCGGCGGCGGCTCTCGATCCGGAAGGTGCCGTCGTCCGACAGGCGGCAGCGCGTCTCCTGTGCCCCCGCCTCAGAGGCGGGGACGGGCAGCGCGCGCAGGATCTGAAAGGTCGCGACCTCCAGCGCCGGGGCCTCCGGGAAACGGCGGGCGGCGGCGGCGAGCGCCATCTCGACCATGCCGGCGGCCGGCATCACCGCCTCCCCGCCCAGCCGGTGGTCGCCGAGCCAGGGCAGCAGCGTCGTGTCGAGCATCCGGCGCCAGCGCACCGCCGGCTGCGCGTTCGGCTCGCCGTCCCGCCGGAAGCCGAGCAGCGGGTGGTCGAGGGCGGGATCGTGCAGCCGCCCGGCCTCGGCGGTCGCGGGCAGCCAGTGGCGGGCACGGTGGAAGGGGGTCAGCGGCAGGCCGCGCCGGGCGGCCGGTCCGGCGAAGGCCGGGCCGCCACGCGGATCGGCGCCCGCCGCCGTCGCGCGGTCCGCGATGGGCGGGATGGGATCGCCCGGCGCGTCGCGCTTGGACAGGCTCGCCATCAGGGCGGCCTCCGACTTCGCCGCGCGCAGAGTCTCCCGGATGTAGGATTGCAGGACGGGGTTCGGCCCGATCTCCAGGAAGAGCCGCGCCCCGGCGCCGGCGGCGGCGGTCACCGCGTCCCGGAAGCGGACGGGGGCGCGGAGGTTGCGCCACCAGTAGCCGGCATCCGCCGACGGACCCTCCATCGCCTCCCCCGTCACGGTGGAGAGGAAGGGCAGCCGCCCCGGCGCGGGCTCGATGCCCGCCAGCGCCGCGAGCAGCTCGTCCTTCACCTCGTCCATCGCGGCCGAGTGGAAGGCGTAGTCGAGATCGAGCTCCTTGCAGACGAGGCGCGCCCGCTCCGCCGCGGCGGCGAGCCGGCGGATCGCCCCGGCCGGTCCCGCCACGGTCACGCCGCGGGGGCCGTTGATCGCCGCGATCTCCAGCCCGGGCCCGCATTCGGCCAGCAGCGGCGCCGCCTCCTCCGGCGTGGCGCCGAGCGCCGCCATCCGTCCGCGCCCGCGCGTGCGGCCCTGGGCGGCGGAGCGCGCGACGACGAGGGCCGAGGCCCCCTCCGGCGTCAGGATGCCGGCGGCCATCGCGGCCGCGACCTCCCCCACCGAGTGGCCGAGTACGAGGTCCGGCACGATCCCCTCGGCGGCCAGCGCCGCCAGCAGCCCGGCCTGCACGGCGAAGAGGGCGGGCTGCGCCGCCTCGGTCGCGCCGAGCGCCGTCTCGGTGATGCCATCGGCCAGCGCGGCGGCGACGGACCAGCCGAGCCGCGGGGCGAGATGGGCGTCCACCGCCTCCACGCCGCGGCGGAAGTCCGGGGAATGGCGCATCGCCTCCCGCGCCATGGCGGGGAATTGCGCGCCGTTGCCGGAGAAGGCGAAGACGACACCGCCCGCCGCCGCGCCGGTCAGGCGCCCGGTGACCACCCCCGCCGTCTCGCCGCGGCCATGGGCCTCCAGCGTCCCGGCCAGCGCCTCCGCCCCCGCCGCGCGGGCGACGAGGCGGTGCGGCCCGAGGTCGCGGTGCCGCGCCTGGCCGCGCAGCAGCACCGGGGCACGCCCGGGCTCGGCCCGCAGCCGCGCCGCCCAGGTTCCGGCGAGGCTCCGCAGCGCCTCGGCCGAGCGGGCCGAGAGAAGCAGCGGCGGCAGCGGTCCCGGCCCGGCCTTCGGCTCCGCCGCGGCCGGCGGGGCCGCGAGGAGGAGGGAGGCGTTGGTGCCGCCGAAGCCGAAGGAGTTCACGCCGATCACCGGCGCCGCCCGGCCCTCGGCCTTCAGCGGCTCCGGCGCCACCGGCACGCGCAGGTTCAGGGACGCGAAGTCGATGTTCGGGTTCGGCGCGTCGAAGTGCAGGTTCGGCGGGATCACCCGCTTCTCCAGCATCAGCAGCGCCTTGATCAGCCCCGCCATGCCGGAGGCCGTCTCCAGGTGGCCGAGATTCGTCTTCACCGAGCCGACCGGCAGCGGCGTGTCGCGCCCGGCGCCCATCGCCTCGCCGATCGCGCGCGCCTCGGCGGGGTCGCCGGCCTGGGTGCCGGTGCCGTGCGCCTCGAAATAGGTGACGCGCCTGGCCGACAGCCCGGCCTCGGCCAGCATCCGGCGCATGAGCTTCGCCTGGGCGCGCGGGTTGGGCAGGGACAGGCCGATGCTGCGCCCGACCGCGTTCGCCCCGGCGGCCAGGATGACGCCGCGCACCGAATCCCCGTCCGCCAGCGCGGCGCGCAGCGGCTTCAGCACCACCGCCCCCGCCCCTTCCGACCGCACGTAGCCGTCCGCGGCGGCCGCGAAGACCCGGCAGCGCCCGGTGGGGGAGAGCATGGAGGCGTGGGAGAAGCCGGCGAAGGCGTAGGGAGAGAGCAGGAGCTGCACCCCGCCCACCAGCGCCGCCTCCGCCCGCCCGGCGCGCAGCGCGTCCACCGCGAGCGACAGGGCGACGAGGGAGGAGGAGCAGGCCGTGTCCACCGTCTGCCCCGGACCGCGCAGGTCGAAGACATTGGTGATGCGGTTGGACAGGATCGACAGGGTGTTCCCCGTCATGAAGTAGCGGTCGGCCCCCGACGGATCGGACAGGCGCAGCTCCGCGTAATCCGTGGAGGAGCCGCCGACGAAGACCGCGATCTCCCGCCCCGAGACGGCGGCGGTCGGCCATCCGGCGTCCTCGAAGGCCTCGTGCGCCACCTCCAGCAGCAGGCGCTGCTGCGGGTCGGCCTCCGCGGCCTCCCGCGGGGAGATGCCGAAATGCCCGGCATCGAAGCCGGAGACGTCGCCGAGATGGCCGGCGGCGAAGGTGTAGGACCGGCCGGGCTCGCCCCGGCGCGGGTGATGGAACCACTCCTGGCTGAAGCGCTCGGGGGGCAGGGTGGAGACGGCGTCCCGCCCCTCGGCCAGCAGGGACCAGAAGCCGTCGAGGTCGGGGGCGCCGGGGAAGCGGCAGGCCGTCCCGACGACCGCGATCGGTTCGGCCGCACGGTCCCGGGCCGCCCGGCCGGCGGCCGGGCGCGAGGTCGAGGAGCGCGGCATGCCGGTCAGGCGACGGCCGAGGGATGCTGGGCGGGGGCGGCGCCCCCGCCGGATCGGTGCCGGTCGCCCCTCATGTCAGCGCCTCCCCTTCCTGGAGGGCGCCGCGCAGCACGGGCCCGGAATCGGTGGAGGTCCCCGGCACCGGCCAGGGCGCCATCGGGACGAGGCCGGAGAGCATCGCGTCCACCTGTTCGAAATGCCCCTCCCAGCGCGGCGTGCGCCAGCCCGAGAGGCGCGCGAGCTGCGCGGCGCGGCCGGCGCTCTCCGGCTCGGCATAGCCGAGGATCACGTCCCGCCAGGCAGGGCCGTCCAGCGGGTCGAGGTATTCCGGCACCTCGCCGCCGACCTCCCGCAGGGCGGGCAGGTCGGAGCAGAGGGCGGGCACGCCCATCGCCAGCGCCTCGGCCAGCGGCAGGCCGTAGCCCTCGGCGAAGGAGGGGAAGAGAAGGGCCCGCGCGCCGCGCAGCAACTCCCAGAGCTGCCGGTCCGGCAGGTGCCCGATCTCCCGGACCACCCCGCGCAGCGTCTCGTTGCGGTCGAGGATGTCCACGATGTTCTCGTTCTCCCAGCCCCGGCGGCCGATGACGAGCAGGCGCGGCGTCGCCGAGGTCCCGAGGCGGGACACCAGGTCCCGCCAGAGATGGAGAAGAAGAAGGTGGTTCTTGCGCGGCTCGATGGTGCCGAGCACGACGAAATAGGGCTCGGTCGGCAGGGCGGGCGCGGGGGCCGAGGGCGTCTCAACGCCGAGCGGCGCGACGAGCACCGGGGGCGGCGCCCCGCGCTCCTTCGGCCGGGCCGCCAGATAGGGGGCCAGCGCCTCCGCCGTGTGGGCGGAGTTCACGATCACCGCGTCCGCCAGCGCCGCCGTGGTGGCGATGCGCCGCAGGTGGCGCTGCGCCTGGCCGGGCCGCGCGTATTCGGGGTGGGTCGCCGGGATCAGGTCGTGGATGAGCGGGACGAAGGCGCAGCCGGCATCCCGGATGGCCGCGATCGGCCGCTCCCGCTCCAGCGCGCGGTGGGAAACGAGGAGGAAGACCTTCGGCCCGGGCTCCCGCAGCACGCGCGAGAGGGCGCGCTGCCCGAAGCCGGCCGTGACTCGCCAGCGCAGCTGACGGGCAAGGCGCCGCACGCGGCCCGCCGCGCGGCCATGCGGGTCCGCGCCGTTCCAGGCCTCGGTCAGGCCGGTGATGAGAAGCGTCGCCGCGCGCCAGGGAAGGGCGGCGTAAGGTCCCGCGACACCCTGGGCGACGAAGGTGCAGCTGCCCTCCGGCCGGGCGGCCCAGCGGCGGGCATAGGCCATCTCCACCCGGTCGATGCCGGAGGGCGCGGTCCGCCCGGCAACGTTGAGCAGGCGGGAGATGTCGAGGACGACGTGCGGCTGCGCGGAGGGCCGTTCCGACACCAGGGGGAAGGCGGAGCGCACCGGGCGTCCGCGCCGCCAGCCGAAGGTCGAAAGTACCGGCTGGCGCGTCCGCTGCACTGGCAGGTCTTCCGACAGGTGCTGGCGAAGGATCATCTCACCCTCTCCGAGGCCCCTCTGCGGTTTTCATACCGCAGCTGCGAAGGCGTTGTCAGCCGGTCTTTGATAATTCGTTAAATTCTGCTCCGTGACATATCAGATGTTAATCGCGCCGCTCAATCATCATCCGGTCGGATGACGTTAGTGTGCAGTCCATCGACCAGGACGTCGCGCATCGTCTCCGCGCTCTTCTGTCGGATATCTTGCCAGGCCTCGGGCGTGTGGAAGGCGCTGTGCGGCGTGATCACGAGCCGCCCTGCCAGCCAGGGCTCCCGCGCGCGGTAAGCGGCAACGAGAGCGGGCACGGGATCGGGCAGCGGCTCCTCCGGCACCACGTCGAGGCCGGCGGCGGCGATCGTGCCGTCCTGCAGGCAGCGGTGCAGCGCGTCGAGGTCGAGGATCGGCCCGCGAGCCGTGTTCACGATGACGGCGCCCGGCGGCATGCGGCGCATCAGCTCCTCCGTCACCAGCCCCTTCGTCGTGCGCGTCAGCGGCGCGTGGATGGAGAGGGTATCGGACTGCTCGAACAGCTCCTCGATCCGCCGGACCCGCCCGATGCCGAGCGCGAGGTCGACGCCGTTCGGAAGGTAGGGGTCGTGGAAGATGACGCGCCAGCCGAAGGCCTTCGCCCGCAGCGCCACCGCCGTCCCGATCCGCCCGAGCCCGAGCACGCCGAAGGTGCGGGTCTGCGGCCGCTGGATGACCGGCGAGTCCACATAGGCCCAGGGCGCCGGCGGCACCTGCCGCGTCGGGTCGCCCCGCTGCAGGTCGTGGTGCAGAATGATGCCGCGACGAAGCGAGAGCGCGAGCGAGACCGCGTGGTCCGCCACCTCCATCGTGCCGTAATCCGGCACGTTGCAGACCGTGACGCCCCGCGCCGCTAGCGTCGCGCGGTCCAGCCGGTCGTAGCCGACGCCCATCCGCACGACGACCTTCAGCTTCGGGAAGCGCGCGATGTCGGCGGCCCGCAGCCAGATGCGGAAGATGAAGAGCCCCTCCACCTCGGCGCAGATCTCGTCCGGCAGCTCGGACAGGCTCTCCTTCACCCCGCCTTGCAGGATGCGGACGGTGGGGCCGAGGACTTCCCGCTCAAGCGACGTGTCGGGGTAGAGCCCCTCCGGCTGCAGCACCGTCAGCACCATCGTTTCCTTCCCGCTGGATTCGGGCGGCATCCTGGGCGGCGGCGGGGCGGGCGGCAACCGGGGGACCGGCGCCCCGTGTGGGCCAGCCTCTTGTTTGCTCGGGATCCGCGCCCCCGGCCCCTAGGCCCTGCGGCGATCTGCTCTAGGGTCCCGCCGGTTCAGATTCGAAGGGGGCCGCATGGCCGAACGCCGCATCCTCGTGACAGGCGCGTCCAGCGGCATCGGCGCCGCGGCGGCGCGGCGCCTGGCCGCGCCCGGGCGCGCCATCGCCGTGCATTGCCGCCAGAATCGCGCGGGGGCCGAGGCGGTCGCGACGGACCTCCGCGCCGCCGGGGCAGAGGCGGTGATCCTGCAAGGCGACCTGACCGATCCCGCCACCCCCGCCCGGCTGGTGGAGGAGACGGTCGCGGCCTTCGGCGGGCTGGAGGTGCTGGTGGCCAATGCCGGCTTCGCCGACCGCACCCCCGTCTCCGCCCTGACCGACGAGGCCTTCGCCCGCAGCGCCGACACGATCCTCTGGGGCTTCCTCCGCCTCGCACGCGCCGCGGGGCCGCATCTGAAAGCGGCCGGTCAGGCGGGACGGGCGGCACGGATCGTCGCCGTCTCCTCCTTCGTCGCGCATCTCTTCCGGACGGACACGACGGTCTTCGCCGCCTCCGCCGCCGCCAAGGCGGGGGTGGAGGCGCTGGTGCGGTCCCTCGCCATCGAAGGGGCGCCCGATGTCACCGTCAACGCGGTGGTGCCGGGCTACACGCGCAAGGACCCTGGGGCACACGCGGCGCTCGATCCCCGCGCCTGGGACGACATCCTGCCCCGCATCCCCCTGCGGCGCCTGGGCACGCCGGATGACGTGGCGGCCGCGATCGCCTTCCTCGCCTCTGCGGACGCGGCCTATGTCACGGGGCAGGCGCTGCATGTCAGCGGCGGGGTGGTGATGTAGGAAAGGTTGGGGAGAAGGTCTTCTCCTCAAGCCCCTCATCGACTTCCATCAGGCTGCCGCGGGACCGTTCCGAACCGTTGCGCGGCAGCCCGATAGAAATAGATGGGGGTCCGGGAGAATACTCCCCCCGGCCTTCACCATCGAAGCAGCATCACTCCGCCGGGACCTCTTCGCCCAACACCTCGGCCACGGTGCCATCCGCCACGATCCGCCCGGCGTCCAGCCGGATGACCCGCGTGCACCAGCGCCGCACGGTCTTCATGTCGTGCGTCGCGATGACCAGGATGTCGGCGCTGTGGACGAGGCCGATCAGCCGCTGCTCCGCCTTCTCCATGAAGGCGGCGTCGCCGGCCAGGAACCACTCGTCCATCAGCAGGATCTGCGGCGTCATGGCGGTGGCCACCGCGAAGGCCAGACGCACCGACATGCCGGCGGAATAGCCCTTGATCGGCACGTCAAGGAACTCGCCGAGCCCGGCGAACTCCGTCACCTCCGCCTCCAGCGCCGCCGTCTCCGCCTCGCTCATCCCGCGGTAGAGGGCGCGCAGGCGGATGTTCTCCCGGCCCGTGCTGTCGTTGTCCATGCCGGCGGCGACGTCGATCAGCGTGCCGACCGTCCCGTCCACCTCGATCCGGCCGCCCGCCGGCTCGTAGATGCCGGCGATGGTCCGCATCAGCGTCGTCTTGCCCGCGCCGTTGCTGCCGACCAGCGCCACCCGCTCCCCGGAGCGGATGGTGAAGTCCAGCCCGCGCAGGGCGCTGACCACCACGCGGTTGGACTCGTCCGCCTGCAACCGCTTGCTGGCGGCGGAGAGAAGGGTCTTCTTCAGGCTCCGCGCGCCGAGGTGATAGAGCGGGAACTCGATCGTCAGCCCATGCGCGGCGATGCGCGCCTCGAGAGGGTCGTTCATCCGCTCAGACCCAGAAGGCCAGCCGGCCGCGGAAGCGCATGAAGAAGGCGATCGCCACGGTCCCCAGCACGGCGGTGTAGAGGACCGCCGCCACCCAGGCCAAGGGCGGCCCGCCGCCCTCGAGCAGGGGCCCGCGGATCGTCTCCAGGATGGCGAAGAAGGGGTTCAGCGGCAGCCAAACGGCCAGTTCCTTCAGCAGCTCCGGCTTCCAGAGCACCGGCGTCATGAAGAAGGCGAGCTGGATGATGTTCTGCACGATCGGCCCGATGTCCCGGAACCGCGCGCACACCATGCCGAGCAGGAGGGAGGCGAAGAAGGCGTTCACCAGCAGCAGCAGCAGGCCCGGGATGGCCAGCAGCGCCACCGGTCCGGGCATGTAGCCGAAGATCACGAAGACCACGAGGATCATGGGCAGGCTGTGCGCCGCCGTCAGCACGTTGCGGAAGACGCTGCGCAGCGCGTGCACGGTGTAGGGCACGCGGATCTGGCGGATCACGCCCTCGGCGTTGATCATCGCCGTGCAGGCGTCCGTCACCACGCCGGAGATCGCGGACCAGACGACGAGGCTGACCGCGAGGTGCGGCAGGTAGTCCGCCAGCGTCAGCCCGAGCAGCCGGGAATACAGCGCCCCCAGCCCGCCGAGCATCAGCACGGTCGAGAGCGTCATCCAGAAGGGGCCGATGATGGAGCCGCGGTAGCGGTTGCGCAGGTCCAGCCGCGCCAGCGCCCAGGCCAGCCGCCAGGCGGTGAAGCCCGCCCGCAGGTCGTCCAGCGCCGCCTCCCGCCGCCGCGGCGTCGCGGCGTCGAAGACATAGCGGTCGGTTAGGGCATCCCCTGGGGCGGACGGCCCGGGCGGGGCGCGTTCCGGGCCGAGGCGTTCGGCGTCGGCGGGCAACGATCCGGCTAGCATGGGGCGGGCCTATACACCGGGGGGGCGCCGCCCGGCCAGCGGCGTGGCCGGTCCTCCTCGACGCCAGGGCCGGTGGCGTCCCGGGAGCCCGGACCTCAGGAAATCGGCGCCGGCCTCGGCGCCGGGGGTGCGCCGGCGGCGCGGCTGAGCCGGGTGCGGTCGCTGCGGGCGATGGCCACGCGCTCGCCGACCTGCAGCCCCTCCTCGTTCGTCTGCACGGTCTGGAAGTCGCCGCGCCCGTCCTCGCGCACGGTGAACTCCACCGCCCGGGACGTGGTCGCGCCACGCTCGATTGCGCCGCCCGCCAGTCCGCCGATGATGGCGCCGCCGATCCCCGCCAGCAGGCTCGTCCGCCAGTCGCCGCCGATGAAGGAGCCGGCCACGCCGCCGCCGAGGGCGCCCACCGTGGCCCCGGCCCCGCCGGGCGAGCCCTGGATCACCACCGGCCGCGTGCCGATGACCGTGCCGTAGGACACCCCCGCCACCTGCCCGACCGCGTGGGGACTGTAGATGGAGGCCGTCTGCTCCGGCGCGCAGGCAGGCAGGCCGGCGGCGAGGAGAAGGGCGGCGAAGCCGGCGCGAAGGGCGGAATGCGGCATGGGGGCGGCTGGCACGGGAGGCTCCGTCACGAGAGCGGCGAGGCCCCGGAGATGGCATCCGCCCCCCGCCCTGACCAGCCCGGTCGTTGCCCCGGAAGGCCCCGGCGGCCTTCCCTTGGCTGCGGCCGTGCCGCCACACCGCCGCAAACTCTCCTTGCCGCCGCCCCAAGCATCCGGTAGCCGTGACGGACGAACACCCGGAGGCTGTCGCCGAAGGGTCTTGCACCGGCATGGCCGGCGGCGCCGCGTGGGGACGCGGCACTGCCTTCTGTCATGCCGGTCCATCCGGCCGGGGCCTTTTGCCCGGCCCAGAAGGCAGGGGGATCGAGGGGGATGGCTCTCTTCGCGCGTGTGGGCTGCGGCGTGTCGCGGCCCGGCAACAGGGGCGCTCGTGCCCTGGCGGCACTCTCGCTGATGGCCGCGCTGGCGGCCTGCAGCACCCAGCCCGAAACCACGGCGCCCACGCCCATCTCCCGGGCCGGCCGGCCCACGAGCTACGATCCGCCCGGCCCGCCCTCCGATCCCTGGGGTCCCTGGATCCGCGAGGCCTCCGCCCGCTTCGACGTGCCGGAGCGCTGGATCCGCGAGGTGATGCGCCAGGAGAGCGCGGGCCGCGTCTCCGCCACCTCCCGCGTCGGGGCGATGGGCCTGCTGCAGCTCATGCCCGGCACCTACACCGAGATGCGCAACCGCCACGGCCTCGGCGACGATCCCTACCACCCCTGGGACAACCTGATGGCCGGCACCGCTTACATCCGGCAGATGTACGACCTCTTCGGCTCGCCGGGCTTCCTGGCGGCCTATAACGGCGGCCCGCGCCGGCTGGAGAACTACCTCTGGTCCGGCGGCCTGCTGCCGACCGAGACGCGCAACTACGTCGCGCGCATCGGCCCCCGCATCCAGGGCGCCGAGCCGAACCGCCGCGCGCCGGAAGAGGTTTACGCCGCCGCCGATATCGGCCTCTACCCGGCCGCGCGCCGCAGCGCCGACCCGAGCACGATGCTGGCCCTGCGCGAGCAGCGCCGCCTGCTGGCGGAGGAGCGGGCGCTGGCCATGGGCACGTCGCGGCCGTCCGCCGCCCCGGCGCCGTCTCAGCTCGCGAGCCTCGGCACCATCGTCAGCCGCATGGACCCGATCCCGGACGGTTCCACCTATGGCAGCGCGCCGGCTCCGGCCGCGCCCGCCTCCACCGTGGTCGCGCGGATGGATCCCATCCCCGATGGCTCCACCTATGGCAGCACGCCCACGCCGGCGGCCCCCCCGGGCATCGTGGTCGCCCGGATGGACCCGATCCCCGACGGCTCCACCTATCCGGCGCCGCCGCCCCCGGCCCCGCTCGCCATGCGAGACGAGCCCCTGCCGGTCCCGCCGCCCGCGGCCCCGTCGCGCGGCACCCAGTTCGCCGACGCGTCCCGTGCCCCGTCCGGGCGCCCGGCCAGCATCCCGTTCCAGGTCGCGCAGGATCCCCCGCGCGGCAGCAGCGGCCGCGGCGGTTTCTTCCTCGTTCCCCAGGCCCAGGCGAGCACCCTGCCGCCCGGCGTGATGCGCGCCGGCGCGGCGACGGGTTCGGGCAGCTGGGCGATCCAGGTCGGCGCTTTCGCGAGCGAGAACCTCGCGCGCGACGCCGCGGGCCAGGCCCGTGCCGGCGCCGGCGGGGGACGTGCGATGGTCATGGCGGTGGCCCAGGGCCGCTCGACCCTCTACCGCGCCCGCGTCACCGGCCTGTCGCGCGAGGCCGCCCAGACCGCCTGCAGCCGTACCCGCGGCGCCTGCGTGGTGATGTCGCCGGACTCGCAGGGCTGAGCGATCCCGGGGAGGCTCCGGCCTCCCCGGTGGCCCGGAGACGGGCCTGATACGAACGCATCGCGGCCGCTCGGGCGCGATGCCATGGCCAGGGTTCCCGCCACTCCAGGGGCCGTTCCTGTCTTTCCTCGCTTGATCGCCCTGTTCGGACCAGCCCTCACCGGCTGGTCACGCAGGCTGACGGGGCGTTCAGGGTCCCCATGGGCGGCTTCCCGATGGCCCGACCCGGACGGCTTGGTCCCGGCCCCATCCCAAGGGCGTCAGGGGAGGATGGCCGTTCTCCTCCCCCCGGACGCCGCCCGGCGTCGTCAGCTCTCCTTGTAGCGGTAGCCGATGCCGTAAAGCGTCTCGATCTGCTGGAAGCTGTCGTCCACCGCCCGGAACTTCTTGCGGACGCGCTTCACGTGGGAATCGATCGTGCGGTCGTCCACGTAGATGTTCTCGCCATAGGCGGCGTCGATCAGCTGGTCGCGGTTCTTCACCATGCCGGGGCGGGTCGCCAGCGCCTTCACCAGCAGGAACTCCGTCACCGTCAGCTGCACCGGCTTTCCCTTCCAGTTGCAGGTGTGCTTCGTCTCGTCGAGCACGAGGTCGCCCCGCGCGATGACGCCGCCCTGCGGGGCGCCGGAGCCCTCGGCCCGGCTCGCCTCGTTGCGGCGGAGCAGGGTGCGGATGCGCTCCAGCAACAGGCGCTGGGAGAAGGGCTTGGTAATGTAATCGTCGGCGCCGAGCCGAAGCCCCATCAGCTCGTCCAGCTCGTCATCCTTGGAGGTGAGGAAGATCACCGGCAGGGCGCTGCGCTGGCGCAGCCGCTGGAGCAGCTCCATCCCGTCCATGCGGGGCATCTTGATGTCCAGCACCGCGAGGTCGGCGGGGCGGGCGAGCAGGCCTTGCAGCGCGCTCTCCCCGTCCGTGTAGGTGCGGACGGTGAAGCCCTCCTGCTCCAGCGTCATGGAGACGGAGGTGAGGATGTTGCGGTCGTCATCCACCAAGGCGATGGTGTGGGGCATCGAAGCTGTCCCGGAAAGGGTCTGGGGCTACAACGCGCGAGTCTGCGCGCCGATTGTGGCGGGAGCATGAGCGAGGCCTTCGATCCCACCAAGCCGGGCGATCCCACCAAGCCGGGCGATCCCGCGGACCACGGCTTCGCCGCCCGGAAGGTGATGCGCGGCGCGTCCTCGGCCGCCCTGTCCACGGTGGCGGAGGGGGGACAGCCCTTCGTCTCCCTCGTCACCCCCGCCGTGGCGGCCGATGGGGCGGTGCTGCTGTGGCTGTCCAGCCTGTCCGAGCACACGCGCCAGCTCGAGCGCGAGCCCCGCTGCGCCCTGCTCTTCCAGGGCGCGGCGGAGGGACCGAACCCGCAGACGGCCCCGCGCGTCACCGTCACCGGCCTGGCGGAGCGGGTCGAGGACGCCGCGCTGAAAACCCGATGGCTGGATCGGCACCCCTACGCCGCGCTGTATGCGGGGTTCGCCGACTTCTCGCTCTGGCGGGTGGCGCCTGGGGGCGCTCTTCTGGTGGCAGGCTTCGCGCGGGCCCACCGCCTGCGGGCCTCCGCGATGCGGCCCGACCCCGACGCCCTCGCGGCCCTCGCCGCCGCCGAGGACGACATCCTCGGCCACGTGAACGCGGATCATGCGGACGCGCTGGCAGCGATCGCGGGATGGCTGGGCGGCGCGCCCGGCGCGTGGCGGATGGCGAATCTCTCGCCCGACGGTTGCGACCTCGTGCGGGCGGGGGAGGAGGTGCGGTTCCTCCCGTTCCACGCGCCCGCCACAACCGCAGGTGATGTTCGGACGGCGCTGGTGAACGCTGCGCGAAAGGCGCGCGGCGGGGCCTGAAACGGCGGGCGTCGGGGATGCGGGGTAACTGGTCGGATACTTTGCTCCGAAGCCCTGCTTGGCCCTAATTTGGTCTTCGACACCCGGCACACCGGGGCGTTCTCACCCGCATCCCTGCGCCGCCGCCCCAGGGGCGGGCGACCCCGGAGGTTCCTGTCTGACCATGAATGCTCATCGCATCATCCCCGCCCTCTCCGGCACGGGGGTGACGGCCGGCGCGGACGTCCACGCCAATCTCACCGCCGCCAGCCTGACCACCCACGCGCTGCGGCGCGGCGAGGGCCGCCTGTCCGCCGATGGCGCCTTCATCGCGGTGACGGGGCAGCACACCGGCCGCTCCGTGCAGGACAAGTTCGTGGCCGACGACCCGGAGGTCACGAAGGAGATCTGGTGGGGCAAGGTCAACCAGAAGCTGGACCCCGCGAAGTTCGACGCCTTCACCGCCCGCGTCCGCACCTATCTCGGCAGCCAGTCCGAGCTGTTCACGCAGGACCTCTATGCCGGCGCCGATCCGGCCCACCGGATCAAGGTGCGCCTGGTCACGCCGAATGCCTGGCACGCGATGTTCGCGCGCAACATGTTCATCCGTCCCCCGCAGGAGGAGCTGGCCGGCTTCGAGCCGGACTACGTCATCCTGCACGCGCCCGAGATGGACGCGAACCCCGAGACGGATGGCGGCCGCGCGGGCAGCACGACGCTGATCGGCCTGTCCTTCGCGAAGAAGCTCATCTGCATCGCCGGCACGAGCTACGCCGGCGAGATCAAGAAGAGCATTTTCACGGTCATGAACTGGCTCCTGCCCGCGCGTGGGGTGCTGCCGATGCACTGCTCGGCGAATGTCGGGAAGGCCGGCGACACCGCCCTGTTCTTCGGCCTCTCCGGCACGGGCAAGACAACGCTGTCCTCCGATCCCGAGCGCGCGCTGATCGGCGACGACGAGCACGGCTGGTCCGACCACGGCGTTTTCAACTTCGAGGGCGGCTGCTACGCGAAGGTCATCAAGCTTTCTCAGGAAGCCGAGCCGCAGATCTGGAACGCGTCCCACCGCTTCGGCGCCGTGCTGGAGAACGTGGTGGCCGATGAGCGCGGGCATCTCGACCTCGAGGACAACAGCCTCACCGAGAACACGCGCTCCTGCTATCCGATCGAGTTCATCCCGAACACGGTGCCGGGCGGCATGGCGGGGCTGCCGAAGAATGTGGTGATGCTGACGGCCGATGCCTTCGGCGTGCTGCCGCCCATCTCCAAGCTCGCCCCGGCGCAGGCGATGTACCACTTCCTTTCCGGCTACACCGCGCGCGTCGCGGGCACGGAGAAGGGATTGGGCAAGGAGCCGCAGGCGACCTTCTCCACCTGCTTCGGCGCGCCCTTCCTGCCGCGCCACCCCGAGGTCTACGGCAAGATGCTGGAGAGCCTCATCGCCCGCGACGGCGCGCAGGTGTGGCTGGTGAACACCGGCTGGACCGGCGGCGCCTATGGCACGGGCAAGCGCATGTCGATCCAGCACACGCGCGCCCTGCTGCGCGCGGCGCTGGACGGGTCCCTGGCGAAGGTGGAGTTCGTGCAGGAGCCCTTCTTCGGCCTGTCCATCCCGAAGAGCGTCCCCGGCATCCCGGCCGAGGTGCTGAACCCGCGCGAGTCCTGGGCCGACAAGGCCGCCTACGACAGGACGGCGCGCGACCTGCAGGCGCGGTTCGAGAAGAACTTCGAGACCTTCGCCGGTGCCGTCAGCGATGCGGTGAAGGCCGCGGCGATCCGCGCCGCCGCCTGACCGAAGGCGGGTCCGCATGTTTTGGACCCGCAGGATGGTGACCGCCGCCGGGCTGATCGGCCCGGCGGCGCTGGCGCAGGGCGGCCCGGAGATCCTGGCCGCCGAGATCCTGGCAGCCGGGGCGACGCAGCACGGCCTGGCCGCGCTGCTGGCGTCCTGGCCCGGCCCCGGCCCGGCGCCGAGCGCCGCCTACGACACGGTCGGCGCGCAGCGGGACCGCGTGCGCGCCGGCGCCCGTCCGGCCGTCGTGACGCTGAGCGAGGAGGCGGTCGCCGCGCTTCGGCGCGAGGGTCTTGTGCATGGCGAGGCGGTGCCGCTGGGGCGCACGGGCGTCGGGCTCGGGGCGCGGGCCGGCTCCTCCCTGCCTGATGTGACGGACCTCGAAAGCCTGCGCCGGGTGCTCGCGGCGGCGGAAAGCGTGGGCTGGGCGGACCCGGCGCGCGGCGCCACCGCCGGTCGGCTGTTCCAGGCCGCGCTGGACTCCATGGGGCTCTCGCTTGGCCCACGCGGCCGACTGTTCTCCTTCGGCGGAGAGGGCGTGGAAGCGGCCGGTCGTGGTGAGGTGGAGGTCGCGGTCAGCCAGGCGACGGAACTGCACGGCCGGCCGGGGGTGCACTTCCTCGGCCACTTGCCGGAGCCCTTCCAGGCCTGGACAGGCTACGCGGCCGTCGCCGTCACGCCCGGTGCGCGGGCCGACTCCATCCTGGCCGTGATGGCCAGCCCCGCCGGGCAGGCGGCGATGCGGGCGACCGGCTTCTCCTGACACCCGCGCGACAGCGGCCGCTCTTTCCGCGGCAGCCTGACAAAAAATAGATGGGGGGCCGGGGGAATCCTTTCCCCCGGCCCTGCTACTCCATCGTCTTGTGACCGGGCTGCCCGCGCGCCGCCTTGGCGCTGGCCGTCCCCTTGTTCGTGTCCACGCGGTCGCCTTTCGACGCCGCTTCCTGCGTGACGCCCGGCCCGGCCTGGGTGCCGGCGGCATTGCTCTCTCCGCCCTTGCCGGAGTTCAGCTCCTCAGCGCGGCGGTCGGCTTTCTTCGCGGTGGTCATGCGTGTCACTCCCGGAACTCGAAGGAGACGCGCTGACGGGCGTCCGGTTTCGATGCCACGCACCCTTCGCACGGAAGGCCGCGCGACGAAGCGGCACCTTCACCGGCGTCGCTCCGAGATGCGGACCCATCGAGCGAACGGTTCGCGTCCCACGCAGACCGTCGCGCCACGCCACACGGTCCGGGACGTCACGATCCCGACGAGCGGCGTCAGCGGCGCCTGCGCTCCGGTCGAGGTGGCGGCTCAATCCGATCGAAGACAGCGCCCCGCGTCAGGCGCGGAAAATCTCCCGCCCGAAGGTGAGGCGATGGCCGTCGGGATCGCGGACCGACATCTCCCGCATGCCGTAGGAGAGGTCCGTCGGCGCGACCTCGATCTCCTGCCCGCGGGCGACCAACTCCCGGTGCAGCGCGTCCACGTCGGCGACGAAGACGTACAGGGCGGTGCGCCCGATGGTCGGGTCCTGCGTCTTCGGCATCAGGTGCAGGGAAAGGGCGTCGCGCTCCACGATGGCATAGGTCGCGGGCTGGCCCATGCGGTGGTGCAGGGTGAAGCCGAGGCGGTCGACATAATGGGCGATGGCCGCTTCCACCTCCGACACGGCCAGGACCGGGGCGACGGAGAGAAGGCTGCGGGTCACAGATCACGCTCCCAGGTCTCGGAGACGAGGGACTGCCCGAAGGCCTCGTTCGGTTCGGCCGTGACGAGGCGCCAGCCGGCGGCGGCGTAGATCGCGCGGGCGGCGACGAGGCAGGACTGCGTCCAGAGCAGCATGCGGCGGTACCCGGCCTCCCGCGCGAAATCCTCGGCCCGGCGGACGAGGCGGCGGCCGAGGCCCATGCCCCGCGCCGACGGCTCCAGCAGGAGAAGGCGGAGCTTCGCGACATCGTCGTCCACGCGGACGACCATAACCGAGCCCAGCCGCTCGCCGCCGCGCTCCGCGAGGAAGGCCGCCTCGCGCGCGGGGTCGTGGCCGTCGAGGAAGTCGGCGCAGATGCGGGCCACCAGCGCCTCGAAGCGCGCGTCGAAGCCCCACTCGGCGGCGTAGAGCGCGCCGTGACGTCCGATCATCCAGCCCAGGTCGCCGGGACGGTGGGGACGGACCACCGGCTCCGCCTTCGCGGGATCAAGGACGGAGAGCATGGCGTCCGCGGCGCCCGCCAGGCGGTCTCGGTCGGGATCGGGAAGCGCCTGGAGGATCGTGGCGACATGGTCCCGCGCGCCAGAGTCCAGCCGCGCGAAGGCGGCGCGCCCTGTGGCGGTCAGGTGCAGGGGACGGCGGCGCGCATCAGCGGCGGCAGGCGGGCGGCTGATCCAGTCGCGGTCCGCGAAGCGCGCGAGGATGCGGGAGACCTGCCCCTCATCCAGGCCGAGTTCCTGCGACAGCGCCCGGGCGGTCCGCCCCTCCTCTGTTGCCAGCTCGTAGAGAAGCCGCGCCTCGGTAAGCGGAAGATCGCCGCCGGGCAGCGGGCCGAGGGCGCCGATCTGCCGGGTGAAGGCCCGGGACAGGCGGCGGATCGTGGCAACCTGGGTATCGGACATTCCCGGACAGTCGCCGTTTTGCTTGACGACGTCAAGGTTCTAGCCCGTTCCGCGTGATGCGCCCCGCTCTCCAGGTCCAGCTCTGGAATGAAATCTTCCCCCTGACTCGCCGGTAACGCGGTGTTTGCCAGTGACAGCGATGCTTCACCCGATTGGGGAGACCGGATGCCGGGATCAGGGGCACGCAGCGGAAGACGCATGGGCCTCGCGGTCGCCCTACTCCTCTTCGGGTCCCTCCCGGCCTGGGCGCAATCCTGCGAGGAGGCGATCGCCGCCGCCGAGCCCGCCTCCGGTCTTCCATCCGGTCTGCTCGGCGCCATCGCTCGCACCGAGAGCGGCCGATACGACGCAGCCGCCCGCCGCGTGATCCCCTGGGCCTGGACCATCAACGCCGCCGGATCGGGCGCACATTTCCCGACGCGGGAGGAGGCGATCGTCCGCACGCGGGGGGTGATCGCGCGCGGCACGTCCTCGGTGGATGTCGGCTGCATGCAGGTGAACCTGCGCCACCACCCCGACGCCTTCGCCTCGCTGGAGGAAGCCTTCGACCCGCACGCCAACGTGGCCTACGCGGTGCGCTTCCTCACCGCGCTGCGCCAGCGCTACGGCGACTGGCCCGGGGCGGTCGCGGGCTATCACTCGGCCGATCCCGCGCGGGGCTCGTCCTATCTCCGCCGGGTGAACCTCGCCTGGGCCGGCGCGGCGCCGGGGCCGGAGTTCTCGTCCGCCTCGACAGCCGCGGCGCCAGCCCCGGACCGCATCGTCCCGCGCGTCGCGCCCGCGGCGTCGCGGGTGCAGGTGTTCACCCCCACCGCGCTGACCCCCACCGCCCGGCCGATGAGCGTCGTCATCCTCATGCCGCGCCGCGGCTGAACGGCCGCGCGATTCTTCACGCCGGTCCACCCCGTCTCAACCGGCCATTCATGAATCGGGCGTAGAACGAGGGCAGGGCCGAGCGCCCAAAGGTTCCCAGTGGATCAGTGGTTTAGCCAAGATTAACGGTGTCTCTAATTCTACGCGGTGGCTGCTGACCTCCCCGACAAAAGGTCGCCCGCAGGATCTCGGCGGGTGCGGAACAGCAGGCAAACGGACTGGAAGGACAGGGGTCATGAACGACGTAGTGAGCATTCTGAAGACCGCGCGCGGGCTGGTGAAGGACCGCAAGGGCGTGACCGCGCTCGAATACGGCCTCATCGCGGCCTTCATCTCGGTCGTGCTGATCGCGGTCGTGCCCGGCATGGCCGCCGGCCTGCGGACGACCTTCACGCGCATCACCGCCAGCCTGACCTGAGCGGCTGGGGCCGCTCGCCGGAGCGGCCCCGCCCCGGACAGGTCGGTCGTCGGCAGCAACGCCAGGAAGGGGGCGCTGATCGTGGCCATCGCAGGGATCGAGACGCTCCTCCTCTCGGGCGCGGCCGGCGCCCTCCTCCTCGCCTGCTGGCACGACGTCGCCACGCGCACCCTGCCCGACGGCATCGCCGCCCTGCTCGCGCTCGGCGGGGCCGCGGCGCAGTTCCTGGCCGGCGATCTCGGCGGCAGCCTCCTCGTCGCAGCGCTCGTCCTCCTCGGCGCCGCCGTCGCGTGGCGGTCCGGCGCGCTGGGCGGTGGCGACGTGAAGCTCCTCGCGGCCTGCGCGCTCCTCGCCGGTGCGGCGCGGGTGCCGCTGCTGCTGGTCGGCACGGCGCTGGCCGGTGGGCTCCTCACCCTGCCCTATCTTCTCGGGCGGCGCTGGCCGCCCGCCATCCCCGGCCGCGCTGCGAGCCTTCCCGCCCGCGTCTGGCGGGCGGAGCTGCGCCGGATCGGGCGCGGCGGCCCGCTGCCCTACGCGTTGGCCATCGGCGCCGGCACCGCCCTCACCCTCCTGGATCGGAGCTGACGCGCGATGCGGGCCGTCCTTCTCGTCTTCATGCTCCTCGCGGCCGTGGCCGTCGGCGGCGTCGCCTGGATCAGCATGACGCCCGAGCCCCCGCCCGTGGCGGAGGCGCCGCCCGAGGTGCCGCGCGCGGCCTTCCTCGTCGCCGCACGTCCCGTCCGCGCCGGCGCCCTGCTCCGCGCCGAGGATCTCGGCACGGTCGAGATGGAGATCCCCTCCGCCCCCTTCGGTGCCGTGCGCGACAGCCGCGAGGCGCGGGAGGAGATGACGGGCGCGATGGCCCGCCGCACCCTGCCGCAGGGCGACCCGATCCGCCCGCACGACGTGCTGCGGCCCGGGGATCGCGGCTTCCTCGCCGCCGTGCTGGCACCCGACATGCGCGCCTTCGCCGTCTCCGTGGACGCCACGACCGGCGCTGCCGGCCTCATCTGGCCGGGGGACCGCGTGGACCTGCTGCTCACCCAGCAAATGAACGAGGAGGCGGTGCCCGTCTATCGCCGTCTTTTCGGCGAGACGGTGCTGACCGACGTGCGCGTGATCGCCGTGGACCAGGCCATCGTCCAGGGCGCGGTGGGCGAGGCGCCGGACGCCAACCGACAGCAGTCCCGCACCGTCACGCTCGAGCTGACGGCGCGGCAGTCGGAGGTGGTGGCGGTCGCGACCCGCCTCGGCCGCCTGTCGCTCCTGCTCCGCTCGGCCGCCGACCCGGCGCCGGCGGACGCGATCGCCGCCAGCGCGCGGGATGACGTGTTCGGGCCGCAGGCGATGGCGCGTCCCGCGATGGACTTCGCGCCCCGCGCATCGCGGGCAAACCGCGCATCGGACCAGTCGGTCCCGGTTCCGCCGGGTCCCGCGCCATCGGGCCCGGTCTGGGCCGGCGATGTCTCGCCGGGGCTGCGGCAGGGCCGCGCGGACTCGGCCCCGCCCCGGACGCTCCAGATCTACCTCGGCGGCAGCCGACGCGAGGAGTACCGCTTCTGATGCGATCCGTCGCCCTGGCCATGATGGCCCTCTCCGCCCTTCTGCGGCCCGCCGCGGCGCAGACGGAGCTGCCGCCCATCCCGGGGGTCGCGCCGCCGAACCTCGGGACGGGCAGCGGGGCGACGCCGACGCTCATCCCGATGCGCACGATGACCGAGCGCGGCAGCGTGGCGCAGCGCGCCGGCCAGCCCATCGCGCTGGAGGCCGGCAGCGGCCGCATCCTGCAACTCGGCCGGGCGGCCGCCAGCGTCTTCGCCGCCGATCCGCGCGTGCTGGAGGTGCGCCCCGCCAGCCCCACCAGCCTCTTCATCTTCGGCGTCGCCCCCGGCCGCACGACGATCGCGGCGCTGGATTCCAGCGGCGCGCCGGTGGCGCAGTACGAGATCACCGTCCGCCCCTCCGCCTATGGCGCGGGGGAGGCGCAGGCGACGATCAACCGCCTCATTCCCGGCGGCCGCATCCGGGCGGAGACGCGCGGCAACGGCATCGCGCTCTCGGGCGAGGCGAACTCCGCCGCCGATGCGGACCGTGCCGTCGCCATCGCCCAGGGCTACGTCACCGAAGGGCAGGTGGTGGACAACCGCCTGACCGTGCTCGGGCAGGTGCAGGTGAGCCTGCGCGTCCGCATCGCCGAGGTCTCGCGCGAGGTGACGCGGCAGCTCGGCGTGGACTGGCAGTCCATCGGCACCGTCGGCCGCTTCGCCGTCTCGCTCGCCACGCCGAACGCCATCGCCGACGCCCTCGCCCCCTCCAGCCGCCTCGCCCTCGGCTTCTCCTCCGGCTCGACCGACATCAACGCCTTCATCGACGCGCTCGCGCAGGACCGGCTGATCAACGTCCTGGCCGAGCCGAACCTGACGTCGATGAGCGGCCAGACCGCCTCCTTCCTCGTCGGCGGCGAGTTCCCGATCCCTGTGGCGCTGCGGGACAACGTGGTGTCCGTGCAGTTCCGGCAGTATGGCGTCTCCCTCGCCTTCATCCCGACCGTGCTCAGCCAGGGCCGGATCAGCCTGCGCGTCCGCCCGGAGGTGAGCGAGCTGTCCGACCAGGGCGCGGTGCGGCTGACTGCCGGCAACTCCTCCATCCAGATCCCGGCGCTGACGGTGCGGCGCGCGGAGACGACCGTGGAGCTCGGCAGCGGCCAGTCCTTCGCCATCGCGGGGCTGTTGCAGGACAGCTCCCGCAACCTCTCCCGCGCCGTGCCCGTACTGGGCGAGATCCCGATTCTCGGCCCGCTCTTCCGCTCCAACCGCTACCAGCGGAACGAGACGGAGTTGGTGATCATCATCACGCCCTACATCGTCTCCCCCGTCGGAGACCCGGTGGCGCTACGCGCGCCGACGGACCGCTTCCTGCAACCCACCGAGTCCGAGCGCCTGGTGCAGGGCCGCCAGCAGGGCCGGCCGCGCGTGGCCGGGTCCCGCCCGCCCGGCCAGGCCGGCTACGTGCTGGACTGATCGCGATGGCCCTCCGGCACATCCCTCTCCTGCCCCTGCTCCTCCTCGCCTGCGCGGAGGATCTCGACCCCTATACCCGTGCCGGCAGCTGGCGCCCGACCGGCATCAACGAGAGGAACCTGCGCGTCATGGTCGCGCAGCCCCGGGAACTCGTCCGCGGGACCGGCGCCGTGGGGACGGACGGGCAGCAGGCCGCGGACGCCGTCGCGCGGCTGCGCACGGACCGCGTGCGCGCCCTGCCGGACAGCAGCATCGTCCGCCTCGGCACCGGCGGCACGCCCTGATGAGCGGCGCGAGCGCGGCCGCGCGGGAGGAGGGCGACGCCGCCTCCGCCCGGCCGGACCGGAAGGCCCTGATCTGCTTCGTCGCTGACGCGGATACCGAGGCGGCGGTGCGCAATGGCCTGAGCGCCGTGCCGCTGCCGAGCGCGGACTTCCTCAAGGGCGACGTGCGCCGCGCCATCGCGACGCTGCAGGAAAGCCCGACGCCGCTCGCCCTCATCGTGGACGTCTCCGGCCATCCGCAGCCCCTCGCGGCGCTGGAGGACCTCGCCGGCGTGGTGGAGCCGGATGCGCGCGTCTTCGTCATCGGGGACCGGCAGGACCTCTCCTTCTACCGACAGGTCACGCAGGGCCTCGGCGTCGCGGACTACCTCTACAAGCCCGTCACGCCGGCGATGGTGGCGGAGACCTTCGGCCACCACCTCGCGCGCCGGCGGGACGCGCTGGGCCGCGCGCGCGGCGGGCGGCTCATCTCCATCACCGGGGCACGCGGCGGGGTCGGGGCCTCCACCATCGCGGTCAACCTCACCTGGCACCTCGCGAACGTGGCGCACCGCCACACCGTCGTGCTGGACGCCGACCTGCACCGGGGCTGCGTGCCGCTGCTCCTGAACATCGCCGCCGGCACCGGCCTGCGCACGGCGCTGGAACACCCGGAGCGCGTGGACGAGCTCTTCGTGGAGCGCTCCGCGATCGTCCAGTCCGACCGGCTCCACGCGCTCGCGAGCGAGGAGGCGCTCGGCAAGGACCCGGTGCAGCAGCCCGGCGCCTGCGCGCACCTGTTGTCCATGCTGCGGCGGCGCTACGCGCTGATCGTCGCCGACACGCCGCTGCTGCCCGGCCCGATGACGCGGGAGATCCTGGACGCCGCGCAACAGCGCGTCATCGTCATGGAGCCGACCCTGGCCGGCATCCGGGACGCTCTGCGCCTGCTCCAGATGCCGCCCGGCCCGGCCCAGGCGCACCGGCCGATCATCGTGCTGAACCGCCACAACCGCCGCGGCGCCCTGCCGATCGCCCGCGTGTCCGAGACGATGCGGATCGAGCCCGACATCCTCCTGCCCGACCTGCCCGCCGGGGTAGAGGACGCGGCCACCATGGGCGAGCCCGCGGCGAAGGGGAATCGCGCTTTCGCCGCTGGCATCGCCGCCCTGGCGCAGGCTGCCGCGGGCATCGTCACCGCCACCGCGCCGCGCCGCGGCCTGTTCGGGCTCTTCCGCCGATGAGCGCTGCCACCCTCGCCCCCAGCTTTGGCCGCCGCCGCCACGAGATCGAGACCCCTCAGTCGCCGCCCCCGTCGGAGCCGCCGCCGGAGGCGCGGCCGGTCCCCGGCCGCCCCTTCCAGCCCGGCTCCCTGACGGAGCTGCGCGCGCTCTGCCTCGCGCGACTCGATCCGGGCATCGTCGCCACCATCCCGGCCGAGCGCCTGCCCGCGGAGGTGGAGCGGCTGCTGGCCGACATCGCGAACGAGCAGCGCATCCAGCTCAACGCGCGGGAGCAGCGGCAGCTCGCGCTGGAGCTCGTGGACGACATGCTCGGCCTCGGTCCGCTGGAGCCGCTGCTGGAAGACGAGACGATCACCGACATCATGGTGAACGGCCCGGAGCGCGTCTTCGTGGAGCAGCGCGGGAAGCTCGTGCAGTCCAACGTGCGCTTCCGGGACTCGCAGCACCTCGCGAACATCTCCCAGCGCATCGCCTCCTCCATCGGCCGCCGGATCGATGAATCCAGCCCGATGGTGGATGCGCGCCTGGCCGATGGCAGCCGCGTGAACATCATTTTCCCGCCGCTGGCGCTGGACGGCCCCTGCCTCTCCATCCGCAAGTTCTCCCGCCGCAAGATCGACTTCGAGAAGCTCGTCTCCTTCGGGTCCATGTCGCGCGCCATCGCCCGCGTCCTCCAGGTCGCGGCGCGCTGCCGGCTGAACATCCTCGTCTCCGGCGGCACGGGCTCCGGCAAGACGACGCTGATGAACGCGCTCAGCCAGATGATCGACCCGACCGAGCGCATCGTGACGGTCGAGGACGCCGCGGAGCTGCAGCTCCAGCAGCCACACGTCGTCCGCCTGGAGACCCGTCCCGCCAGCCTGGAGGGCAAGGGCGAGATCACCCAGCGCGACCTGGTCCGCAACGCGCTGCGGATGCGGCCCGATCGGATCATCCTCGGCGAGTGCCGGGGGCCGGAGGCCTTCGACATGCTCCAGGCCATGAACACCGGTCATGACGGGAGCATGAGCACGATCCACGCCAACACCTCCCGCGATGCCATGTCGCGGGTGGAGAACATGGTGATGATGGGCAATCTCGGCCTGCCGACGAGGGCGATCCGCACCCAGATCGCCAGCGCCATCGACCTGATCGTCCAGGTGGAGCGCCAGCGGGACGGCGTGCGCCGCGTGCTGCAGGTGACGGAGATGGTCGGGATGGAGGGCGACGTCTTCTCCCTGCACGACATCTTCGCTCTCGAATACGAGGGCGACGGCATCAACGACCGGCTGAAGGTGCGCTATAAGGTCAGCCGCGCGCGCCCGGCCTTCCACGACCGCCTGGCCTATTTCGGCCAGGACTGGGCCTGGTCCCAGGCGCTGGACGACGCCGGCTGACGGCGGCCATGCACCTCAAGCCCCTTGCCCTCGCGCTCGTCGCCGTGCTGCTGCTCCTGATCGTGGCGGCGGCGCTGCTGATGACCGCCTCCCGCCGCCGGAAGGACTGGATCCGCCGGGTGGAGTCGGTGATCGACGGCCAGCGCGCGGCGAAGCTCGAATCCCCGGCCGTCCTGCCGATGCTGTGGCGGCGCGTCCTCGCCCATCCCGCTTTCGGGCGCGTGGCGACGATCCTCGGCATGGATCTCGGCCGGCTGGACGAGTACAGCCTGCGTTGGTTCATCGTCCTCGGCGCCACCCTCCTCGCCGCGCGGCTCGCAGGCGGGGTCGTGGCGGACGCGCTGTCGGACGCGCTCGTCCTGCCGGTCACGGTGGTGGTCTTCGTGCTCCTCTCCCGCAGCATCTTCGCCATGCTGGAGAAGCGTCGGCGGGAGAAGCTGTTCCGCCAGTTCCCGGATGCGCTGGCCCAGATCACCCGCGCCGTTCGCGTCGGCATCCCCGTGGTGGAAGCCATCCGGCAGGTTGCCGCGGAGGCGCAGGCCCCGACGGGCGGCGAGTTCCAGGCCATCGCCGACCGCCTCGTCCTCGGCGTTCCGCTGGACGAGGCGCTGGCCGACACCGCCATGCGCACCGGCGTGCCGGAATACCGCTTCTTCGCCACTGCCCTCGCCCTCCAGGCCCGCACCGGCGGTGGCCTGGCTGAAACGCTGGACAACCTCGCGGAGGTCATCCGCAAGCGCGTCGCCCTGCGGGAGCGCGGCTACGCCCTCGCGTCGGAAGCGCGGACGAGCGCGCTCATCCTCGCCTCCCTCCCCTTCTTCACCTGCGGCCTGCTCTTCGTGGTGAACCCCTCCTATGCCGCGCTGCTGCTGACCACGCAGAACGGCAAGATCGCCCTCGCTGCCGCCGCGGGGATGCTCACGATGGGAATGCTGACCATGCGCTTCATCATCCGGCGGGCCCTGTCGTCGTGAGGACCGTCCGATGAAGCCGGCCATGCTGCCGCTCCTGGCGGGCCTCGCCGGGCTCCTCCTCCTCCTCGCGGCCTTCCTCTTCGTCACCATGCGGCGGGAAGCGCGGCTGGGCGCGCGGCTCCTTCTCGTGCAGCAGGACACGGGCGTGGACCAGGTGGGCAGCTACGCCACCCCGAGGGAGCGGCTGCTCCGCCTGCTCGGCCGCCTCGGCGCGGCGCTGACCGGCAGCGGCGTGCTCTCCGCCAAGACCGTGCAGGAGCTGGAGCAGACGCTGCAGAGCGCCGGCTTCCGCAGCGACCGCGCGCTCGGCATCTTCGTCGGCGCGAAGGTCGCGGCCATCGCGGGGCTGCCCCTGCTCGCCTGGATCACTCTCCTCCTCACCGGCCATGCCGGCCTCTCGCTCTACATCCTGCCGCCGGCCGGCATCCTCGGGATGCTCGGGCCGGACTTCGTCGCGGGCCGCCTCCGCCGACGCTACATCGCGGAGATCGAGCGCACCCTGCCCGACGCGCTCGACCTGATGGTCATCTGCGCCGAGGCCGGCCTCGCGCTCGAGGGCACGATGGACCGCGTCGCGACGGAGATCCGCACCGCCAGCCCGGCCATCGCGACCGAGTTCTCCCTCTGCAACAGCGAGATGCGGATCCTCCCGGACCGCCGCGCCGCGCTGCTCGGCATGGCGCAGCGCACCGGGCTGGACTCGCTGCGCCGGGTGGCCGTCACCCTCTCGCAATCGGTCCGCTTCGGCACGCCGCTCGTCCAGGCGCTGCGCACCCTGTCCAACGAGATGCGCGGCGAGCAGATGACGCGCTTCGAGGCGAAGGCCGCACGGCTGCCGGTGCTTCTGACCCTGCCGATGATCGCCTTCATCCTGCCCGTGCTGCTGATCGTGACCGCCGGTCCCGCCGTCATCGACGTGCTGCGCTCATGGTGAGGCTGCTGTGCGACCGGCGGGGCACGAGCGCGGTCGAGCACGCGTTGATCCTGCCCACCTTCTTCCTCCTCCTCCTGGTCTTGCTGGAGACGGGCTGGCAGTTCGCGGTGGCCGTCGGCGTGGATCACGGGGCCCGTCGGGGCGCGCGCTGGGTCTCCATCGGCGCCGATGCGCCGGAAGGGCTGACGCGGGCCCAGCAATTCGCGCAGCTCGTCGTGACCTCCTCCGGCCTGCCGCTCGATCCCTCCCGCCTCAGCGTCACGCCCACCGCCTTCTCCAGCTACGCGGCGCTCGCCACGGCGGGCACGCCCGGCCTCGGTGGGCCGGACGAGGTGGTGCGCTACGTCGTCACCTACCAGTCGCGCCCCCTGACGCCGCTGACCGCCAGCCTCCTCCCCAATGGCTGGCTGAACTACCGCTCGGTCGTGATCGCGCAGAATGAGCCCTATCCCGCCAACTAGGGCTGGGCGGCGCGGCATCCGCTCGGGCAGCGCGGCGGTGGAGTTCGCCCTTCTCCTGCCCTTCCTCCTCATCCTCTTCGTCGCGACGGCCGAGGCGGTGGGCTATCTCCGCACCTGGTACCGGTTGGAGCAGGCCGCGAGCAGCGCCGCCTCCGCCGCCTCCCGTCTGGAGGTGATGAACACGACCGCCGTGTCGGGACTGTTCGAGGCCGCGCGCGCCGTGGCCGATCCCTACATCGCCTGGAACACCGGCCCCTCCATGACGGCGGCGCGCACGGTCATCAGCGCGATCTCCAGCCCGTCCGGCAGCAACGTCGTCGCCTGGACCTGCTCCCGCGGCGATGCCGGGCTGGCGCCCCGCGTGGCGGGCACGGCCAGCATCCCCGGCGGCTTCGTCCTTCCCACCGGGGAAAGCGTCGTGGTGGTGGAGATCGTGAACGACACGGCCCCCTGGATGGTCATGGCCGGAACGGCCTTCTTCGGCACCGCCGGCCCGCGGCCGCTGCGCGCCTACGCCATCGCACGCCCGCGCGCGACGGAGGCGGGAACGCTCACCGGGGGGTGCCCGTGATCCCGGATGGCTTGCCCGGGGGAGAGAAGGAATTCTCTCCCCCGCCCCCCCTCTCATCTTTTTCGATCGGGCTGCCGCGGCGTCCGGACATGGGCTCTCCCGGCTCCGAATACCGCGGCAGCCTGAAAAGAAGAGAAGCGGGAGAGGGGTCCGGGGAGAGGGAGAATTCCTTCTCCCTCTCCCCGGAGGCACGCGCCCGCCTCGGCCACCGCGGCAACGTCGCGGTGATGACCGCGCTCCTCTCCGTGCCGCTCGTCGCCATGGCCGGCGTCGCGACGGACGCCGCGCGGGCCTGGGCTCTGCAATCCCGGCTCTACACCGCGCTCGACGCCGCGGCGATCGCGATGGCGCGCAACATCGGCAGCACCGCCGCCGCCCGCAACGCCGAGGCCGCGGGCGTGTTCTGGGCGAACTTCACCCCGCCCGGCGGTGCCGCGGGTGCGCCGATCGGGACGGCGCGCACCGGCTTCCTCAACTCCGTCGCGACCTTCCAGCAGCCCGTGCTCGTCGGCACGGACTCCGTGCAGATCGCGGCCACCGCGACCATCCCCGCCTACTTCACCCGCCTGATCGGCTGGACCGACATCACGGTCTCCGGCACGTCCCAGGCCCGGCGCGCGGACCAGGGGCTGGAACTCGCGCTCGTGCTCGATGTCACCGGCTCGATGGACACGGGCTGCTCCACCCCCTCCGACCGCACGGGGGCGAATTGCGGGTTCACCACCCTGCCCACGTCGCTCACCCAGACCGTCACGGGCCGGTCGAGCAACATGGACCTGCTGCGGCTGGCCGCCGCCGACCTCGTGAACACCCTTTACGGGGACCGGACGACCGTGCCGAATCTCTGGGTCTCCGTCGTGCCCTACACGACGACGATCAACATCGGCCCGGGCCGCAGCGCCTTCCTCGACGCCACCTCCCGCGCTAACCTTTCCGGCGACTTCGCCCCCACCACCTGGCGCGGCTGCGTGGAGGCGCGGGTGGGCTATGCGGGCGCGCCCGCGGACGGCGACATGGTGGACTACGCCCCGTCGGACGTCGCCTTCCGCCCCTTCCTCTACCGGTCCACCTACGACCAGTACACGCTCCTCGGCCTGCCGCTGGGCCTCGTTTCCACGGCCGGGGACAATGACTGGGTGCGGATCCTCTGGCGCTCCAACACCTTCGGCCAGAACGCGATCACGGAGGACTACCAGCTCTGGCGCGGCAACCAGCAGGTTGGCCCGAATGTCGGCTGCCCGCAGGTGCCGGTGCTGCCGCTGACCGCCGACAAGGCGACGGTGCTCGCCACCATCTCCGCCCTGCGCCCGACCTTCCGCGGCGGGACGATGGGCAATCTCGGCCTGCTCGGCGGCTGGTTCACCCTCTCGCCCCGCTGGCGGTCGGCCTGGAACCTCGGGCCGGCGCCCGTGGGCCAGGTCACGCCGCTGCCGCTCGATTACAACACCCGCTACATGCGCAAGGCCATCGTCATGATGACCGATGGCAACAACAACTGGTACGACTCCCCCCACGGCTATCCCGGCGATTGCCACGCCTCGATCATCGCCGACCTCCGGTCCTTCCCGACCGCGGCGTCCGGCACGTCGCCGCCGGGACCGGCACAATTCCTCCAGCCCGAGGGCTGCCCGATCGGCAACCTGCTCGTGGGCGCGCGATCCGGCGCCCCGCCCATCGCGAACAACGCGGACTACACGGGCTATGGACGGCCCAGCGACAACCGCGTCAGCCCCTCCGCGATCGATAGCCGGATGGCGACGCTCTGCACCCGCATCAAGGCGGCGGGGATCACGATCTACACGGTGGTGCTGAACACCGGCGGCGCGGTCGATTCCAGCACGCAGACCCTCTACCGGAACTGCGCGTCCGCCACGACGAACTTCTTCCTCGTCTCCCAGCCCACCCAGCTCCGCCCCGCCTTCCAGCAGATCGGGCAGCAGCTCGCGAATCTCCGCATCATCCGTTAGGGCGCTCTGGAAAGGCCGGGGGGAAGGAATTCCCCCGCCCCCCTTCTCTTCTTATCAGCCTGCCGCGGAAGTTGGATCCGGGAGCATCCATCTCCGCCATCCTTCACCGGCTGACACGGAGCAAAGCGGGGGAGGTGCGATGTTCCCCCACATCATCGCGGCAGAGCCGTCAGCCGCGCATCTCCAGCGCGGCCACGGGATCGTCGCTGGTGAACACGTCCACGCCGAGATCCAGCACGCGCCGGATGTCCTCGCGGTCCTTCAGCCCCCAGGCCCCGGGCGAGAGCCCCTCCGCCCGCACGGCCTCCAGTACCGAGGCGTCCAGGATGCTGTGGTGCAGCCCCAGCCCCTCCGCCTTCCGGCCCTTGCAGACGCCCATCGCACCCTTCAGCCCGATGTCGTGCCAGACCGGGAGCGCGCAGAGCCACACCATCCGCCCGGTGAAGCCCGCCGCCCGAACCTCCGTGATCATCGGCGCCTGAAAGGAGGTGATGACGCTGCGCTCCAGCATCCCCGCCTCCCGCAGCACCGCCAGCACGCGCGGCGCGATGCCGGGATACAGGCGGCGCTCCGCATCCGCCTTGATCTCCAGCCGCAGGGTGATGGGGGTGTCGCGGTAGATCGCCGCCACCTCCTCCAGCGTCGGGATCGTCTCGCCATGGCCGCCGCGCAGGCGGATGCCCCGCAGCTCCGTCAGGCTCCGCGCCCGGACCGGGCCGCGCGCTTCCGTCGTGCGGTCCAGCGTGGCGTCGTGGATCACCACGCAGGCGTCGTCGGCGGACAGGTGCACGTCGAATTCCACCTGCTCCACCGCCAGCTTCGCCGTCTCCCGGAAGGCGGTCGGGCTGTTCTCCGGCCAGAGATAGGTGCCGCCCCGGTGCGAGGCGATGAGGGTGCGGGTCTGGCCCATGTGGCGTTCCGATCAGGGACGGGGTCGAACGGATGGTGCGACCGGCCGCCGAGCCCGGCAACCGGCCACAGCATCAGGGCGGCAAACGCGCCTCCGGCGCGGTGGCGCCGACGCGGTCAGAGCGGTTCCGCGCTCCGCTCCGCCATCATCGCCTTGTAGGCCTCGCGCGACTGGCAGGTGTTGATCCAGGTCCCCACGGCCGGGTGCGCGTCGAACAGCTCCTTCGCGGGCTGCGCGTAGCGCATCACCTCCGCCACGTTCAGGTCCGCCACCGTGAACCGCCCGCCGACGAGGAAGCCGCCCCCCTCCCGCAGCGCCTGCTCCAGCACGGCGAAAGGCTGCCGCAGCGCGTTCATGGCGGGCCCCGCGATGTCCTCGTCCGGGCCCTTGGAGCCGGTGGGGCCGTAATAGACGATCAGGATGGTGTGCGGCTCCGCGTTCGTCGCGGCCCACAGGGTCCACATCGTCATCAGCGAGTCCTCGGCCGCGCTGGCCGGCGCCAGCGGCCCGCCATGCTTGCGCGCGAGGTGGAGCGTGATCGCCAGGGATTCGTGCAGCACCAGTTCGTCATCCACCAGCGTGGGGATCATCCCGTTCGGGTTGATCGCGCGGAACGCGGCGGAGGCGGTGTTCAGCGGCGCGTCCGGCGCGGCCGGGTCGGGCACGCGGCTGGCCTGGAGGACCGGCACGCGCTCATAGGGCACGCCCAACTCCTTCAGAAGCCAGACGGGGCGCGAGGCGCGAGAGCGCAGGACACCGTAGAGCTTCAGGGACACACCGTTCCTCCTGGATCAGGCGCGACCTCAAGCGGCCGCGCCCGCCAAGACGGCCTCACGCCCCTGCGAGCGTCAACCCCTCCACCCGGATCGTCGGCGCGTTGGTGCCGTAGCGGAAGCGCAGGTCGTTCGCCGGGGTCATGTGCAGGAACATGTCCTTCAGGTTCCCGGCGATGGTGATGCCGGACACCGGCTCCGCCAGGGCGCCGTTCCGGATCATGAAGCCGGTGGCGCCGCGGGAGTAGTCGCCGGTCAGGCCGTTGACGCCGGACCCGATCATCTCGGTGACGTAGAGCCCCTCCGCGATATCGGCCATCAGCTCCGCCGGCGTGCGGGTCCCCGGCTCCAGCCAGAGATTCGTCGTCGCCGGGGAGGGCGGGCCGGACACCCCGCGGCTGGCATGGCCGGTGGAGGCCAGCCCGAGCTGCCGGGCCGAGCGCCAGTCGAGGATCCAGGTGGTCAGCACCCCGTCCTGCACGACCGCGCGGGGCTGCCCGGGCATCCCCTCGGCGTCGAAGGGGCGGGACCGCAGGCCGCGCGGGCGCAGCGGGTCGTCCCGCAGCGTCAGTCCGGGGGCCATGACCGCCTGTCCCAGCCGGTCCCGCAGGAAGGTGGTGCCGCGCGCGACCGAGGCGCCGTTCACCGCCCCCGTCAGGTGCCCGACCAGCGAGTTCGACACGCGCGGGTCATAGACCACGGGGATGCGGGCGGTGCGCGGCCGGGTCGGGTTCAGGCGAAGCACCGCCTTCTCCGCCGCCCGGTGGCCGAGGGTCGCGGGATCGTCGAGATCCGCGAGGTGAACCGCGGAGGCGTACTCGTAGTCCCGCTCCATCCCCGTCCCCTGCCCCGCCAGGGCCGTGACGGAGAGGGAGTGGTTCCGCCTGATGTAGCCGCCCGCGAAGCCGTTCGAGGCGACGAGGGCGATCCGCGTCCGGCGCCAGCCGGCCTCCGCCCCCTCGGAGTTGGTGATGCCGGGCACGGCGCGGGCGGCGTCCTCGGCGGTCCGGGCGCGCTCGGTCAGCGCGGCGACGTCGGGCTCCTGCCCGTCATCCAGGTCCAGGTCGGTCGCGGGCAGGGGCGGCACGGAGTCCGGCAGGCCGCCGAACGGGTCCTCCGGCACGGCGCGGGCCATGGCGACGGCCCGCTCCGCCAGGGCCGCGAAGCCGCGCGGGTCCGGATCGGTGGTGGAGACGATCGCCTGACGCTTCCCGAGGAAGACGCGCAGGCCGATGTCCACGTCCTCCGACCGCTCGACATGCTCCACCTCCCCCAGCCGCATGGCGACGGAGAGGGAGGCGCCAGAGGCCAGCAGCGCGTCCGCCGCGTCCGCGCCCGCCCGCCGCGCCGCGGCGACGAGTTCCGCCAAGCGCTCGCGCGGGTCCATCGAGAGGTCGCTCACGCCGCGAGCTTCTCCGCGATCTCGGGCAGGCGCGGCACGCGGCCGGCGGGGCCGAGGGCGGCAAGGGTCGGCGCGCCGCGGAAGGCGCGGGCGGCGGCCGCCTGGACCTGCTCCACGGTGACGGCGGCGATCTTCGCCTTCGTCTCCTCCACCGGGATGATGCGGCCGTGGACCTGGAGCTGCCGGGCGAGCTGCTCGCAGCGCGATCCCGTGGATTCCAGGCTCATCAGCACGGAGGCCCGGAGCTGGGCCTTGGCGCGGGCCAGCTCCTCCTCCGTCACGTCGTGCTGCACGCGGCGCAGCTCCTCCAGCGTCGCGGGCATCAGTTCCGCCGCCTGCTCCTCCCCCGTGCCGGCGTAGACGGTGAAGAGGCCGCCATCCCGGTAGGGCGAGTGGAAGGAGTAGACGGAATAGACGAGGCCGCGCCGCTCCCGGATCTCCTGGAACAGCCGCGATGACATGCCGCCGCCGAGGATCGTGGACATCAGCATCGTCGGGTAGTGCATCGGGTCGCCATAGGCGGGACCGGGGAAGCCGAGCACGAGATGCACCTGGTCGAGGTCCCGCTCCTCCCGGAACTCGCCGCCGGTGTAGCGGGCGGGCTCGGCGGCGTGCTGCTCGGCGGTGGGGAGGTTGCCGAAGTGCTGGCGGACGAGTTCCACCAGCGCGTCGTGGTTCACCGCGCCGGCCGCGGCCACCACCATGCGGGACGGGCCGTAATGGCGGCGCATGTAGCCCATCAGCGCCTCCCGCGGCAGCTTCTCGATCACCTCGGCGGGGCCGAGGGTCGGGCGGCCCATGGGCTGGTCCTTGAAGGCCGTGTCTTGGAAATGGTCGAACACGATGTCGTCGGGCGTGTCGTTCGCCTGGCCGATCTCCTGCAGGATCACGCCGCGCTCCCGCTCCACCTCCTCCGGCACGAAGGTGGAGTTGGTCAGGATGTCGCCGAGGATATCGGCCGCGAGCGGCAGGTCCTCCTTCAGGACCTTCGCGTAGTAGGCGGTCGTCTCCCGCGCGGTGTAGGCGTTCAGGTGGCCGCCGACCGCCTCGATCTCCCGGGCGATGGAGGCGGCGTCGCGCCGGGCGGTGCCCTTGAAGGCCATGTGCTCGAGGAAGTGGGAGACGCCGTTCTCCGGCGCCTCCTCGTCCCGCGTGCCGGCATGGACGTAGGCGCCGATGGAGGCGGTCTCGACCCGGGCCATGGTGTCCGAGACGACGGTGAGGCCGGAGGGGAGGCGGGTGAGGCGGATGGCGCCGGGATCGGTGGAGGTGTCGGCGGCCAGGGTGTGCTCGGTCATGCGGGGCGCGGGGCTTTCGCGGAAGGGTCGGGTCGAAAGCCCAATGTAGGGGGTCCGGCGCCCGGCTGCGACGGGTGCGGTCCCATCCCTCACCGGGCGGGCGGGTCGCGGCTCAGGAGGTAGGGCGGCAGGGCGAGCGCGACGAGCAGGGCCATGCCGGCGAAGGCGGCCCCGTAGCGGTCGGAAGGCGGCCCGTCCCAGGCGCCGATCACCGCCCCGATCCCGGCGTTCACCAGCCCGATCCCCAGGAAAACAAGGCTGTTCAGCAGCCCAAGCCCCCGCCCGACCAGTGCATCCGGCAGAAAGCCGCGGCCCTGCGCCATCAGGAAGGTGTGGGAGCAGCCATAGGTCGCGGCGAGGGCCAGCAGGGCCACCGAGAGCCAGGGATCCGCGGCCGGAGCCAGGGCGAGGACGAGCAGGGCCGCGACGACCGGCACCGAGACCACGAGGGTCGCGCCCCGGGCGCCGAATCGGCGGGCCAGGGGGCTGGCGAGCATCATGCCGCCGAGGGCCCCGAGGGCGACGACTGTGACCGCCGTGCCGCGGGGTCCCGGCCCCAGGCCGAAGACGTCCAGCAGGTAGGGCCCCGTCCAGACCGTCCGGAAGGCGAGCCCGACCCCGGCCGCGACGAGGCACAGGGGCAACAGCGGCCAGAGGGCCCGCGTCGCGGCGGCCCGCGCCACGCCGCGCAGGATGTCCCGCGGCCCCTCCCCGGCCGCGGCGCCGTGGTCCCGCACGAGCGCGAGGTCCAGCAGGGCGAAGAGGGCGGAGAGCGCGGCGGCGATCCCGAGCGCGCCGCGCCAGCCGATCCCGGCCGCGGCCCAGGCGAGCGGTCCCGCCGCGACGAGGGAGCCGGTCATGCCGAGCACCCCGGCCAGGGCAGCCAGCGGGACGAAGCGCCCGGACGGCCGATGCCGCGCCAGCCAGTGCAGCACCGCCATGTAGAGCGGCGCGCAGCCGAGGCCGAGGGTTGCGAAGGCCACCATGGCCAGCGGCAGCCCGGGGGCGAGGATCATGCCCACCGTCCCCGCCGCGCAGACGAGCAGCCCCGCGCCGGACACGCGCCCCGCGCCCAGCCGGTCCAGCGCGGCGCCCATCGGCACCTGCGCCAGCCCGAAGGCGAAGAAGAAGAGGCTCGCAGCGGTGCCGAGCCCGGCGGCGTCGGTGTGAAGGTCCGCCGCCATCTCTGGGGCAACGGCAGCGGGGAAGGTGCGGAAGAACTGGCTGAGCGTGAAGCCCGTCACCAGCACCGCGAAGGGGTTCAGGGGGCGTTCCGCCTGGCGTGCGCCCGCACCGCGCCCTCCACGGCGGAAAGGTCGTTGTCCAGCACGCTGAACCGCTCCTCTCGCCCGTAGAGGTCCGCCATGTGCGGCGGCAGGGGCGGCCGCATCCCGGTTGCCTTCTCCACCGCGTCCGGGAACTTCGCGGGATGGGCGGTGGCCGCGACGATGATCGGCACGGCCCGGTCTGCCGGCGGGTGGGCGCGGCTGGCGGCGGTGCCGGCGGCGGTGTGGGGATCGGCGAGGTATCCGCCCGCGTGCAGGCGGCGCATCTCCTCCACCGTCTCCTCGTCCGACACGGCGTGGCCGTGGAACAGCGCCGTCGCGTCGCGCCAGGCGGCGTCCGGCACGGGCATGCGGCCGGTCTCCCGGAAGGCGCGCATGGCGGCGGCCGTCGCGGCGGGGTCGCGGTGCAGCAGCTCGAAGAGCAGCCGTTCGAAGTTGGAGGAGACCTGGATGTCCATGCTCGGCGAGAGGCTCGGCTCCACCGGGCGGGCGGACATGTCGTTGGAGGCCAGCCAGCGTGCGAGGATGTCGTTGCGGTTGGAGCCGATGACCAGCTCCGTGATCGGCAGGCCCATGCGGCGCGCGGCCCAGGCGGCGAAGACGTTGCCGAAATTGCCGGTGGGCACCGCCACCGCCACCTCCCGCTCCGGCGCGCCGAGGGCGAGCGCGGCGGCGACGTAGTAGGGGATCTGCGCCGCGATCCGCGCCCAATTGATGGAGTTCACGGCCGAGAGGTTCATCTCCGCGCGGAAGGGCGCGTCGTTGAACATCGCCTTCACCAGGTCCTGGCAGGTGTCGAAGTCGCCGTGGACCGCGATGTTCTTCACGTTGGGCGACAGCACCGTCGTCATCTGCCGGCGCTGCACCTCGCTCGTGCGGCCGACGGGATGCAGGATGACGATGTCGAGGTTCGCGCGGTCGCGGCACGCCTCGATCGCGGCCGATCCCGTGTCGCCGGAGGTGGCGCCGACGATGGTGATCCGCTCCCCGCGCCGCGCCAGCACCGCGTCGAACATCCGCCCCAGCAGCTGCAGCGCGAAGTCCTTGAAGGCGAGCGTCGGGCCGTGGAACAGCTCCAGCGCGAAGCGCCGCTCATCCAGCTGCACCAGTGGCGCGACGGCGGGGTGGGTGAAGCCGGCATAGGCGTCGCGGCACATGGCCAGCAGCTCGGATTCGGTGAAGGTATCGCCGGTGAAGCGGGCGATCACCCGGGCTGCCATGTCCGGGTAGGGAAGGCCGTGCAGGGCGCGCCAGTCCTCGGGCAGCAGCAGCGGCCAGGTCTCCGGCAGGAAGAGTCCGCCATCCTCGGCCAGCCCCGCCAGCAGAACGGATTCGAAGTCCCGGGGCGCGGCCCCGCCGCGGGTGGAGATGTAGCGCATGGGGCGGGGGCTTAGCGGAAGGCTGGCCGCGGCGCGACCCGTCCCCCATCTCCCCCGCATGATCCGACGCGCCCTGCTCGCCTTCGTGCTTCTCGCGGTTGCCGGGACGGCGGGCGCGCAGGAGCTGGTGCCCACCCGCCCCGGCACGCCGGAGGGCGAGGCGCTGGTGGCGCGGCTGCGGGCGGGCGGGCTCGTGCTCTTCATGCGCCACGCGGACACGCGCGGGGAGCCCTGCGACCGCTCCTTCACCGTGGGGGACCGGGCGGGGCAGCGGAACATCTCTCCGGCGGGCCGGGCGCAGGCCGAGGCGGTCGGGCGGCGGCTGACAGAGCTGGGCATCCCGGTGGCGGTCCCGGTTCTGGCCGGCCCGGTGTTCCGGGCCCGGGACACGGCGGAGTCGGCCTTCGGCCCGGACCGGGTGCGCGTGACGGACGACCTGCTGGCCGACGACTACGCCCACGGCCGCGTTGACGCGGTGCTGGCGGGACACCGGCAGCTGCTGGACGCCCCCGTGCCGGCGGGGACGAACCGGATGCTGGTGGGGCACCGGACGCCGCTGATCCTGGTGATGGGCGCCTCGGTCGGCCGCCGCGCCTTTCCCGAGGGGTCGCTCGCGGTGATCCAGCCGGGCGGCGAGGTGCTGGGCATCCTGGAACTGGCGCCGCTGCCGGGCGGCGGCTGGCACGGCTGCTGACGGGTTCCGGGGGCGCGGCCCTGCGTCAGCAGACGACGACGGCGGCGCCGGCGGCGTAGAGCCGTTCCCGCAGGCCCTGGAAGGGGCGGAGCAGCACCACGCCGGGGGCGGGAGATCGCATCACCTCGGCGCAGGTCTCGCGGATGGCGGCGAGGGCGTCGTCGTCGCTCGGGAAGACGGCGACGAGGGGCAGAAGGTCGGAAGAGAGGGCGGGCGGCATCTCCCGATTGTCGGGACACGCGCTGAAGGCCTGGTTAACGCTTCTCGCTTTTTCGAGATCGCGGGGTCCGGGGCCCTCGTCAGGGCCCCGGTCGGGGTTCAGGGGGCAAAGCCCCCTGCACTTCCCCTAGGGCTGCGGCCCACCCGGCAGCACGGGATGCGGGTCCACCGAGGTGGCGAACCAGAACATCCCGAGATGCAGGTGCGGCCCCGTCACGCGTCCCGTGGCGCCGGTCGCCCCGATCGGCTGGCCGCGCCCGACCTCCTGCCCCTCCCGCACGTCCATGCGGGAGAGGTGGGCGTAGAGGGTGGTGACGCCGTGGCCGTGCTCGATGAGCAGGGTGTTGCCGGTGAAGTAGAGATCCTCCGCCAGGGTCACGCGCCCGCCGGCCGCGGCCAGCAGCGGCGTGCCAACGCCGACCGCCACGTCCAGGCCGAGATGCGGCGCGCGGGGCTGGCCGTTGAGGATCCGCTGGCTGCCATAGACGCCGGAGATGCGGCCCTGGGCGGGCCAGGCGAAGCCCTCGGCGAAGTGGGGGATGGGGGTGTCGGTGCGGCGGGCAGCGTTCAGGCGCTCCTGCTCCGCGCGGATGCGGTTCATGTCGTCGGCGTTGGGGCTGACCATGCGGCCGGGCAGGCCGTTCAGGCGCTGGATGTCCCAGTGACGCGGGGCGACCGCGATGCGCCGGACCTCCGGGCGGCCGTCGCGGTTGGTCAGGGTGAGGGTCGCTTCCGGCCCGGCGTCGCGGCCGAGGCCGAAGGCGAAGACGCCCTCCGGCGAGACGCGCAGCGTACGGCCCTCGAAGCCCGCGCTGCGGGCGCCGGGGGCGCGGCCGATCACCAGGGCGCCCTGGGTAATCCGCTCCGGCAGGGTCAGGGCCAGGGCAGGGCGGGCGAGGATCAGCGCGGGCAGGGCGAGGGCCGCGCGGCGGGGCAGTCGGTGGGTCAAAGAAGGCTTCCCTGGTCGCTCTTCGCCTTGGAACGGCGCCCGCGATCGTCGGTCACGCGGATCTCGCCGTCGCCGAACTGCACGGTCAGGCGGGCGCCGGGTGCCACGGCCTCGGCGCGGGTCACGGGGAGGCCGCCGGCGTCCCGCACCAGGGCGAAGCCGCGATCGAGCAGCGCCTGGTAGGAGGCGCCCTCCAGCCGGGCGGAGAGGCCCTGCAGGGTCGCGCGGCAGGCGCGGAGGTGCCCGGTGACGAGGGGCGTCGGGTCGGGCACGCGGGCGAGCCGTGCCGCCCGCTCGTTCAACCGGCGCTGCCCGGCGGCGTCCAGCGCGGCGGCGACGCGGTGCAGGGCTGCCTGGCCCCGCTGCAGCCGGGCGCGCAGCGGCGGCGCGGCGTCCGGCACCCGCGCCAGGGAGCGGCGATACGTCCCGAGGGCGCGCTCCGCCGCGTTGGTGGCGCGCAGGGCCAGCAGCCGCAGGTCGCCGCGCCGCTCCGCGATCGCCTCCTGCGGGCGGGGGATGCGGGCGGCGAGCCCCTCGAAGGCCCGGCGCTTGGCGGACAGCAGGGCGCGGGGGGCGAGGCCCAGCCGGGCGCCGCGGTCCTCCAGCCGCTGCCGGGCGGCGGCCAGGGTGGCGGGCAGGTCCGGCAGGGCGGCGCCGGCGCGGTGCAGGCGCAGCCGGGCGCGGTCGATCACGGAATGACCGGCCCGGTGCAGGCGGGTGCCGCGCTGGTCCAGGGCGGCCAGCAACTCCTCCCGCGCCGGCACGGCCAGCTCCGCCGCGGCGGTGGGGGTGGGGGCGCGGCGGTCGGAGGCGAAGTCGATCAGCGTCGTGTCGGTCTCGTGCCCCACGGCGGAGATCAGGGGGATGGGGCAGGCCGCGGCGGCGCGGACCACGATCTCCTCGTTGAAGGCCATCAGGTCCTCCAGCGAGCCGCCGCCGCGCGCGACGATCAACACGTCCGGCCGCCGGGCGCGCCCGAGCGGCGACAGCCCGCCCATGGTCGCGATGGCCGCCGCCACCTGCTCCGCCGCGCCCGCGCCCTGCACCGCCACGGGGATCAGCAGGATGGAGCGCGGGAAGCGGCGCGCGATGGTGGTGCGGATGTCGTGCAGCACCGCGCCCTTCTCGCTGGTGATGACGCCGACGACCTCGGGCAGGAAGGGCAGGCGGCGCTTGCGGTCCTCGTCGAACAGGCCCTCCGCGCCGAGGCGCTGGCGCAGCTTCTCGATGCGGGCGAGCAGCGCGCCCTCCCCGGCATATTCCAGCCGCTCGATCGAGAGGGCGTAGTCCGAGCGCTTGTCCGAGGCGGTGATCTTGCCCGTGGCGATCACCTCCACCCCGTTCTCCGCCTTCACGGAGCCACCCTTCAGGGCGCCGCGCCAGATGATGCCGCGCAGCGTGCCCGCCGCGTCCTTCAGCGTGAGGTAGGCGTGGCCGGAGGGATAGGTCTTCAGTTCCGTGATCTCGCCGCGCACGCGGACCCGGCCGAAGGCGCCCTCCAGCGTCTTCTTCACGGCGCCGGAGATCTCGGAGACGGAGAATTCCGGGACGTTGGAGGCGGCTTCGGACATCCCCCGCATTATGCCGCGGGGCGGCCGAGGGGGCGAATCGGCCCCGGCCTGACGCGGGCGCCGGAACGCGCCATAACCCGGCCGCGAGCGTTGAGGGGGCGGGCATGAAGGTCCTGTTGGTCGGCGGCGGCGGGCGGGAGCACGCCCTGGCCTGGCGCATCGCGGGGAGCCCCCTGCTGACCCGGCTCTGGTGCGCCCCCGGCAACCCCGGCATCGCCCAGCACGCGGAGTGCGTGCCGATCGGGGCGGAGGACATCCCCGCCCTCGTCGCCTTCGCGCGGGAGCAGGCGGTGGACCTGGTGGTCGCGGGGCCGGAGGCGCCGCTGACCATCGGCCTCGCGGACGCCTGTGCCGCGGCCGGGATCGCCTGCTTCGGTCCCAGCGCCGCCGCCGCCCGGCTGGAGGGCAGCAAGGCCTTTACCCGGGAGGTGGCGGATGCCGCCGGCGTGCCCGGCGCCGCCTGGGCCCGCTTCACCGATCCCTCTGCCGCGCGCGCCTACATCCGCCGGACCGGCGCACCGATCGTGGTGAAGGCGGATGGCTTGGCGGCCGGCAAGGGCGTGGTCGTCGCCGCCACGGTGGACGAGGCCGAGGCCGCCATCGCCGACATCATGGAGAGCCGCGTCCACGGCGCCTCCGGCGCCGAGGTGGTGATCGAGGAATGCCTGGTGGGCCAGGAGGTATCCTTCTTCGCCCTCTGCGATGGCACGGACGCTCTGCCGCTCGCCGCCGCGCAGGACCACAAGCGCGTGGGCGACGGCGACACCGGCCCGAACACCGGCGGCATGGGCGCCTATTCCCCCCCGTCCGTCTTCACCGAGGCGCTGCGGGAGGAGGTGATGGCCCGCATCATCCGCCCCACCCTGGCCGAGATGGTGCGGCGGGGCACGCCCTTCCGCGGCGTGATCTTCGCCGGGCTGATGATCACGGACGCCGGCCCGAGGCTCATCGAGTTCAACGTCCGCTTCGGCGATCCCGAGTGCCAGGCCCTGATGCTCCGGCTGGAGGGCGACCTGCTCGCCGCCCTGCACGCCGCCTGCACCGGGCGGCTGTCGGAGGTCTCGCTGGGCTGGTCGGCGGAGCCGTCCCTCGTCGTCGTCATGGCCGCGCGCGGCTATCCCGGCACGCCCGCGAAGGGCGGTGCGATCCGGGGGTTGGACGCCGCCGGGGCCGTGCCTGGGGTGACGGTATTCCAGGCCGGCACGGCGCGCGGGCCAGAAGGCGGGATCGTCGCGTCCGGGGGCCGGGTGCTCGGCATCGCCGCGCGCGGGCCGGACCTCGCGGCGGCGCGGGATGCGGCCTATTGCGCCGTGGCGGCGGTGGACTGGGCGGACGGCTTCTGCCGCCGCGACATCGGGCACCACGCCCTCCCCCATCCCGGGACCATCAAGGCAGCATGACGGGACGCCTCATCCTCCTCCACGGCCCGTCGAGCGCGGGGAAGTCCACCCTCGCTCTCGCGATCCAGGCACGGGCCGAGATCCCGCTCATCCGCCTGTCGCTCGACCTCTTCCTCTTCGGGCCGGGCGTGCTGCCGGCGCGGCGCGACGGCGCCTTCGCCTAGGCCGCCCTGCGGCCGCGCCTCTTCGAGGGTTACCGCGCCTCCCTGGCCGCGATGCTCGCGGCGGGCGTGGACCTCGTCGTGGACCACGTGATCGAGACGGCGGAGGAAGCGGACGAGCTGGCCTCCCTCCTCGCCCCGCATGACAGCTTCCTCGTCGGCCTCCGCTGTCCCCTGGACGAGCTGGAGCGGCGGGAGCAGGCGCGGGGCGACCGCCGGCCCGGCGACGCGCGGCGCGACGCGGCGACCGTCCACGCGCTGATCCCCTACGACCTCGAGGTGGACTCGACGGACCATCCCGAGGCGAACGCGGAGCGGGTGCTCGCGGCCTGGGCGGCCCGGCGTCACCCCGGTGTCCTCGCCCGGCGGGCCCTGGAGGTGGCGGCGTGACGGAGTCCATCGCCTCCATCCGCTGCGGCGACGACCTGCGGGGGCGGGTGCCCGGCACCTTCTTCCCCATCGCCGATCCCGTCTGCCAGGGCCCGGTCGGGGAGCCATCGCTCCCGGCTTATATCTCGCAGCGCGCCGGCTTCGTCGCGGCGCATTACGGGCACGACGTCGGTGCCGTGCGGGCGCGTCTGGGCGCCGAATACACCGCCCTGCGCGACCTGCCGCGCTTCGACCGCGTGCTGCTGTGGTTCGAGCACGACCTCTGGGACCAGGCGGCGCTGATCCGCGTCCTCTCCCTGTTGGCGGAGTGGCCCGCCCTGGCCGGGCGGCTGTTCCTGATGCCCGCCGATGGGGTGCGCCCCTTCCCGGAGCTGCCGCAGGCCGAGTTGGACGCGCTTGATCCCGTCCCCCTGCCCTGGTCCGCGGTGGAGGCCGCGGCCGCGGCCTGGCGCGCCTTCGCCGATCCCGACCCGTCGGCGCTCGACCGGCTGTCGCGCCGGTCCCAGCCCTTGCCGCACCTCGCGCGCGCACTGCGGCGCCACCTGCAGGACCTGCCCTGGACGACGGACGGGCTGGGAATGACCGAGCGCGCGCTGCTGCGCGCCGTGGCCGAGGGGGCGACGGACACCGATGCCCTCTTACGCGCCCTGCGCGGCGCCGACCCGGTCTTCCACGTGACCGACCTGATCGTGGCGGACGTCCTGCATCGCCTGCGCGCCGGGACGCGCCGCCTGATCACCCGCGACCCGCCACACGGGCTCTCGCCCCGCGGTCAGGCGATCCTGGCGGGGGAGGCGCGCTTCACCCCGCCGCCGCACTTCCTCGGCGGCGTGGCGATCGGGCCGCGCAGCCCCTGGCGCTGGGACCCGGTCGCGGCCGGCGTGGTGGAGGCGCGGGGCCGGGTGACGCGGCCGGGGCTGCCCTTCGGCTGATCGCTCCACGGCGGCGCCGGAGGCTCCGCCTCCCGGACCCCGCGGTCTCTTACTCGACGCGGGTCCAGGGCGCGCGTTCGCGGCCTGGTGGATGGGGTCTGGGGAAGGCAATGCCTTCCCCGGGGCCACCCGCCGCGATCGCGTCAGGCAAAGGCCTGATAGACGAGCTGCCGAATCCCATATCGGTATTGCAGCCGGTCGGACGGCCCCTGAAGCATGAGGACCGCGAACAGCTCCTCCTTCGGGTCCACCCAGAAATACGTCCCGTAGGCCCCACCCCAGGAGTAGTCGCCGATGCTTCCCGGCACCGGGCTGCGCCCCTGCTCCAGCCGCACCGCGAAGCCCAGGCCGAAGCCGTAGCCCACGGTGGGCGAGGGCGCGAGGCCGCCGAAGCGCGCGAAGAGCCCGGGCGAATACTCCGTCCCCGGCGGCAGGTGGTTCGACGTCATCAGCTCGATCGTCTTGGGGGAGACGATGCGCGTCCCGTCCAGCGTGCCGCCGTTCAGCAGCATCTGGCAGAAGCGCGCGTAGTCCTGCGCGGTGGATACCATCCCGCCGCCGCCGGAGAACCAGTTCGGCTTCTGCAACGCGTCCGGGATGGCCTGCCGCCGGTTCGTCACCGGGTCCACCTGGGCCTTCGCGGCACGATCGCCGGCCTCGGCCGGTGCCCAGAAGCCGGTGTCGCGCAGCCCGAGCGGCCCGCTGATCCGCGCCTTGATGAAGGCGTCCAGGTCCATGCCGCTGACGACCTCGACGATGCGGCCGACCACGTCGGTGGAGTGCCCGTACTCCCAGTGCGTGCCGGGCTGGTACATCAGCGGCATCCGCGCGAGGCCGGTGATGAACTGGGCCGAGGTCTGGTTGCGGTTGGCGACGTTCGCCTCCGCATAGGCGCGCTGCACGGGATCGGCGCCCGTCACACCCTCTCCGGCCGCGGAGGTCAGGCCGGAGGTGTGGCGCATCAGGTCCTGCACCGTCGGCGGGCGCTGCACGGCGGTGCGCTCCATCCCCACCGCCTGGTCCCCGAACTCCGGGAGGTAGCGGCTGACGGGATGCCACAGCATCACCTTCCCTTCCTCCACCAGCATCATCAGTGCCAGCGAGGCGAAGGGCTTCGTCATGGAGGCGATGCGGAACACCGCGTTCACCGGCATCGCGGCCCCCGATTCCCGGTCGCGGAAGCCAACGGCCTCCTCATGCGCGATGCGGCCCTTACGGGCGACGACGACCACGGCGCCGGGGATGCGGTTCGCGGCCACCTCCTCCCGCAGCCAGCCGCCGATGCGGGTCAGGCGCTCGGTGGACAGGCCGACCTCCTCCGCCCGTCCGGCGCGCGGAAGGGATGCAGGGGTTGCGGCGGATGTCGTGACGGTCTGGGCCTGCGCGGCGGGGCCGCCCGTCAAACCGGCCATGGCGGCGCCTCCGGCAAGGGTGATGGCATCTCGGCGATGGAGCATGGGTCGTTTCCTCCCCGGCCCCGGTGCCCTCGCCCTTGGAGGGCGTTCACGAGGGTGGCGACCGCCGGCCGGCCAGGGCAGCGTCCGGGGCGTGTGGGGCGGGTGTCAAGCACAACCGCCCCCCGAAACGAGCCTTCCCCGGCGCGGGCGGGGGCGGCATGCTCCCGCCGTGGCCGCCCTTCCCGAAACCCGCCGCCTGCTGGACGGCGTCCGCTTCCTGGCGGGCGTGCCCTCCGACGCGAAGGACCGGCTGGCCGGGATCGCCCGTCCCGTGCGCCACCCCGCCGGCGCCACGCTCTTCCGCCGCGGCGACCCCGGGGAAGGGATGCTGCTGGTGCTGGACGGCCTCGTCCGCCTGCACCTCTCCACCGCCGGTGGCCGGGAGCTCACCCTGGGCCTCGTCGGCCGCGGCGAGCCGATCGGGGAGGTCGCGCTGGTGGATGGCGGCCCGCGCAGCGCCGACGCCACCGCCTTCACCCCCATCTCCGCCCTGATGTTCCGCCACGCCGATGCCGGGGCCCTGATCGCGGCCGACGCCGCCCTCGCCCTCGCCCTGCTGCGCACCCTCGCCGCCCGCCTGCGCCGCACCACCGACCAGGTGGAGGCCGTGGGACTCCAGGGCCTGCCCCAGCGCCTCGCCGCCGCCCTGCTGCGGCTGGCGGCGGTGGACCCGAGCGGCCTCGTGCGCCTGCCGCAAGGGCAGATCGCCTCCCTCGTCGCCGCCACCCGGCCGAAGGTGAACGCCGCCCTGTCCGAGTTCCGCGCCCGCGGCTTCGTGGAGAACGCCCGGGCCGGGCTGCGCGTGACGAACGCGGACGGGCTGCGGGCGTTCGCGGCGGAAGGGTGACGTGAGAGAGCAAGGCCGGGGGAGTGAACTCCCCCGGACCCCCTCCTTCTTTTGCCAGGCTGCCGCGGAAGGCGGCGATGGGGTGTCCCCGTTTCCGAATTCCGCGGCAGCCTCGAAAAGGAGGATGATTGGTTCGGGGAGAATGCCTTCTCCCCGACCTTTCTCGCCCCTTCCATGAGAACCGGCGGCTTGGCGGCCGCGATCCTGGCCGGCGCGGCGCTGCTTTTCGCCCCGCTGGCCGACGACCTGCGGGACAGCGCGACGGACCTCCTGATGCAGGCCGTGCCCCGCACGGCGGAGACGGCGCCGGTCCTCGCCGTCGCGGTGACGGGGGCGGACCTGACCTCCCTTGGCCCCTGGCCCTGGCCACGGGAGCGGCTGGCCGAGGTGGTGAACCGTCTTTCCGGGGCCGGGGCCGCCGCCATCGCGCTCGACCTCGTCCTCGCCGAGCCGGCGGCCGGCGACCCCGCCCTGGAGCGTGCGCTGATGGGGGAGCCCTCGCTCGTCGCCCTGCTCGCGGGACCGGCGCCGCCGCCGCCCGGCTTCGCGGTGGCGCAGATCGGCCGGCCCGACCTGTCCGACCTTCCGGCGCTGCCGGGGGTGGAGCCGAGCGCCCTGCCCAACGCCGTCGGCGCCCTGGCCGTGCTGCCCGGGCGGACGATGCGGCAGGTCCCGATGCTGGCCCGGCTGGGGACGGAGGACCGGCTCCTGCCCGGCCTCGCCCTCGGCATCCTCGCCCGGGCCCTGGGGGTGGAGACGCTGCTCCTGCGGGAAGGGCAGCTCCAGCTCGGCGCCCATATCCTTCCCCTGCCGCGCGACGGGATGCTGCGGCTGGACCCGCCGCGCGACCCGGTCCCCGTCCTGTCCGCCGGCGCCGTCCTGCGCGGGGAGACCGGGGAGGCGCGCGGCCGGATCGTCCTGATCGGCGTCACGGCGCCGGAGGAGGCGCCGCTCCGCCCTTCCGTGCTCGGCCCCTTCACGCCCTCCCTGCTGGTGCAGGCGGAGGCGGCGGCGCAGCTCGCGGCCGGCTGGGTCCCGCTGCGCCCGTCAGGCGCCGCCGTGGGGGAGGCCCTGGCGGCCCTGCTGCTCGGGCTGCTCTCCGCGGCCGTCGTGCGGCGGTGGCCAGGGCCGGGGCTGGCCGCCGCGGTCCTGCTCGCCGTGCTTTGGCCGCTCGCGGCCCTGGCGGCGCTGCGGATGGAGGCCCTGCTCATCGACCCCACCCTGCCCGCTGCCGGCGCCCTGCTCGGCGGCGTGGCGGAGGCCGCGGCCGCCGCCCGCCGCCTGGCGCGGGAGCGGACCCGGCTGCTGTCGCGCTTCGCCCACCGCCTGCCGACCGGGGTGGCGGAACAGCTCCTCGCCCGCCCGGAATCGGAGCGGCTGCGGCCGGAGCTGTGCCGCGTGGCCGTCGTCATGACGGACCTCGCCGGCTTCTCGACGACGGTGCGGAACCACGACCCGGCGGCGGTGGTCACAGTGCTGAACGCCTACCTCTCGGGCGTGGAGGCGGCGGTGCTGGCGGAGGGCGGCACGCTGGAGCGGCTGATCGGGGACAGCGTGCTGGCCGTCTTCGGCGCCCCGCTCGCGCGCGCCGACGACGATGCCCGCGCCCTGGCCGCCGCCCGCGCCATCGACCGCTTCGCCGAGGCCTTCCGCCGCCGCCCCGAGGCCGTGGCGATCGGCTGGGGCGAGACGCGCATCGGCGTCGCCGCCGGGGAGGTGCTGGCCGGCGAGGTCGGCGGCTCCCGCCTCACCTGGGCGGTGTGCGGAGACGCCGCGAACGTCGCGGCGCGGTTGCAGGAGCTGGGCAAGACCGTGGGGCGAAGGGCGCTGGTGACAGGAATCGAGGACCCGTCCCTGCCGCCGCCGATCGGCCGTTTCGCGCTGCGCGGGCTTACGGGAGAGGCGGAGGTGCGGCCGTTGGACAGAGCAGGGTTGGGCGAGTGAACTCCCCCAAACCCCCTCCTTCTTCTGTCAGTTGGGGACCGGCATCAGCCGCCCGCGCCAATTCGCAGGATTAGATGGGGGCCGGGGCGAAGGCACTGCCTGAGCCGTTCCCCCGGCCTTCTCACGCCACCAGCGCCATCGCCCGCGCCACCCGCGGCTCCCCCCAGCGCACCACCGGCCCCGGTGGCGCGCCGATCTCCGGCACGTCCACGCCATCCCCGGCGGCGAGGTCCCGGCGGACCCCGGCCGCCTCCACCTCCACGCGCCCGCGGGCAACGAAGACGGCGTAGCGGCCGTCCAGCGGCCCGGCGAAGAAGCGGGTGCCGCGGACACCGATCCGCGCCCAGGGAAGGGTCATCGTGACGGGAGTCGGCATGCGCTGCGGCGGGCGGTCATACAGCACCGGCCCGTCGAAGACCCGCAGCGCGACGCCGGTGCGCGGCCCGCGCAGGGTCAGCGCGTCCACGCGGAGGCTGGCGCGCTCGCCCAGGCGGATCTCGATCCCGCCCTCCAGCAGGCCGACCAGCCGGGCCGAGGCGCCGGTGCGGATGAGGTCGTCCATCAGCAGCGCCGCCGCGGGCGAGAGGGCGCGTGGCGGGCCGCCGGAGAAATGCGCCTCCGCCTCTCCCGTGACGTCGGAGACCTCCCCCACCCGCGCGCGGTCGCCGAGCCCGGCCCTCGGCGCGAGCGCCAGGAGCGGCAAAAGGGACAGGATTCGCCGGTGCAGGGCCACGTCGCCCCTCCTCCTCCGTGCCGGGGATCCAAGGGCCGCGCGGGGGCGCGTCCCGGCGGCGCTCATGCCGTGGGCGGAGCCTGCCCGCCTGTCCCGGCCGGGACAATGCCGGCCGCTCAGGCCGGAGCCCTGCGCCGTTCCGCCAGCGGGATCGCGACCTCGCAGACGAGGCCCGTCCGTTCCCAGGACAGGGTGATGCTGCCGCCGAGCTGCCCGCGCACCGTCCCCTCCAGCACGCGGGAGCCGAAGCCGCGGCGCTCCGGCGGCCGGGGCACCGGCGGCCCGCCGGCTTCCACCCAGCGCAGCCGCAGAGATGGTCCCGGCTGCAGCGCCCAGGCAATATTGACGCGTCCCGTCGGCGCGGCCAGTGCCCCGTGCTTCACCGCGTTCGTCGCCAGCTCGTGCACGGCCATCGCGAGGGGCTGCGCCGCTGCGGCGGGTAGGGACACGGGCGGGCCGTCCAGCTCTGCCCGCTGCTCGGCGCCGCCCAGGAAGGGCGCCATCTCCCCCTGCAGCAGGGTGCGGAGGTCGGTGCCGGACCAGCGATCCTCGGCCAGCAGGGTCTGGGCGCGGGCGAGGGCGGACACGCGGCCCTCCACCATCCGCCGGAACTCGTCCACGTTCCCTGCGCGCGTCAGGCGCAGCGCGGCCTGGACGACGGCGAGCGCGTTCTTCGCGCGGTGATCGACCTCCCGCATCAGCAGGGCCTGGCGCTCCTCCGCGGTCTTGCGGGCCGTGACATCCTGCGCGACGCCGCCGATCCGCAGGGCCGCGCCGGTCGCGGGGTCGCGCTCGACCACGGCGCCGAAGGAGCTGATCCAGACCCAGCCCCTGGCGGGGTCGCGCACGCGGAACTCGGCTTCGAAGCGCGGCGCCTCGCCGCGGGCGGTCGCGTGGAAGCGGCGCTCCACCTCGGGCCGGTCCTCGGGGTGGAGGGGGTGGAACCATGCGTCCAGGGTGAAGCCGGAATCCGCCACGGGGCGCAGCGCCTGGGCCAGCGGGCCGGCGCGGAAGCCCACGCCGCGGCGCAGGTCGAATTCCCAGGTGCCCAGCCGCGCCGCCTCCACCGCCAGGCGCAGCCGCGCGTCGCTGGCGCGCAGCGCGGCCTGCTCCGCCTTGCGGTCGGTGATGTCGAGATGCGCGCCGTAGCTCACCTCCCGCCCGCCGAGCTGCACGCCCTGCACGCGGACCAGCACGTCCCGGACCGCGCCGGACTTCGTGCGGTGCCGCGCCTCGAATTCCTGCAGACCCGGGCGCAGCGCGTGGGCGCGCGCATGGGCGCGGATCGCCGCCGAATCACCCCGCGCGTCGATGTCGGTGATCGAGAGGCGCAGGAACTCCTCCGGCGTGTAGCCATAGGCGGCGCAGGCATGCTCGTTCACGTCCAGCACGCGGTGGGTCTGCGGGTCGATCACAATCACCGCGAAGGGCGCTGCATCGAACAGGGTGCGGTGGCGTGCCTCGCTCTCGCGCAGCGCCGCCTCGGCGCGGGCGCGGGCCGCCAGGTCCCAGGTGCGCTCCGCCACGTCGCGCACCAGCGCCGCCTCGGCCGGGGTCCAGCGGCGCGGCGAGGGTTCGTGGACATAGAGGATCGCGCGCAGCCGCCCGTCCTTCACCAGCGGCGCCACGACCAGGGAGCGCGCGCCGATGCTGGCCCAGGTCGGCGCGTAGTCCGGGCCGGCGCGCGGGTCCTCCAGGCAGTCCTCCACCGCCAGCACGCGTCCCGCGCGGAGCTCGGCGATCGCGGCGGGGCCGAAGCCGTCCAGCAGCCGGGCCTCGCCCGCCAGGGTCATGACGCGGCCGTCCGTCCAGTCCCGCTCCACCCGGACAGTGCCGGCCTCCTCGTCGATCTCGCCGTAGCCGGCCCGCGCCGCGCCGAGATGTGTCCCGAGCATCCTGGCGGCGAGGCTCGTCGCCTCCAGCGGATCGAGCAGCCCGCGCAGACGCTCCTCCAGCGTGAGGCGGAAGGCCTGATGCGTCGCCTCGGGGCCGGGATCGTCGTGCAGGCGCTCGAGGGCCGCGCGGAGCGCCGCGGCGGCATCCGGGAAGCGGCCGGAGGAGACCAGCCCGTCCAGGATCGCCGCCAGATCGGGCGGGAGCGGCGCGGCGAGGGTGGACGGGGACAGCATCGGCGCTAACCACCCCTGCCCGGCCGCCGCTGTCAATGCTGGCCCGCCGCCGCAGCCCTGCCCCGGACCTGCGGCCCTGGGCCGGCGCGGCACCTGGGGCGCGGGCGCTACTCGTCCAGCGCGAGCACGGCGAAGCTCGCGAGCCAGTGCTCCCCCATGTAGTGGCCGGCGACGTGCGGCAGCCCGGCCGCCAGGTGCCGCGCGGCGGCCGCCTCCATCACCGTGCGCCGGGGGTCGCCGGGCAGCAGGGCCGCGGCCACGGACCGCCAGCACCAGGCGCGGCTGAGGTTCAGCCCGTCGAGATGCGCGATCTTGCCGTCGCTCCGGTCCGTGACGGTGGCAGGCGCGAAGAGCGTGGCGGGCCGCGACGCTTCGAGATCGGGCAGGAAGCGGGCGAACCAGGCGCGGAAGGCGCTGCCCGGCAGCAGGCGGTGCATGCACTCCGCCTCGATCAGGGTGGAGGAGAGAAAGTCGTCCCCGCTCGGCTCGCCCCAGGCCGGCGCGGCGCGGTCGCCGCCATACCAGCGCGTCGCCGTGTCGCGCAGCAGGGTGAGGAAGTCCTCGTCCCCCGCCGCTTCCGCGTGGTCCGCGGCCAGGCGCAGGCCGAAGGCGGTGTTGGGATGCGTGCCCACGCGCACGGGATAGGTCGCGACCGGCAGGAAGTCCCGGAAGCGCCCCACGAAGATCGCGGCCATCGGCGCCAGCGCCGCGCCCCAGGGCTGATCGGCGTGATGCGACAGCTCCGCCGAGAGCTTCAGCAGCCAGCCCCAGCCATAGGGGCGCTCGAAGCCGCGCATCCCCGGGCAGGAGAGCGTGGCGCACTCGCCCGCGACCTTCTCCGGCGTCAGCCGGCGGTCGAACAGCGCGCGGATCGCGGCCGCCGGCTCCATGCCGGGGAAGCGGCGCAGCACGCGCGCGAGCATCCAGTAGCCGTGTACGCAGGAATGCCAGTCGTAGCTGCCGTGGAAGACGGGATGCAGCGCGGCGGGTGTGCGCGCATCCTCCGGAGTGGCCATCACATGGCCGGGCTTGTGCGGATATTCCTGCTCCACATGCCCCAGCGCGATGCGGGCGAGGCGCGCTGCCAGTTCCTCGGTCAGCGCCGCGGGCGAGGCGGTGCCTTCCGGATGATCAAGGGTCCGCGCGGGGTCGGTGCTGCTCACGCGGGGATCATCCGATCCTCGCGACCGCGCCGCAACCGGCCGAGGAGGTTGGACGCCCGCCGCGGCCAGGGGCTAGAAGGGCGGCAAGGCCCGCGCAACGACCGGCGCAGCGGCCACGATGGAGGATGGACACGATGGACCGCCGCACCCTTCTGCGCGCCGGCATGGCCGCGCCGCTGCTTCCGGCGCTCGCGGCGCCGGCCCTGCGTGCCCAGACCTTCGACCATGTGGTGCGGATCATCGTGCCGAACGCGCCGGGCGGCACCAGCGACATCCTCGCCCGCCTCATCGCGCCGGAACTGGGGCGCGCGCTCGGCCAGAACGTGATCGTGGAGAACCGCGCGGGCGCGGGCGGCAACATCGGTGCGGACTTCGTGGCCAAGAGCCCGCCGGACGGCCACAACCTGCTGCTGATGGACGTGACGACCATCGCCACCAACCCCGGCCTTTTCCCGCGCCTGCCCTTCGACAACACGCGGGACCTGGCGCCCGTGACGATGTTCATCTACGCGCCCTACATCCTCGGCGTGGCGAACCGGCTGCCGGTGCAGGACGCGGCCGGGCTCGCCGCCCACGTCAAGGCCGCGCGCGCGCCGCTGAACGCCGGCAACTCCGGCGTCGGCACTGCATCCCACCTGACGTTGATCCAGCTCGCGGAGTTCTTCGGGAAGGAGATGACGCACGTCCCCTATCGCGGCGGCGCGCCCGCCCTGGTGGCGGTGGTGTCGGGGGAAGCGGACCTGACGATCGCCGGCGCGACGCAGGCGCAGCCCTATGCCGTGAACAACCAGATGCGCGCGATCGCCGTCACCGGCGCGCACCGCCTCTCGACCTTGCCGAACGTGCCCACCTTCCGCGAGCTCGGCTGGCCGGCCGAGGATGCGGGCACCTGGCAGGGCGTGATGGTCCAGGGCAACACGCCGCGCCCGATGATCCAGCGGCTGCACGAGGAGCTGCGCCGCATCGCCGCCATTCCCGCCATCGCCGCGCGTCTGGCGGAGCTCGGCGCCGAGCCGCGCACCGAGGGCCCGGAGCCCTTCCGCACCTGGCTGACACGGGAGACCGAGACCTACAGCCGCCTTATCCGCGACAACAACATCCGGGCGGAGTAGGGCCGCCCACGGGCCGGCGGGGGATTTCCGCCGGTCCCTGACCGCGCCGACGCAGCATGACCACCGAAGCCCCTCGCCATTCCCACGCGGCGCTGACGCGCCTCGCCGAACGCCTCTTCGCCGCCGCCGGGCTGGACGGGGAGAAGGCGCGCACCACCGCGCGCCTCCTCGTCCTGACGGACATGATGGGGCGCTACACCCACGGCCTCGCGCAGGTCGGCGCCTATCTCGATCAGGTTCAACGCGGACTGATGGAGGGCGCCGGGGAGCCGGAGGTGCTGCGCGACACCGGCGCCACCCTCGTCTGGGACGGCGGGTACCGCCCCGGCCCCTGGCTGGTGGAGCGCGCGCTGCGAACGGGCTTCGAGCGGTTGTCGCAGCACGGCGTCGTCACCACGGTCATCCGCCGCAGCCATCACATCGGCTGCCTCGCGGCGCTCACGAAGGAAGCCACGGATCGCGGCTACCTCGCCATCCTCGCCTCCTCCGGCCCGCACACGAAGATCGTGGCGCCGTTCGGTGGCAAGGAGGGGCTGTTCAGCCCCAATCCCTTCGCGATCGGCTTCCCCACCACGGCCTCACCGGTGCTGGTGGACATCTCCGCCTCCATCACCAGCCTCTCCAACGTGCGGGAGAAGAAGGCGGCCGGCGCGCGATTCGACCATCCCTGGGTGATGGACTCGGAGGGCCGCGCCACCACCGATCCGAACGTCGTGGAGGGGAAAGGCGGCAGCCTCCTCCTGCTCGGCGGGATGGAGGCGGGCCACAAGGGCTTCGGTCTCGCCCTGATGGTGGAGGCGCTGACCGGCGGCCTCGCGGGCCATGGCCGGCTGGAGCAGCCGACGCGCTGGGGCGCCAACGTCTTCCTTCAGCTCCTCGATCCCGCCGCCTTCGCGGGGCGCGATGCCTTCCTCGCGCAGATGGACTTCCTCACGGATGCCTGCCGCGCCAACGCGCCGGTCGATCCCGCCCAGCCCGTCCGCCTGCCGGGCGAGAAGGCCGCCCGCCTCATCGCCCGCGCCGAGGCGGAGGGCGTTCCCCTCTCCCCGACGGCCGCCGCCTCCCTCCGCGACTGGGCGGCGCGGCTGGGCGTGGAACCCGATCCGCTCGGCTGAGCCCTTGCGCCGGCGCGGCGCCGGGTGCTGCGATGGTGGTGCAACAAACGTCCGGGGAACCCCGTCATGCGCCTTCCCGTCCTCTGCGGCGGCCTCGCCGTCGCCTTCGCCGCCGGGCTCTTCGCCGCACGCCTCGTCCCGCCCGCCGACGCCCAGCCCGCGCCACAGCCCCTGACGCCGCGCATCGTCAACGTGATGACCATGACGGACGAGGAGATCGGTCCCCTGGTCAACAACACCGACCTCCGCTCGCGCCTCCTCGTCTCCTCCCCGCACGGGACCATCGCCGTGCAGAGCGGCAACGTGCTGAAGCACTTCCACGCCGACGCCGACGAGATCCAGCTCATCCTCGACGGTGCCGGCTCCTTCTGGCTGGGGGATCGGGAGGTGCAGGTCCAGCGCGGCGACCTCGTCATCATCCCCCGCGGCACCCACCACGCGGGATCGCGCGCCACCACCGGCCGCTTCCGCGCCCTGGCCATCAAGCTGCCGCCGCAGCGGCCGGACGACACGCACCCGGTGCCGTGAGGCGTCGCGCTGGTGACTCCGGGGAGGCTCTGCCTCCCCAGGCCCCTCCGCCGGGGCCCTAAGGGGCCCCGGCCCCCCCGCATCTGTTGAAATGCCCTTGGCTGGGGGCCAGACCAGGGCGCTCTTACAGGATGGAGGTCCAGGAACATCAGCTTCCTGGCGAATGGGGTTCCAGGGGAAGGCAGAGCCTTCCCCTAGGCCAATCGCACAACACCCCCAGGTTGCCGGCCTGCGGGGTCGCGCCTAGCCTTCACCTGTGCTGGCGGTGCAACGGGATGAGCGCACGGCGCTCGAGGTCGAGGGGATGCGGCTCGCCTATGGCGGCGTCGCGGCGCTGGACGGCGTGTCGCTGCGCGTGCCGCCGGGGATCGTCACCGGCCTGATCGGGCCGAACGGCGCGGGCAAGACGACGCTGTTCAACGCGGTGACGGGCCTGGCGCGGCCGGATGCGGGGCGCGTGCGGCTGTTCGGGCAGGAGGTGACGGGCTTGCCGCCGCACCGGCTGGCGGCGCGGGGGATGGTGCGGTCCTTCCAGCTCGCACGCGGCCTGCCGGCGATGACGGTGTTCGAGCACCTGATGCTCTATGGCCCCGACCAGGCCGGGGAACGTCTGTGGCCGGCCCTGGTCGGCGGCGGGCGGGCGCGGGAGGCGGAGCTGGCAGAGAAGGCGCTGACGGTCGCCGCGCGCCTCGGCCTGTCCCGCGTGATCGACAACCGGGTGGGCGCGCTGTCCGGCGGGCAGCGGAAGCTGCTGGAAATCGGGCGGGCGCTGATGGCCTCCCCGCGCCTGATGCTGCTGGATGAGCCGGCGGCCGGCGTGAACCCGACCCTCGCGGAGACGATCGGCGATCACCTGATGGCCGTCGCGGCGGAGGGCACGACGATCCTGCTGGTGGAGCACGACATGGCCCTCGTCTCCCGCGTCTGCGCCCATGTCATCGTCATGGCCCTTGGCCGGCATCTGGCTGAGGGCACGTTCGATGCCGTGCGGGAGAACCCGGACGTGCAGGACGCCTATCTCGGGACGCGGCGGTGAGCGGGCTCGTCGCCACCGGAATCGTCGGCGGCTACGCCGCGGCGGATGAGGTGGTGCGGGGCGTGACCCTGTCCGCGGCGGCGGGAGAACTGACCTGCGTCATCGGCCCGAACGGCGCGGGCAAGAGCACGGCGCTGAAGCTTGTCGCCGGGCTGCTGCGGCCGCGCCAGGGCATCGTGATGCTGGAGGGCCGCGACCTCTCGGGCCTGCCACCCCGCGCCGCGCTGACCGCCGGTCTCGTCTTCGTGCCGCAGGAGCGGAACATCTTCGCCGCCCTCAGCGTGGAGGAGAACCTGCTGATGGGCGGCTACGCCACGGGGCTCACGGGCGGCTACGCCGCGGGCCGCGCGGCGCTGGACGAAGCCTATGCCAACTTCCCCGCCCTGCGCGCGCGCCGCCGCACCGCGGCCGGGTCGCTCTCCGGCGGGCAGCGGCAGGTGCTGGCGATGGCCTCGGCGCTGATGGCGCGGCCGCGCGCGCTGCTGCTGGACGAGCCGACGGCCGGGCTGTCGCCCCAGGCGGCCGCGGAGCTGCTGGCCCTCATCCAGCGCCTCGCGCGCGCCGGCCTCGCGATCCTGATGGTGGAGCAGAACGCGACCGAGGCACTCGCCGCCTCCGACCGCGCCGCCGTGATGGTGGACGGGCGCGTGGTGCGCGACGGCCCGGCGGCCGAGGTCGCGGGCGATCCGGAGATTCGCCGCCTCTTCCTCGGCGGAAGGGCACATCCCAGCACGGAAGGACAAGCCGCATGACGATCACCCGGCGGGCCGGCCTCATCGGCACGGCGATGCTTCCCCTGATCGCGCGCCGCGCGGCGGCGCAGAACGCGCCGATCAAGCTCGGCCTGCTGGTGCCGCTGTCCGGCGCCGGCGGCCCCTACGGCCCACACCAGGCGAGCGCCGTGCGCGGCGTGGCGGACGCCGTGAACGCCGCCGGCGGCGTGCTCGGCCGCCGGGTCGAGGTGGTGGTGGAGGACGACCAGACGAACCCCGAGGCCGCGGTCCGCGCCGCCCGCAAGCTGATCGACGTGGACCGCGTCGCCGCCATCATGGGCACCTGGGCGTCCTCGGTCACCACTGCCGTCGCGCCGCTCTGCTGGGAAAGCCGGACGATGCTCTGCACCGTCTCCGGCGCCGACAGCATCACGCAGCTGCCGCACCAGGGCTACCTCATCCGCACGCAGCCGAACACGCTGCTGCAGGGCCGCAAGTTCGGGGAATACCTGCTGCGGCTGAACGCGAAGCGCGTCTTCGTCATGTCGCCGCAGACGCCCTTCACGCAGAGCCAGTTCGCCTCCATGAAGGCGGCGCTGGAGCGCGGCGGCGCCGTCGCGGAGCTGCTGATCTACGACGACAAGAAGCCGACGCTCCGCTCCGAGGTGGACCAGGCGCTCCGCTACCGCCCCGACGCGATCGTCGCCGCCGGCTACACGCCCGACACCGCCATCCTCCTGCGCGACCTCGCCCGCGCGAGCTTCAGCAAGCCGATCGTCGGCTATGGCTACGCGATCAACCAGCGCCTGATCGAGAGCCTGCCGGCCGAGATCGTGGAGGGCGTCTACGCCCTCTCCCCCTCCCCCGCCGAGGGTTCGCCCGCCTTCGCCCGCGTCGTCGCCGCGACGGGACAGGCCGTGCCGGACACCTACGCCTGCCAGACCTATGACCACGTGAACCTTGTGCTGCTCGCCATGGCCGCGGCGAACGATTTCACGGGCACGGCGGTGAAGGACAACGTCCGCCGCATCAGCCAGGGCGGCGGCACCGCCGTCTCCTCGGCGGTGGAGGGGCTGCCGCTGCTCGCGGCCGGCACGAAGATCGACTACGACGGCGCCTCCGGCCCCTGCGACTTCACGGACATCGGCGACATCACCGACGTGAAGTTCCGCTACGAGCAGGTGAAGTCCGGCCGCATCACCTTGCTGGAGATCGCCTGACTTGCTCCAGGCGCTGCTGAACGGCGTTGTGTCCGGCACGCTGCTGGCGCTGCCGGCGGTCGGGTTCAGCGCGATCTTCGCGGTGCTGCGCTACACGAACTTCGCCATCGGCGGCTTCGCGACGCTCGGAGCCTACGCCGCCTGGGGGGTGAACACGTCGCTTGGCCTGCCGCTGGCACCATCCCTTGTCGCCGCGTTCCTGGCGGGCGGAATCGTGGCGGTGGCGGTGGAATGGGGCGCGGTGCGCGGGGCGGCGGGCGGTGGCCCACTCCGCATGGCCATCGCGTCGCTGGCCGCGGGCATCGTGCTGGAGAACGTCGCGCGCTTCGTCTGGGGAAATGACCCGCAGGGCTTCGACCTGCCCTTCGTGCGGGACATGGTGGTCGGCCCCGTGCGGGTCGGGCCGGGACAGTTGCAGGCGCTCGGCCTCGCGCTCGGGCTGATGCTGGTGGCCCTCGCGATCCTGCGTCTGACACGCCTCGGCCGCGCCATGCGGGCCGTGGCGGACAACCCCGAACTCGCCCGGCTGCGCGGCGTGGAGCCCGGCCGGATCGCGGCGCTGGCGGTCTTCGTCGGCGGCGCCTTTGCCGGGGTGGGCGGGACCCTGGCGGCCTCCGACACGCTGCTGGACCCGCTGGCGGGAACGCGGCTGCTGCTGCCGGTCTTCGCCGCTGCTGTCCTCGGCGGCCTCGGCTCCCTCCCCGGCGCCGTCGTCGGCGCCATCCTCCTCGGCATCGCGGAGGAGATGACCTCCGCCTTCCTCTCCCCCGCCTACCGGCAGGCGGTGGGGTTCCTGGCCATCCTCCTCGTGCTCACGCTGCGGCCCGGCGGGCTGCTGGCGGGGCGCGCCCTGCGGGCCGCATGACCGACTACCTCGTCTTCATCCTCGTCATCTGCGGCTGCTACGCGCTGCTCGCGCAGAGCCTCGTCGTGTCCTGGGGCTTGGCGGGGTTGCCGAATCTCGGCCTTGCCGGCTTCTTCGCGATCGGCGGCTACACGGGCGCCATGCTGGGCAAGTGGGGCGGCTGGCCGCCGGCGCTCGCGCTTGCCGCGGCCCTGCCGCTCGGCGCCCTGGCGGGCGCGCTGGTCACGGCGGCGACGCTGCGCCTGCGGGACGACTACCTCGCGATCGTCGCCCTCGGCTTCGCGGAGACCCTGCGGCTGGTCCTCTCCAACGAGATCTGGGCCACCGGCGGCACGGACGGCATCGCGGGCGTTCCCTCCCCTTTCCCGCGGGACTGGGGCCCGGGATTCCACCTCGCCATGCTCGGCCTCGTCACCGTGCTGGTGCTCGCCTCCGGCTGGCTGGTGCGGCGCCTCGCCGCCTCCCCCTGGGGCCGCGCCGTGCGCGCGGTGCGGGAGGACCAGGTGGTCGCCGCCGTCGCCGGCAAGACCGTGACGCGGCTGAAGCTCCAGGCCTTCGCGATCTCCGCCGCCATCGCCTCGCTCGCGGGGGCCTTCTACGGCCAGTACACGAGCTACGTCTCGCCGGAGACCTTCCAGCTCCTCGTCACCGTCTACGCCTTCCTCGCCGTCACGGCGGGCGGCCGCGCCCGCGTGTCCGGCGGCACGCTCGGCGCCTACGCCCTGATCGCGATGGTGGAGGGGCTGCGCTTCGTCGCGGGCGCCCTCCCCGGCCTCACCCCCGTGCGCGCCGCATCGCTGAGGGAGATCCTCGTCGGCCTGCTGCTCATCCTCCTGCTGCGGCTGCGGCCGGAGGGCTTCCTTCCCGAACGCAACCAGAAAGCCCCCCGGACGGCGCCATGACCCTCGAAGACCATCTGGCGCGCTGCGCCACCGCCCTGTCCGATCCTGCCGGTCCGCCGACCCTCTACCAGGCCGTGCAGGACTCGCTCGGCGCCCTGCTCGGCCACCGGCTCTTCACCCTTCTCATCACGACGCCCGACGGCACGGAGGTGGAGCGCATCTGGACCAGCGACCCGGAGGCCTACCCGCTGCAGGGCCGCAAGCGCATGGGCCCGACCCCCTGGGGCGCCCATGTCCTGCAGGGCCAGCGCCCCTGGATGTGTAACGACGCCGAGGGCATCCGCTGGGCCTTCCCGGATTCCGCCCTCATCGAGAGTCTCGGGCTCGGCTCCTGCATCAACATCCCCGTCGTGGCCTTCGGCCGCACGCTGGGCACGCTGAACATCCTGGACCGCCCCGGCGCCTATCCGGAGTCCGGGATGGAGACCGCCCGCCTCTTCGGCGCCCTTCTCGTCCTGCCCTATGCGGAGGCCGCGCGCGCATGATCCTCTTCCAGAACGCCGCTCTCGTGGACGGCCTCTCCGATCGCCCGCGGGAAGGCGTCCACGTCCTCGTCGAGGACGGCACGATCCGAGAGGTGTCGGACCGCCCGATTACCGCGTCCGGCGCGCGCGTGGTGGACCTGCGCGGCCGGACCCTCATGCCCGGCTTGATCGACTGCCACGTCCATGTCGTCGCGGCGCTGCCGGACCTGGCGCGCAACGCGCTACTGCCGGACAGCCTCGTCGCCGCCCGCGCGGGCGGGATCATGCGGGACATGCTGCTGCGCGGCTTCACCACGGTCCGTGACGTCGGCGGTGCCGACTGGGGCCTGAAGGTCGCGCAGGAGGAAGGCGCCATCACCGGCCCGCGCCTGGTGATCTCCGGCAAGGCGCTGTCCCAGACCGGCGGGCACACCGACCTGCGCGGCCGCTACGACCGCCGTCCCACCGAGTACTACACCCGTCGCCTCGGCGCACTCGGCCGCATCGCGGACGGGGTGCCGGAGGTCCGCCGTGCCTGCCGCGAGGAGATCAAGGAGGGCGCCGACTTCATCAAGGTGATGGCGAATGGCGGCGTGGCCTCCCCCACCGATCCCATCGCCTTCCTCGGCTTCGCGCGGGAGGAGCTGGCGGCGGCGGTGGAGGAGGCGACCAACGCAGGCACCTATGTCAGCGCCCATCTCTACACGGACTCGGCCATCCGCCGCGCGGTGGAGTGCGGCGTCCACAGCCTGGAGCATTGCAACCTCATCCAGCCGGACACGGCCCGCTTCGCAGCGGAGCGCGGCGCGGTCTGCGTGCCGACCCTGGTGACATATGAGGCCTTGAAGGAGGAAGGCGGCTCGCTCGGCCTTCCGCCCGATAGCGTCGCGAAGATCGACGACGTGCGCCTGGCCGGGCTGCACTCGCTGGAGGTGATGCGGGAGGCGGGCGTGCGGGTCGCCTTCGGCACGGACCTACTGGGCGCCATGCACCGCCACCAATCCCGCGAGTTCACCATCCGTGGCGAGGTGCTGCCGGCGCAGGAGATCATCGCCTCCGCGCTGGGAGAGGCGGCGCGGCTGCTGCGGATGGAGGGGAAGATCGGCTGCGTCGCGCCCGGCGCCCATGCCGATCTGATCGTGGTAGAGGGCGACCCGCTGCGCGACCTGTCGGTGCTGACGGACCCGGCGCGCCTGCTGGCCGTGATGCAGGCCGGGCGGTTCGTGGCGGAACGCCTCTAGAGACCACCCGCGGAACAGCTCCGGTCCGTTCCGCGGCAGCCTGATAGAAATAGAAGGGGGTCCGGGGGGATACCTCCCCCCGGCCTTGCCTCAGGCAAACACTGAGGGCTCCACCCCCGCCGGATCGGCAACGTAGCCGTAGCGCAGGTTACTCGGCGCCGGCCCTTCCCGCTCGTACCGCTCCTTCAACTGCGCGAAGCCGTCCGTCCGCAGCGCCCCGCGACGTTCCGGCGTCAGATTGTAGAGACGGGCGTTGTTGTCCCCGAAAATCGCGCGCTTCACCGGGCCGTCCGCGGCGCCCAGCGGGGCGTAGCCGTGGCGCCGCTGCATGTCCTCGGGGATTTCCAGCCGGCGCAGGCCCTCGATCTGCCACTGGGGCGATCCGGTCCAGACGGCGTCCGTGCCCCAGACCACGTGATCGGCGCCCATGCCCTTCACCAGCATGCCCATCAGCGCCGCGCAGACGCGGGGCTGGGCGATCAGCGTCACGGCGAAGAGCTGACCCACGTCGGCGTAAACGTTGCTGACGCCATGCTTCTCCGGGATATCGGCCAGGTCGCTCGTCCAGGCGATACGGCCGGTGCGCTCGAACTCCGCCAGAGCCACGGCGGGGTCGCCGCCGACATGGCGGTAACCGGCGTGGTAGATGACGAAGTTCAGCTGCGGCCAATCCTTCGCGGCCTGGGCGACGTCGTCCACCGCCGCGTAGTCCCGCAGCCGCGGGAAGCGCGTCTCCATGGCGGGCGGGAAGAGGCCCTTGTGGACGCAGACGTTGCGGATGCCGGCGGCGACCATCTTCTCGTAACCGCGATAGGCCACCCGCTCGTCATCCATGCGCCAGGGATGCTGCGCCGTCTCCTTGTGGGTGTTGTCGCCGATCGTGTAGCCCTTCACGGAATCCGGGTTCAGCGCCAGGGCGCGGTCCAGATCATCCAGCCAGCCGGGCGAGCCCGGCGTGAAGATCGCGTGGGCATAGAGGCGCTTCGTCCCGGCCTGGGCGTTCACCCGCTCCCGCGCCGCCGCCATCTGCTCGTTCGTCAGGAACCAGTCCTGCGGGATGTCGGAGGGTGCGGAGGAGATGAGGGCGATCTTGGTATCGCTGTCGAGGAACATCTCCTTCACGTAGTTGTCGAACTTCAGATCCTCGATCGTCTGCTCCCGGCCCGAGAGGTCGGCGTTCCAGCCGGCGCGGCCGACGGCGTTGCGCATGGCGACGAAGTTGGTGAGGCGCGTGTCGTCGCGCAGGAAATGCGTGTGCATATCCATGATGAACTGGCCGGACAGGCTCCGCGCGCGCTCGTTCGCCATCTCGGGCGTCGTGGCCTCGGCCGCGCTGGCCTCGAAGACCGGGCCGTAGACCTGGTTCATCGCGAGGAACGACGCCGCCATCCCCGCGGCGGACTGGAAGAAGCGGCGGCGGTCCAGGCCCTGCTTGCGACCGAGATCGTCCGCCATGCCGAGCAGCCGCGCCTCGACCTCGCGCTGCTTCTCGTTCTGCGGGTCGGGGTAGTACTCGTCGGACGCGACGACCTGCGTCGGGATCGGTGTCCGGTGCGGCAGCATCTCGGAGGGGGTGAGGCGCGCGATCTCCTCCTCGGTCAGCAACCCGGTCATGTCCGTTCTCCCGCTCCCTGTCTGGCGGAAGCTTCCGACGACGGGACCGGCGCTCGCAAGCATCGAAACAATGACGGGGCCGCGTCAGGCCGGGGCAGGTATGGCCCGTCCCCGCGCAGGGTCGCGATAGGCGGGAAAGAACCCTGTCTCCGCGTGGCCGCCCAGGCGCGCATAGGACGCGGGATCCAGCACCGCGCCGCAGAGATGCGCAGTCACCGCCGCGTTGGCGAAACCGCCCTTGAAGCGGGTCAGCCCGTCCTCGGCATCGTCCGCATGTCCGGCACCGCCCCCGAGATCGAGCACCCGCGCGTCGGACAGGTCCTCGATCGCCGCGGCGTAGAGGGCATAGGTCGCCAGCGCCCGGTATCCGGCCTCGCTCGTCGCGGTCAGGTGGCTGTAGGCCGCGTCCCCGTGCCGCACCCAGAGCTGCATGGCCAGCACCTCGCCATCCGGCGAGAGCGCCGCGAAGCTCCGCAACGCTCCCTCCGGCAGGCCGGCCAGTGCCGCGAACGCGGCGGGCGGAAAGGCCGCGGCCCCCGTGATTCCATGCCGTGCCACCAGCCCGGCGTAGAGAACCTCCCAGGCCGCCCGCCAGCGCGGTTCGCGCAACACGACCTGCTCGACCCGCGCCCGCCGCCCGCCGCGCCGCACGCGCTCCCGGTGGTGGGCGGAGAAGACGACGGGCGCCGCCCGGTTCACCAATTGATGCGTCTTGAACGCCCGGCAGAGCGGGAACTGCGCGGCCAGCGTCTGCGCATCGGGGCCGGCGAGCGGATCGGCCACCAGCACGACACTCACGGCCCAGAGCTCTCGCAGCGCCTGCAATCCACCTGCAAGGTCCGCGTCCGGTCGCATCGCACAGAGCGGGTAAAGGCCCGCCGCGTCCACCATCCCGGGTGACCCTGGGACGTCCCGCAGCAGGACGTGCGTGCCCCAGGCGTCGATCCACACAGGCCGCCCGACGTGGCGCAGCGTCGTTGCATAGGCGGCCGAGGCGTAAGGATGAATCGGCGTCATGCCGGCCGGGGATGGGCCGGAAACGTTCGGCCGGCGGCTCCGGGGGAGAGAAGGAATTCTCTCCCCCAGGGCCGCGACGGGCGCCCGACCGGCCCCCTCACAGCGCCCGCAGCAGCGCCCCGGCCACCCGCTCCATATCAGCCGTGCCGTAGCGATGGTCGCAGGGCAGCAGCAGCACCCGCCCGGCGAGGCCCGCACTCCGCGCGCAGGGCCCAGGATCGTCCATGTCCGGCCAGATCACCGGGCAGAAGACACGCTCCGCCGCCATGCGCCGCGCCACGGCGTCCGCATCGGGCACCAGCACGGGCACGCCCTGCGGCACCCAGTCCGAGACGTGCGGCGTCGGCCCGCAGACTCCGTCCCGCAGCGCCGGCGGCAGGCGCCGCAGCAGCACCGACCGGTTCGCCACCCGCCGCACGGCCATGGCGGACAGGTCCAGCCGGCGCAGCAGCACATCCGTCAGGTGGCTCGGCCCGCGTGCCTCCAGCGTCTCCCCGGCCTCGCGCGCGCGGTGGAAGGCGAACCAGGTGTCGTTGTCCGCCTCCTCCGGGTCCTCGAAGCGCAGCAGGGCCGGGAGAAGCGGCGCGATGGCGCCCGTCCCGGGCGGCGGGCCGGGATCGGGGGCCCCGAACCGGCTGGCCGGCGGCAGGACGAGGTAGCCCCCATCCGGCACGCCGAGCAGCTTGCGCGGGCTGTAGAGCAGCGCGTCCCCCCAGGGGTCCCCGGGCCAGAGCGCGCCGGCGCGATCCTCGATCCACAGCACGTCCCGCCGCCGCGCGACCAGTTCCCGGAATTCCGGTGCCGGGGGCTGGCCGAAATAGTCGACCGCCAGGACCGCATCGCCCTCCCGCAGCTTCGCGTCCAGGAAGGCCGGATCGGGGGAGAGCGACCCGGATGCGGCCAGCGGGTAGCGCGCCACCGTCTCCACCGTCCGGCGGCGGAGCGCCGATTCCGCGACCCGGCCCATGGCGGCGCAGAGGAAGCCCGGCATCCACAGGGTGCGGATCGTGTCCCGGCCGGAGAGCAATCCCAGGCCGAGCGCGCTGCGTGCGTTCGCGTAGCCGCGGCAGGTGCTGCCCTCGAACCAGCGCGCGGCGACCGGGACGCCCGGGCCGGCCGCAGGTCCGAGGTCGAGCGGGAAGAAGCCCCCGATCGGGCGCGCCGCCGGACGGCGGCTCTCCATGGTGGCGGGGACCGACATGCGTGCCCCGTGCAGGCGCGCGTCGGAGGCCGTGCTCATGCCGGCCTCGCCGCGTCGGAATCTTCCGCCACCACGTAGAGGGAGGCGCAGAGGTCGGGATACCGCGCCCCCAGCTCGTAGCAGCCGTCGAGATAAGCCTTGGAGGCGAGGCCGTTCGCCAGCAGCCCGTCCATCTGGAAGTTCGCGAGCGCCTTGAAGAGGATGCCGCCGCGCTCGACGATCCGCAGCCCGGCGGCGCGCACGTCGGCCGCCAGCGTGTCGGGCAGGTAGACGCGCCGGTGCCCCTCCCGGATGTCGGCCTCGGTGAAGGCGCAGAGGGAGGGGACGACCCCCATCTCCACGGCGATCTGGCGCGACGGCGCCATGCCGTTCGGCACCGCGATCAGCAACCGCCCGCCCGGCCGCAGCCAGGACCGTGCGCGGGACAGCACCAGCACCGGGTCGATCAGGTGTTCCAGCACGTGGCAGAGAAAGATCGAGTCGAACCGCCCGGACGGCGTGAAGCTCTCGAACAGCGACCGGTGGAACACGGCGCGACCGCCCAGTCGTTCCCGCGTCATGGCCAGGAAGCGCTCCGCCGCATCCACGATCTCGAGCTGGCTGAAATAGGGGGCGATAAGGGCGGAGAACTCGCCGTGGTGGCATCCCATCTCCAGCGCCCGCGCGCCGCCGGGCAGGCGCGGCAGGTGGGGCCGGAAGGTCCGCAGCATGTAGCCGCGCATCAGCCGGTCGAAGGCGAAGTCGGCATAGACGCCGGAGATCGTGTTCAGCCGCTCCCCCTCCTCCTGGAGGGAGAGGGTGCCGGCGTCGGTCATGGATGCCATCCGGTCTCCTGGGGCTCGCGGTTCAGGCGGACAGGGCGAAGGGCGCGTGCGCGCCCAGGGCACGCCTCAGCGCGGTGCCGACGCGCTCGACCTCGGCCAGGTTCATGTCGGTGAAGAAGGGCAGGCCGAGGGTGGTGGCGGAGAGCCGCGCCGTGACGGGCAGGGCCTCGTGCCCGAAGCCTGAGAAGGCCTCCTCCTCGTGCAGGCCGCGCGGCCACCAGCGGCGGGTGGCGATCCCCTCTGCCGCGAGGGCCTCCTCCAGCGCATCCAGGGGCGGCGCGCCGCGCAGCGACACCACGGCGGTGGCGGAGAGCCAGCGCGTCCCGAAGCCTTCCTGCAACGCGGCGCCGGGCACGCCGCGCAGGGCCCGCCGGTAGGCGGCGGCAGCGCCGGCCAGGCGCGCCCGCGTGTCCGGCCAGGCGTCCAGCCCGGCCAGGGCGACGGCCGCGGCGTACTCGCTCATCTTCGCGTTCATGGCGGTGACCCGCGCGTTCCGCCCGCCGGCGAAGCCGAAATTGGAGCGCCGCTCCACCTCCCGCAGGACCGCGGGATCGGAGGAGACGACGAAGCCGCCCTCCCCCGCACCGAGGATCTTCGTCGCGTGCAGCGACACCACGGCCGGCACGCGGCCCGGCACCAGTCCGTCGAACCCCGCCGCGGCGTCCAGCACCATCGGCAGACCGGTGCGCGCGGCCAGCGCGTCCCAGGCCGCCGCCTCCAGCGGCCGGCCGAAAGGGGCGACGGCCATCACCGCGCCGACACGGCCCGGCGGCAGGGACGCGAGCGCCCGCTCCACCGCCCCGGGCGTCAGCGCCCCGTCCTCCCCGACATCGAGGAAGTGCGGCCGCAGCCCCACCAGCACCGCCGCATGGGCCGAGGCCGCGAAGGTCCAGGCCGGCATGAGGCAGAGCGATCCCGGCCGCGGCCGCTGCGCCTGCAACGCCAGCGTCAGGCCGAGCGTCGCATTGGCGACGGTGACGACGCTGCCCGCGGCGATGCCGTATTGCTCCGCCAACCGGCGCTCCAGCCGCCGGGAGAGCGGCCCGAAATTGGAGTAGCAGCGCGCCGCATCCATCTCCTGCAGATAGGGCAGCAGCGCCTCGGCCCGCGGCAGGAGGGGACGGGCCACGGGGATCGGCGGACGCTGGGGCGGCCAGAAGCCATCGGGCATGGTGTCGTTCTCCGCGCCGCCGGGTGCCCCGGCCGAGATGCCCATCCTTGCCCGGCGGGCCTTAGCGGGTGGTTAAGCGGCGGCGGCGCAAGCTCCGGCGACCCGCGGGCGCGCCCCGCCCCACGGAATGCCCCGCCATGTCCGCATCCCCGGACGTCACCCTCGTTTTCCCGGCCGGCATGGCCGCCGCCCGCACCCTCGCCGCGGAGGCCGAGGCGCGCGGCGGCCGCGTCGTCGGCGCCTCCTCCCTTCCCTTCGATCCCGCGCGCCGCCGCTTCCCGGATTGGGAGCACCTGCCCTATCACGACGCGCCCGACTTCCCGGCGCGGCTCTCCGCCACCATCCGCGCCCGCGGCATCACCCGCGTCGCCACCCCGCACCCCGTCGTGCACGAGCGCCTGCACGACCTCCTGCCGCGCATTGCCCCCGGCTGCGCCCTGCGGGCGGTCGCGCCCTACGCGGCCGAGGTCGCCGGCTACCGCAGCCTGCTCCGCGACGCCGCCTTCCTGACGGAGGATGCGCGCCTCGGCCGCGGCACGCGACAACCGCCCCTGGGCGCGGAGGCCGCCGCGGCTCTGCTGCGCGCCGCCTGGGCCGTCCCCGGCATGTGCGACGACGAGAAGATCTGGGCCCTGGCCGCCATCGCCCGCCACGCCCCGCCGGGCGACCTGGTCGAGATCGGCTCCTGGTGGGGCAAGTCGGCCCTCGTCCTCGCCTGGCTCGCGGCGCGCCACGGCATCGGTGACCTGCTGTGCGTGGACCCCTGGACGCCGGAGGGCACGCGCCAGGGCGTCGAGGAGCTCGACACTGTCAGCGCCGCCGCGGACCACGAGGAGGCCATGCGGATCTTCCGCATCAACCTCCTCTCCTTCGGCGGGCGCGGCGTGAACACGCTCCGCCTTTCCTCTGTGGAGGGCGCCGCTGCCTACCGCGCGAGCCGCGTGGTGGAATCCCCCGCTTTCGGCCGCACCACCTACACCGGCGCGATCTCCATCCTGCACATCGACGGCAACCACGCGCACGAGCACGTCTCCGCCGACGTCGCCTCCTGGCTCCCGCTCCTGCGCGCGGGTGGCTGGCTCGTGCTGGACGACTATCTCTGGCCCTTCGGCGACGGCCCGCGCCGCGTCGGCGACGCGCTCCTGTCAGGCCGCGCCGACGACATCCGTTGCGCCTTCACCGCCGGCTCCGCGCTCTTCATCTGCCTCGGTGGCTAATCCCAGTACCGCCGCTCCGCCAGCAGCGCCGCATAATCCTCCCGCGTCACCCCAACGAGGAGCCGGTCGAACCACTGCCCCTGCCGGAAGTACCAGCGCCGCTGCCGCCCCTCCACCTGCCAGCCGCAGCGCCGGCAATACAGCGCGATCGAGGCCGCGTGCCCTTCGATGATCGCGCCGTCCAGCCGCTCCAGCCCCAACTCATCGAAGGCATAGCGCATTACCGCCATCACCGTGTCGGTGCCGACGCCCCGCCCCCGCGCCTCGATCGAACCGAGCATCATCCCATGGAAGGCGTGGCGATTCTTCCAGTCGATCTCCACCAGATTGGCCGTGCCGACCAGCGCCCCGTCCAGCGTGACGGCAAAGCGCTGGTTCGCCGCGTCCGACGCCCGCGCCACCCAGGCCGCCGTGTCTCGGCGGGAGGTCGGGAAATGCCACCCGCCCAGACGCTGCCAGATCTCCGGGTCATTCCCCCAGGCGTGCAGTGGGTCGAGGTCGGATTCCTCGATCGCGCGCAGCACCACATTGCGGCCGTGGATATTCAAAGGGGAGAAAGGCGGGGGGGAAGAATTCCTCCCGAGCCCCCCTTCTCTTTTTTCCAGGCTGCCGCGGAACGGATGGCCGGCTGTTTCGCGGGGGGCAGGGCCATCATCCCTGGTCCGCCCGGTAGGCGCGCCGCTCCGGTGGCTGGTAATAGGCGTCGACGCTCCGTGGAACGCCGGCGTTGAGGCCCAGCAACTGCCGCATCGGTTCGCCGTAGGTCTCGATCACCTCGGGCGTCGCGAGACCGGCATAATCCATCTGCGGCTTCACGAAAGGCCGGCTGTAGGAGATCGTCAGCGCCCGCCGCGGCGCCGGGGTGCGGTTCACCCCCGCGCAGTGCCAGAGGTGCGAGTCGAACAGCACGACATCCCCCGCGCGCCCCGTGTTCCGCTCCGCATGGGCGAAAAACAGGTCGTCTGAAGGACGCTCCGGCAGACGGTGCGATCCGGTGAGCATCCAGGACGCGCCGTTCTCCTCGGTGAAGTCGTCCAGCATCACCAGCATGTTGACCAGGATCGGATAGTCGCCGCTGAAGCCGCGCACATCCCGGTGCACCCGCCCGACATAGGTCTCGGACGCCGGCAGGTTCAGGAAGCCGCCGCAGGCGTTCAGGATGTAGCGATCTGCCTCGAAGAAGGCGGAGATCGCCGGGTGCAGCGGCAGCGACGCCAGGAAGGCGTCCACGCTCGTCCCCCGCCCGGCCAAATGGTGCAGCGTGCCATCCGTCCCCGCGCCCACGCCATTGCGGAGCTGCATCGCGCGCCATTTGCGATACGCCTCGTCCAGGTCGTGCCGCAGGTCGGCTAGCAGCGGCGCCGGGACCTGGGTCGGAAAGCGCACCCAGCCCCGTGCCGTCATCAGCGCGCGGAAGGCGTCGAGATCCGGTTCCATGATGCGGGCGGCACCGGGCATGTCAGGCAAGGAACGCCTCGAAGCCCGAGAGAAGGCGGATCTCGTGCGCCATCCCGATCAGCCCCTGCATGAAACCCATCGCGTCGAAGTCGCGCGCGGCCAGCTCGGCCGCCGGTCGCACCGCGTCGCCGCGGTCGGTGGTGTCGTGGAACAGCGCCGCAAGCCGGTCCGGCAGGTCGGGGTCCATCACGTCCACTCCGAAGAAGGAGGGCAGGCCGGAGAAGCGCTCCTCCATCACCGGATTCGCGTCCGACACGACACAGGCCCCTGAGGCGAAGCCGTTCACCACCCGCTCATGAATGCCGCGCGTGAAGTTGGGCGAGGTGTTCAGCACGAAGCCGCTCTCGGCATAGAGCGTCGGCAGCAGCGCGGCGTCGAGCGCCGGCAGGAAGCGCGCCCGCGTCGCCTGACCGGCCAGATGCTCCCAGCCTCGCCCGTGGATCACCGCCGGCAGGTGCAGCAGCGCCCGCGCCAGGGCCGTGGAGCGGACGTCACGGACATAGGTGTCCACCTCGTAGCAGAGGCCGAACAGCGCTTCCGGCCGTCCCTCCAGCCAGAGTCCCTGGCCCTCCGCGGCCTCCGACACGGCCTCGGTCACCTCGCGCGGCCAGCCGTGCAGCGCGGCCTCGCTCGACTCCTCCAGCACGGCGCGGATGCGGGCGGGGAAATCGGCCCAGCGGCGGCGCCACGCCTCGGGATCGGAGCCGGTCTTCACGAAAACCATCCGGTGCGGCCGGTCACGCCAGGGAATGGCGTCCCGGTGCGGGTTCGGCAGCACGCCCAGCGGCAGGATGCCCGAGAGCTGCGGGGCGCGGATGAGGCTCCGCTGCACCGCCAGCCAGTCCGGCACCATGTAGCCGTTCGCCACGTGCAGGGCCGGCACGTGGTGGTTCCGCGGCATGATGCAAGGATGGTCCGCCAGGACGGAGATGAACGGGACCCGCAGCGCGTCCCACAGGTTCCCGCCTTCCAGCGGCAGATGCGCCCCGACCCCGGCCGGCCCCCAGGCGAAGAGCACCCGCTCCTGCAGCAGCGCGTCCAGAGTCGCGGGCCAGTCGGGCCTGAAGAGGTCCAGCACATGCCCTGCCACGCCCAGCGGCCGCAGCAGCTCCATGAATCGGGATGCGGATTCCCGCAGGATCCCGTTCTCGTTCTGCCCGATCACGGCGACCACGTGCCCGGTCACGGGCGGTGCCGCGCCCAGGCCCATGGCAGGGGTGGCCGGCCGCTCGATAAGGTCGCTCAAGGGATACTCCGGTCCTTCCCCGCCAGGGGCCGGAGTGTCGCCCCGGGCGGTTAAGCGGGCGTAACCGGAGTGGCACCGCCGCGCTTCGAGGTCCCGCGATCCCGCATCAGGATTCCGCGGCAGCCTTGAAGAAAGAGATGGGGTCCGGGGGAATGCACTCCCCCGGCCTTTCTTCAGTCCATCGACATGGTCGCGATGTCGATGAACCAGGACCGCGGCTGCACCACGCCCTTCACGCGCGCGGAGATCGCACGCGGCCCGACATCATGCGCCACCCAGAGGAAGGGCGCCTCCTCCACGATGCGCGCGTGCAGCCGGGCCAGCGCCGCGTCGCGCGCCGTCGGCTCGAAGGTCGTGCGCGCGGTGGCGATGATCTGATCGAATTCCGGGTTCGAGAAGAAGCCCCAGTTGTTCGAGACCGGCGGCTGGGCGGCCGTGGCGACGAAGCGCACCATGGCGAAGAAGGGGTCCATGGTGGCGAAGGTGACGTTGGTGGCGTTGGCGCCGCGGGCATTGGCGTGGCGCGCCCCCTCCCGCCAGTTGGTGAAGACGGCGTTCCACTCGCCCACCTCAAGCTGCACGTCGAAGTAGCAGGCGCGCAGCGCCTCCTGCAGGAACTCGTTCATCGGCAGCGGCTGCATCTGGCCGGAACCCGAGGCCGAGGTCAGCACCTTCACCGTCAGCCGCCGCTGCGGGGAGAAGCCGGCCTCCCGCATCAGCCGCTGCGCCTCGGCCAGGTCATAGCGGATGCGGAAGCTCGGATTGCCCCACCAGGGATGGCCTTCCTCCACCGTGCCATGGGCCGGCACCATCAGCCCGCTCAGCAGCGTGCGCAGCTCCTCCCGGTTCACGCAAAGATTGGCGGCGTGGCGCACGCGCCGGTCCAGCCAGGGCGATCCCTCCGCGAAGGAGAACTGCCACGGCCAGACATGCGGCTGCTCGTTCTGGTACAGGGTGAAGCCGCGGGAGCGGATCTGCTGCACGGCATCCGGCGCCGGCGCCTCGATCCAGTCCACCTGGTTGCCCAGCAGCGCGGCGGTGCGGGTGTTCGCCTCGGGAATGGGCAGCAGCACCACGCGGTCGATCCGCGGGCGGCGCGCCGGGTCCCAGTAGTCCCGGTTGGCCACCATCTCGAACCGCTCTCGCGGGACCAGCCGCGTGCCGCGGAAAGGGCCGGTGCCGGACGGCTCGGCCGCGAAGGCGGTCCAGGCCTGGGTGGCGCGCTGGCGCGGATCGGTCACGCTCGCCGGCACGGCGGCGAGCTTCGCCTGCCAGTGCGCCGGGGAGACGATGAAGAGGTTCGTCAGGTTGATCGGCAGGAAGCTGTCCGGCTCGCTGGTGACCAGCTCCACCTCGTAGTCGGAGACCGCGCGGGCCGATCGCAGCGTGGGCATGCGGGAGACGGTGACGCCGACCTGCGACGCGTCGTAGTGCGGCGCCGCCTGGTCCAGCACCTTCTGGACATTCCACACCACTGCGGCGGCGTTGAAGGGACTGCCGTCGTGGAAGCGCACGCCCTGGCGCAGGGTGAAGCGCCACCTGGTCGGCTCCACCGGGTCCACCCGCCATTCGGTCGCCAGGCCGGGGATGATGACGGAGGCGCGGTCGGCGCTCGACAGGTCCCAGTTCACCAGGGCGTCGAACATCGGGATGCCGGTGAAGCGGTTGCCCTCGAAGCCCTGGTCCGGTTGTCCCAGCGTGCGCGGGATGTCGGCCGCCGTCATGCCGATCCGCAGCACCTTCTCCTGCGCCAGGGCCGGCGCCGCGAGCAAAGCGAGCAGGGCGGCCGCCTGGAGCAGCGGCCGCTTGGGAAGGATCCTCATGCGTTTCGTCCCGAAGGGTTGCGGGAAGTTAATCACGCAAGTTCGGTGCCAGGGCGGGCCGATCCCGTGGCATGTCGCTTGCTGATCCCGGACCCTCTCCCGGGACGAAGCCCTTGACGATGAATCGCCGCTCCCTCCTCTCCGCCGGTGCCGGCCTGGTGGCCGCGCCGCTCCCCTGGGATCTCGCTCAGGCCCAGGCGCCGGCCGGGAGCGGCGGCACGCTGCGGATCGGCATGACGGCGGCCGCCGTGCCCCTGCCCAACGGCCAGGCCGATCAGGGCGGCGAGGGACAGCGCTTCATCGGCTACACCGTCTTCGACAGCCTCATCGCCTGGGACCTCTCGCGGGCCGACGCGCCCTCCCGCCTCATCCCCAGCCTCGCGACCGAGTGGCGCGTGGACCCGGCCGACAACAAGCGCTGGATCTTCACCCTGCGGGAGGATGTGCGGTTCCACGACGGCAGCCCCTTCAACGCCGGGGCCGCTGTCTGGAACTTCGAGAAGCTGCTGGAGAGCGGCGCCCCGCAATTCGACCCGCGGCAGGCCGCCCAGGGCCGCTCCCGTATCCCGACCGTGGCGAAGGCCACCGCGCTGGACGCCCGCACGCTGGAGATCCGCACGAGCGAGCCCGACGCGCTGCTGCCCTACGGCATCGCCTGGATCACCATGTCCTCCCCCGCGCAGTGGGAGAAGGTCGGGCGCTCCTGGGACGCCTTCCTCAACGCCCCCTCGGGCAGCGGCCCCTTCAAGATGACGGAGTTCAGCCTGCGGGAGCGCGGCGTGCTCGTTCGCAACCCCGACTACTGGAACCCGGCTCGCCGCCCGAAGGTGGAGCGGCTGGTGCTGCTGCCCCTGCCGGAGGCCAACACCCGCGCCGCCGCCCTGCGCGCCAACCAGGTGGACTGGATCGAGGCCCCCGCCCCCGACGTGACGGCCAGCCTGCGCGCCGCCCGCTTCAACATCGTCACCAACGAGTACCCGCACAACTGGGTCTGGCACCTGGACTTCACCACGCCCGGCTCGATCTGGCGGGACGTGCGGGTGCGCCGCGCGGCGAACCTCGCGGTGGACCGGGAGGGCATGATGGGCATGATGGACGGCCAGATGCAGCCCGGCGTCGGGCTGCTGACGCCGAGCTCCCCCTGGTTCGGCAATCCCAGCTTCCGCATCCGCCACGATCCGGCCGAGGCCCGCAAGCTGATGGCGGAGGCCGGCTTCGGCCCGCGCAACCCCGCACGGACGAAGGTCATCATTCCCTCCTCCGGCTCCGGCATGATGCAGCCCCTGCCGATGAACGAGGCGATCCAGGAGAATCTGCGGGAGGTCGGCATCACCGTCGAGTTCGAGGTGATGGAGTGGAACGCCGTCATCAACGCCTGGCGCGCCGGATCGCGCGACCCGCAATGCCGCGGCGCGCACGCGCTGAACTACTCCTACTTCTCCCAGGACCCCTTCACCGCCCTCATCCGCCACGTGGATTCTGCCCTCATCGCCCCGCGCGGCACGAACTGGGGCTATCTGAACGACCCGGAGCTGGACGCCGTCTGCAAGGGCCTGCGCGAGACCTTCGACCCCGCCGCGCAGGATGCTCTCATGGCCCGTGGCCATCAGCGCATCGTGGACGAGGCGATGTTCCTCTTCGTCGCCCACGACCTGAACGCGCGGGCGATGGCTCCCCGCGTGCGCGGCTTCGTCCAGGCCCGCAACTGGTTCCAGGACCTGACCCCGGTGACGATGGGCTGAATGCCATGATGTCGGACGGCGCGATCACCCAGCTTCCGCCGCTGCCCGATGTCGGCGGGCCGGCCCAGCCGCTGCTGTCCATCCGCGGGCTGACGAAGCACTTCCCGCTGAAGTCCGGCTTCCTCGGCCGCGGCGCGGGCGTGGTGCAGGCCGTGGACGACATGAGCTTCGACGTCCGCAAGGGCGAGACGCTGGGGATCGTCGGCGAATCCGGCTGCGGCAAGTCCACCACCTCCCGCCTCATCATCGCGCTGATGGCGCCCACCGCGGGCGAGGTGATCTTCGACGGCCAGACCGTCGGCGGCCGGGAGATGCCGCTGAAGGAGTATCGCCGCCAGGTCCAGATGGTGTTCCAGGACAGCTACGCCTCCCTGAACCCGCGCCTGACGATCGAGGAATCCATCGCCTTCGCCCCCGTGGTGCACGGCCTCGCGCGCAGGGACGCGCGGGCCCGGGCGCGGGACCTGCTGGCCGCGGTGGGCCTGAACCCCGACCATTTCGCGCGCCGCTACCCGCACGAACTCTCCGGCGGACAGCGCCAGCGGGTCAACATCGCCCGCGCCCTGGCGCTGCGGCCGCGCCTGGTGCTGCTGGACGAGCCCGTCTCCGCCCTCGACAAGTCGGTGGAGGCGCAGGTGCTGAACCTGCTGCAGGACCTGAAGGCGCAGTTCGAGCTCACCTACCTCTTCATCTCCCATGACCTGAACGTGGTGCAGTACATGGCCGACCGCGTGCTGGTCATGTATCTCGGCCGCATCGCGGAGCTCGGCCCGGTGGAGTCGATCTACGCGGCCGCCGCCCATCCCTACACCGCCGCGCTGCTGGCCAGCCGCCCCTCCATGGACCCGGACCTGCGCCGGACGGAGCCGCCGCTGTCCGGCGATCCGCCGAACCCGATCAACCCGCCCGCCGGCTGCCGCTTCCACACGCGCTGCCCCCATGCGGAGCCCGTCTGCTCCACCGTCGTGCCGCCGCTGCACACCGCTCCCGCGGGTCAGGAGGCCGCCTGCCTCATGGTCGTCCCGAACAGCGGCCACAGCCGCGCCCCGAGGCTCGCCGCATGAGCGACGTCGCCACCCTGTCCCCGCCCATCACGCACGCGGTGGCGGACCCGCTGGTGCGCGTGCGCGACCTGCACGTCCGCTTCGTCTCCCGCGATGCCACGGTTCACGCCGTCAACGGCGTTTCCTTCGACCTCGCCGAGCGCGAATCCCTCTGCATCCTCGGCGAGAGCGGCTCCGGCAAGTCCGTCACCCTGCGCGCCCTGATGCGCCTGAACCCGCCGCGGCGGACGCAGATCACCGGCACCATCGGGGTCGGCGGACATGACATCGTCGCCGCGCCCGACGCCCGCATGGCCGACATCCGCGGCTCCGTCGTCTCTATGATTTTCCAGGAGCCGATGACGGCGCTGGACCCCGTCTTCACCATCGGCCGCCAGATCACCGAGACGGTGATGCGGCACGAGGGCCTGGGGCGCGCCGCCGCCGAGGCCCGCGCGCTGGAACTGCTCGACCTCGTCCAGATTCCCTCCGCCAAGCGCCGCCTCGCCGCATATCCGCACGAGCTCTCCGGCGGGCTGCGCCAGCGCGCGATGATCGCCATCGCCCTCTCCTGCCGCCCGAAGCTCCTCCTGGCCGATGAACCCACCACGGCGCTCGACGCCACCGTGCAGATCCAGATCCTCCTCCTGCTCCGCCGCCTCCAGCAGGAGATGGGGATGGGCGTGATCTTCGTGACCCACGACCTCGGCGTGGCGGGGGAGGTCGCGGACCGCATCGCCGTCATGTACGCCGGCAAGTTCATCGAGGAGGGGTCGGTCCGCGACCTCCTGCGCAACCCCCTCCACCCCTATGCCCAGGGCCTGCTCGGCGCGACGGTGCACCAGGGGATGCGCGGCGTCCGCCTGACGACCATTCCCGGCGCCCCGCCGAACCTCGAACGCGTCCCCCAGGGCTGCGCCTTCGCGCCGCGCTGCCTGCACACCCAGCCCGCCTGCCTGCCGAAGGTGCCGGAGCCCCGTAGCCCCGTTCCCGGCCACTCCGCGCGCTGCATCCTCGTCCCGGACGCCGCCTGATGCTGCTCTACCTCCTCCGCCGGGTCCTCTACGCCGTGCCGATCGCCCTCGCGGTCGGCCTCGTCTGCTTCATGCTGGTGCAGATCGCGCCGGGAGACCCGGTCAACGCCATCGTCCCCGCCGACGCCCCGCGCGAGGTCGTGGAGCAGGTCCGCCGTGACTACGGCCTGGACCGCCCGCTGCCCGTGCAGTTCGGCCTCTGGCTCTCCCGCGTCGTGCAGGGGGACCTTGGCCGGTCGCTCGCCACCGGCCGCCCCGTCACCGCGGATCTCGTCACCGCCGTCGGCAACACCCTCACCCTCGCCCTCGCCGCGGCCGGGATCGGCTTCGTCATGGGTTCCCTGCTCGGCACGATCGCCGCCGTCTTCCGCGGCACCTTCCTCGACAAGCTCGCGGTCGGCTTCGCGGCGGCGGGGGTCTCCGTGCCGCATTACTGGCTCGGCATGGTGATGGTCGTGCTGTTCAGCGTGACCCTGAACTGGCTTCCCGCCATGGGCGCCGGCCCCGGCGGATCGGGCGACTGGCACTGGGACTGGGAGCACATCCGGTTCCTCATCCTCCCCGCCGTCACCCTCTCCGTCATCCCCATGGGCATCATCACCCGCACCGTCCGCGGCGTGGTGATGGAGCTACTGAACCAGGACTTCGTCACCACCCTGCGCGGCAAGGGCCTGCGCCGCGGCGGCATCGCGCTGCACGTGGTGAAGAACGCCGCCCCCGCCGTGCTGGCGGTGATGGGTCTCCAGCTCGGCTACCTCATGGGCGGCTCCATCCTGGTGGAGACGGTCTTTTCCTGGCCCGGCACCGGCTTCCTGCTGAACAGCGCCATCTTCCAGCGGGACCTGCCCGTGCTCCAGGGCACCATCCTCGTGCTCGCAATCTTCTTCGTGGCGCTCAACCTGGCGGTGGACCTCATCCAGACCGCCCTCGACCCCCGGATCCGCCGCGCATGAGCACCACTACCGACGTGGCCGCGTCGCTGGCCGCCGCCCAGCCCGCACCGCCCGCGCGCAGCCGCGGCTACTGGGCCGGCGTCGGCCGCCGCCTGTCGCGCGATCCTGTCACGCTGATCTTCGGCGCCATCCTCCTCCTGATGGCGCTCGCCATCCTCTTCGCGCCGCTGCTGGCGCCCCACGATCCCTACCAGACCAGCATGATCCGCCGCCTGCGGCCGGTGTGGTTCCAGGATGGCCGCTATCCCCTGGGTACGGACGAACTCGGACGCGACCTCCTCACCCGCCTCCTCTATGGCGGCCGCCTCTCCTGGTTCCTCGGCATCACGCCGGTCCTTATCGCCTTCGTCATCGGCGGGTCGCTCGGCGTGCTGGCGGGCTTCGCCGGGGGCTGGGTGAACATGGCGATCATGCGCACCACGGACGTCTTCTACGCCTTCCCCTCCGTGTTGCTGGCGGTCGCCATCTCCGGCGCCCTCGGCCCGGGCATCTCCAACGCGATGCTGTCGCTCACCCTCGTCTTCATCCCGCAGATCATCCGCGTGGCCGAGAGCACCACCACCTCCGTCCGCAACCTCGACTACGTGGAATCGGCGAGGGCCAGCGGCGCCGGGCCGGCGACCATCGTGCGCGCCCACGTCCTGCCGAACGTGCTCGGCCCGATCTTCGTCTATGCCACCTCCCTCATCTCCGTCTCGATGATCCTCGCCTCCGGTCTCTCCTTCCTCGGCCTCGGCACCCGCCCGCCGGAGCCGGAATGGGGGCTGATGCTGAACACGCTGCGCACCGCCATCTACACCCAGCCTGTCATCGCGATGCTGCCGGGGCTCTGCATCTTCCTGACCAGCCTCTGCTTCAACATGGTCAGCGACGGGCTGCGATCGGCGATGGACGTGCGGGGGTAGCGCGACGGCATCCGGCACAGCCGTTGCAACACACGCCCGGACCCCGTTCCGGAGCCGCCCATGTCCCTCTCGCGCCGCGCCCTGCTGGGTGCCACCGGCCTCGCCGGCCTGCCCGCGGGCCTGACCCTTCCCACGCCCGCCGCCGCCCAGGCCGAGCGCGTCCTGCGATACGGTATCTCCATGGCCGACATCCCCCAGACCACCGGCCAGCCCGACCGCGGCGCCGGCGCCTACCAGTTCACCGGCCACACGATCTACGACTCCCTCGTCGCCTGGGAGATGGACGTGGCCGACCGCCCCGGGAAGCTCGTCCCCGGCCTCGCCACCTCCTGGGAAGCTGATCCTGCCGACCGGCGCCGCTGGACCCTGAAGCTGCGGGAGAGCGTCGCCTTCCACGACGGCGCCGCCTTCGACGCGGATGCGGTGATCTGGAACCTGGAGAAGGTGATGAACCCCCAGGCCCCGCATTTCGACCAGCGCCAGGCCGCCCAGGTCCGCCCGCGCCTTCCCTCCCTCGCGTCGTGGCGCAAGCTGGATGCGATGACGGTGGAGCTCACCACCAAGGCCGTGGACAGCCTCTTCCCCTACCAGCTCCTCTGGTTCCTGGTTTCCTCCCCCGCGCAATACGAGAAGCTCGGCCGCTCCTGGGACCGCTTCGCGATGGAGCCCTCCGGCACCGGTCCCTTCCGCCTCGCCCGCCTCGTCCCGCGCGAACGCGCCGAACTCGTGAAGAACACCGCCTACTGGAATCCTGCGAGGATGCCGAAGGTGGACCGCATCGTGTTGATCTGCGCACCGGATGCCGTCACCCGCAGCAACGCCCTGCTGACCGGCCAGATGGACCTGATCGAGACGCCGGCTCTCGACATGGTCCCGCAGCTCCGCGCCGCCGGGAACCGCGTGGTGGAGAACGTCACCCCCCATGTCTGGAACTACCACCTCAGCCTGCTGGAGGGCTCGCCCTGGCGAGACCTGCGGCTGCGGCAGGCCGCCAACCTCGCCATCAACCGGGACGACGTCGTCTCCCTCCTCGGCGGCCTCGCCCGCCCCGCGACCGGCGTGGTGGACCCCTCCTCCCCCTGGTTCGGCAATCCCTCCTTCCGCTTCCGCTACGCGCCGGACGAGGCGCGTCGCCTCATGCGGGAGGCCGGCTTCGGCCCCGGCCGCCCCATGCGCACGAAGTTCCTCGTCGCAACGGGCGGCTCCGGCCAGATGCTCTCCATGCCAATGAACGAGTACATCCAGCAGGCCTGGAAGGAGGTCGGCATCGAGGTCGAGTTCCAGCCCGTCGAGCTGGAGGTCCTCTACACGGCCTGGCGGAACGGCGCGGCGCATGATTCGATGCGCGGCATCACCGCCAACAACGTGGCCTACGTCACGTCAGACCCGCTCTACGCCCTCGTGCGCTTCTTCCATTCGAGCCAGATCGCGCCCACCGGCGTGAACTGGTCCCACTATCGCGACGCCGAGACGGACCGCTTGATCGACGCCGCCACCCAGTCCTTCGATATCGCCGAGCAGGACCGCCTCATGGCCCGCGTGCATGAGCGCGTGGTGGACCAGGCGCTGCTCGTCTTCGTCGTGCACGACACCAACCCGCACATCCTCGGCCGCAACGTGCGCGGCTACACCCAGGCACAGCACTGGTTCCAGGACCTGACGACGCTCGCCTGAACAAGCAAGGCCGGGGGGGTGAACTCCCCCGGTCCCCCTCCTTTTTCTATCGGGCGGCCGCGGAATCCGGAGATGGGAGAGCCCGTCTCTGGATTCCGCGGCAGCCTGGAAAAGAGAGATGAGGGTGAGGGTCTGGGGAGAGGGAGAATTCCTTCTCCCTCTCCCCAGGGCCGATCGCGTCCCCTGCATAAATGTCGTCGGACATGGCGTTTCCCGGCCGTCGAAGCCTTGGTTGGGGCTGCCGATCCCGCACGGCGGGATGCGGGCGTCGTTCTTCGCCCCGCCGGACAGCGCATAGGACCCGCGGGCCGAGGCGCAGATGGTGGTCATGACGTCTTCCGAGGGGTTCGGGCCCCGTTAGCGCACGCTGATCAGACCGCCCGGTGCCGCAACGATTCCGGTCCGCGAAAGGCCATCGCGACGAACGCGACAGGCCCGTCCCCCCGGCGGGACACGCGCGCGACGGGCGGGTGGGATAACCGTGAGGTCCCGGCAGGACGCCGGAACGGGACCACGACGATGACCCCCTTCCTGTTCCTCTTCGGCCTCGACGTGCTGATCGCCGCCTCCGTGGCCTACGCCACCGTCAGCCTCGCGCGCGTGCCCGTCGTAACCCCCATGCACCTCTCGCCCTGGCTCTTCGCGATCTCGCTGGTCCTCGCGGTCCTCATGGGCGCGCTCCAACTCCAGCGCAGCGGCCATCCGCGGCTGGCCATCGGCGTGCTGCTGATCCCCGCCATCCCCGCGATCCTCGGCTTCGTCGCGCTGATCGGCGTGATGGTGCTCTTCACGCTCGGCACCCCCCACCACTGACGCCCGGCGCCGCGGCGGGCCACCCCAGGAGAGGCCGCCGCCGGGCGCCGGAACGCTGCGGCGCGGCTCAACGCCCCCCGGTGATCGGGATCAGCGCCCCGGTCATATAGGCCGCCTCGCCGGACAGCAGCCAAAGGATCGCCTCCGCGCACTCCTCCGCCGTTCCAATCCGCCCGGCGGGGATAGAGGGCAGCAGCTTCTGCATCCTGTCGCCCACGCCCGCCGTCGCGTGGATCTCCGTGTCGATCAGCCCGGGCAGGATGGCGTTCACCCGGATGCCCTCCGGCGCCAGCTCCCGCGACAGCCCGACGGTCATGCTGTTCACCGCCCCCTTCGCCGCCGCATAGGCCACCCACTGCCCCGCCCCGCCGAGCGTCGCCGCGACCGAGGAGAGGTTCACGATCGCCCCGCCCTGGCCGCCGTGCCGCGTGGACATGCGCCTCGCCGCCGCCCGCGTGCAGAGCATCGTCCCGATCACATTCACGTCCAACACCCGCTGCATCGTGGCGAGGTCATAATCCTCGAACCGCGTCGCGGCCCCGGTGATGCCGGCATTGTTCACCAGCCCCGTCACCCGCCCCAGCTCCCGATCCACCTGGTCGAACAGCGCCTCCACCTCGGCCTCCTTCGAGACGTCGGCCTTCACCAGCGCCGCCCGCCCGCCGCCGGCGCGGATCTCGTCGACCACCTGCTGCGCCCGGTCGGCCCGCTCCGCGTAGTTCACGCAGACCGCGTGCCCCCGCTTCGCCGCCATCCGCGCCGTCGCGGCCCCGATGCCGCGCCCCGATCCCGTCACCACCACAACGCCCGCCATGCGCAGTTCTCCCCTGTCCGATCGGAACGCATCCTGACTTGGTGTGCGGACGAGGAAAGGCCGGGGGAACGTATTCCCCCGGCCCCCCTTCCCTTTTTATCAGGCTCCCGCGGAATCCGGAGATGGGGTGTCCCCGAATCCGCCTTCCGCGGCAGCCTGATAAAGAAAGGGATCGAACGCATTGCGTTCGGTGGGAGAGTTCATCTCCCCCAGCCTTGCTTCAGGCCATCCGCCGCAACGCCGCGGCCACCTTCGCCGCATCCCCCAGCGCCGCCATGTTCAACGGCTTCGAGACGACCGGCGCCGCCTCGCTGCCGTGGACGCGCAGGATCTCCGCGTCCAACCAGTCGAAGAAGCGCTCCTGCACCTCCTGCGCCAGCCGCGCCCCGTGCGAGGTCCCCCGCGCCGTCTGTTCGGCGATGAGTACCCGGTTGGTGCGGCGCACGCTCTCGCCCACCTTGGCCCAGTCGAGACCCGTCGGATCGAGGCTGCGCAGGTCGATCACCTCCGCGTCCACCCCGGCCACCTCCGCCGCCTCCTCGCAGGCCCGCACCATGGCGGCATAGGTCAGCACCGTGCAGGCGCTCCCCGGCCGGGCGATGCGCGCCTTGCCCAGCTCGATCCCGAAATCCAGATCCTCCGGCACCGGCCCGGAGGTCTGGAACAGGTCCTGGTGCTCGATGACGAGCACGGGATCGTCGCAGCGCAGTGCGCTGTTCATCAGCCCGACATAGTCGTGCGGCGTGGCCGGCGCGATGATCCGCCAGCCCGGATACATGGCGAAGAGCGCCGAAGGGTCCATCGAGTGCTGCGACCCGTAACCCGCCCCGGGATTCACACGGGCGCGCACCACGAGCGGGATGCCGAATCCCCCGCCGAACATATGCGCGAACTTGCCGATCCCGTTGAACATCTGGTCCGCCGCAACGATCGCGAAGTCGCCGAACATGATGTCCACCACCGGCCGCAGCCCGCAGAGCGCGGCGCCCAATGCCATGCCGGTGAAGCCGTTCTCGCAGATCGGCGTGGCGAAGATGCGCTCGGGAAACCGCTCCATCACGCCGCGGGTGGAGCCGGAGACACCCCCGCGCAGGCGATGGACGTCCTCCCCGATGACGACGATGCGCGGGTCCTTCTCCATGTTGTGGAGCAGCACCGCCGCCACCGCCTCGATGTACTTCATGTCACGCGTCGCGCTCGCGGGGACGCTGCCGGCCTCGCGATAGGTCTGGCCGCGAAGCTCGGACAGATCGCCGCGGATGCCGTGATCCACCTCCTCCGCCCGCGGCAGCAACGCGGGCCGGACGCGCGGCGCGTTGGCGCCAGGGGGCGTCTCCGTCAGCGCGGCGGCCGCGGCATTCACCGTGCGTCGGGCCCGTTCATCCAGCGCGGCCAGCCCCGCCTCGTCCAGCACGCCCAGCGCCTTCAGCCGCGGCGGCATCGTCAGCAGCGGGTCGCGGGCGCGCCAGCTCTCCTCCTCCTCCTTGGTGCGATAGCCGAACTGGCTCCCGAGCATGGGGCCGGACTGGTGCAGGAAGCGATAGCAGATCGCCTCCACGAAGACCGGACCGCCGCGCGTGCGGATCGTCTCCGCGGCCCACTGCATCGCCCGGCGCACGGCAACCAGGTCCATCCCGTCGCACTCGACCGAGGGCACGCCGAACATCGCCCCGCGCCCGGTCAGGCGCGTCTCCCGCGTCTGCTCCTTCAGGTGGGTGGACACGGCGTAGAAGTTGTTCTCCAGGAAGAAGATCGCCGGCAGGGTGTAGAGGGCCGCGAGGTTGATCGCCTCCAGCGTCTGCCCCGCCATCAGCGTGCCGTCGCCGAAGAAGGCGACCGAGATGTTGTCCCGCCCCAGCACCTTGTCGGCCAGCGCGTAGCCGACGGCGTGCGGCACGTTGCCGCCGATCACCGCGCTGCTGCCCACCACGCCGGAGGCCGCGTGCCGCATGTGCATGGAGCCGCCCCGGCCGCCGCAGAAGCCGTCCGTCAGCCCCATGATCTCCGCCATCGCGCGGCGGACCAGCACGCCGGCCTCCGTGCCGAAATCGTCGTGGCGCGGGTCGTATCCGGCCGGTGTCGCGCTGTTCAGCAGCTTCGCCAGGATCTGGTGGTGGGCGCGGTGGGTGCCGTTGATCTTGTCGTCCGTCACCAGCACCGACATAGCGCCGACCGCCCCGGCTTCCTGCCCGATCGAGGCGTGGGCGGGCCCGTGGATCAGCCCTTGCCCGTGCAGCTCCAGGATCTTCTCCTCGAAGCGGCGGATAACGAGAAGCTGCTCCATCCAGCGGGCCAGGTCCGCCGGGTCCTCCGCCGCCCAGTCCGCCTCGTCCGACTCCAGGCGAAACCACTCGGTCTCGGTGCGGAGGGGGATTCGTCTCACCGCGCGTCTCCTCTGTGCGGCCGTCTCTCGCGGCGCTGGCGTCTCAGGCGGCGCCGCGCGTGGGCGCGGCGGCCTCCAGTTCCTTCAGGCGCCGGACGAGGCCGGCGCCGCCCTCCACCATGTCGGCCGCCAGCGCCTTCCGCGTCGCGGCGGGATCGCGGGCGCGCAGCCCGTCCAGCACGTCCAGGTGTCGGTGTCGGCCGGGATAGGACGGACGGGCATGGGGATAGAGATGCGCCAGCGTCGGCCCGTTCCGGAGCCAGATGCCCTCGATGATCGCCAGCAGCTCCGGCATGGCGGCGGCGCGATGGATGCCGTGGTGGAAGCGCCAGTTGGCGCGGTTGGCCGCATGGGCGTCGCCCGCCTCCTCCGCCGCGGCAAGGTCGGCATGGGCAACGGCCAGGGCCTCGATCTCGGCCGGCGTGATGCGTCGCGCCGCAGCCTCGGCCGCCAGCCCCTCCAGTTCCAGGCGGATGGAACGCAGCTCCAGGTACTGGTCCAGCGTCAGCCCCGCGACGGTGATGGCGCGGGCCGCCTCCATCCGCAGCGCGCGCTCCCGCACGAGCTGCATCACGGCCTCCCGCACCGGCGTCTCGGACACACCCAGGGCAACCGCCAGGTCGCGAATCTTCAGGCGCTGGCCTGGGGCCATGCGGCCCTCCATCAGGCCCGCGCGCAACTCGGCGTAAACCCGTCCACTGAGGTTGTCTCGACCGACCTGCGAGAGAAAGCCCAGCGTCTCCGACATGCCGGTCACGGGCGGGGTTCGGGCCGTGGAGCGGGCATCAAAGGGTTCAAGACTCCGTCTTCTTCGGCCGCGACCGGATTTCGTTATATCATATGGCGAGGCCCACGCCACCGGTTGATCCCTGTCGAGGGTGTGAGGTGCCGCGGGGTCCGCGGCCGTTCTGCCGGGCGCGGGAAGCGGTTAGCGTTCCTCCGCACCGCCCGCCTGAGGCGGAGAGAAAGGGAGAGAACGAATGGGAGTCCTCGTCAAACGCCGCGCGCTGCTGCTCGGCGCACTGGCCGCCGGGTCCGCGACACGGACCGCGCAGGCACAGGGCGGCTACCCCGACCGGCCGATCCGGGTGGTGGTCCCCTTCCCTGCGGGCGGGACGACGGACATGCTCGCGCGCCTCTTCGCCCAGCGCATGACCGAAACGCTCGGCCAGCCCGTCGTGGTGGAGAACCGCGCCGGCGCGGGCGGCTCCATCGGCGCGGACGTCGTGGCGAAGGCGCCGCCGGACGGCACCACCCTTCTCTTCCACAACCTCACCTTCTCCTCCACCACCGCGGCGCTGCAGCTCGCCAACCGCGCGCCCCAGGACATTGAGCGGGACTTCGCCCCGGTGTCGCTCGCCGCCAACGTGCCGATGCTGCTGGTCGCCGCCTCCGCCGTCCCGGCGCGAGACCTCCGGGAATTCGTCGCCCTCGCGAAGCAGCCGGGCGGGGCGGGCATGTTCTACGGCTCCACCGGCCCCGGCAGCATCATGAACCTCGCGGGAGAGGTGCTGAAGCGCGACGCCGGCATCCAGATGGAACACGTGCCGTTCCGCGGCGCCGCGCCCCTGGTCCAGGAGATGGTGGCCGGCCGCATCCACTTCGGTGGCGACCAGCTCTCCACCGCGCTCGGCCATGTCCGCTCCGGCGCGCTGCGCCCGATGGCCACCCTCGCGGCCCAGCGCGCCGCCGCCCTGCCCGAGGTGCCGACCGTGCGGGAGATGGGCTTCCCGAACATGGAGCTGCGCGGCTGGAACGGCTTCTTCGCCCCCGCCCGCACGCCGGAGCCGATCATCACCCGCCTGAACCGGGAGATCGCCGTCGCCGCCGCGCACCCCGACGTCAGGCGGCGGATGACGGAGGTGGGAGCGGAGCCCGTCGGCTCCACGCCGGAGGAGCTGCGCGACGCCGTGCGGGAGCAGATGGCGCAGGTCCGGCCGCTGGTGGCGGAGCTGCGGCTGCAGGTCGAGTAAGCAAGGTCGGGGGAGTGAACTCCCCCGATCCCCCTCCTTCTCTTATCAGGCTACCGCGGGCCATAGGCAGATGTGGGCCGCGGGTGGATCGGAGCACGGTCTGCCCGATCCAAGGCCTTCACGGAACCGCCCCTTGACCTCGTCGGGAGGAGCGGCCACCCCGCGCCGCCTGTCCCGACCCGGAGCCGCGGCATGACCGAAGAATCCCCGCCTCTCGTGCTGATCGGCGCCCCCGTGGACGAGGGATCGGGCCGCCCGGGCTGCCTCATGGGCCCGGCGGCGCTCCGCGTGGCGGGCCTGGCGGCGGCGCTGCGGAACGAGGGACGCACCGTGCAGGACGAGGGCGACCTGCCCCCGCTCGCGGTCCCCGTGGAACCGCCCGATCCGCGGATGCGCAACACCGGTGCCATCGCGCACTGGACGCGCGCGATCGCGGGCCGGGTGTCAGCGGCCCTGGCCGCCGGAGGGTTCCCGATCGTCCTCGGCGGCGATCACAGCCTCAGCATCGGTTCCGTCAACGGCGTCGCGCAGCACTGCGCCACGACCGGCCGGCCGCTCTTCGTGCTCTGGCTGGACGCGCATGGCGACTTCAACACGCCGGAGACCTCCCCCTCCGGCAACCTGCACGGCATGGCCCTCGCGGCACTCTGCGGGGAAGCCGGGCTGGACGCCCTCTTCGCCGGCACGCCGCGCACCCCGGTCGCGCCGGGCAGCATCTGCATCTTCGGTGCGCGCTCCATCGACGCCGGCGAACGGCGCCTGCTGCGTGCCCGCGGCGTGGAGGTGGTGGACATGCGCCGCCTGGACGAGGAAGGCATCTCCGTCCCGCTGCGCCGCTTCCTGAACCGCGTGCGGGCCGCGCAGGGCGTTCTGCACGTCAGCCTGGACGTGGACTTCCTCGACCCTGCCGTGGCGCCCGGCGTGGGCACCACCGTGCCGGGCGGCGCCACGTATCGCGAAGCGCATCTCGTGATGGAATTGCTGCACGATTCCGGATTGGTGGGATCGCTCGACCTCGTGGAGCTGAACCCCTTCCTGGACGAGCGCGGGCGCAGCGCGACCGTCATGGTGGAACTCGCCTCCAGCCTCTTCGGACGACAGGTGATGGACCGCGAGACGGCCGCGGGCGCCTAGCGCCTCGCGCAGCCGTGTAGCATCGTTGCGTGCGCAGGGGTGGTCCCGCGCGGCAGCGGAGTTACCATCCCGTCACCAAGAATCGGGGGAGGAAGCCGATGGACAACTCGGCCGAAAGCCGCGCGCCCAGCCGCCGCGCGCTCCTGGCGCAGATCGGCGCCGTGGCGGGCGGCGCCGCCATGTACCAGGCCATGACCGCACTCGGGCACGCCGCGGAATCGCCCTATACCGGCCCGATCCGGCTGGAAGGCGACCCGCGCGGCGCCTCCGTCCTCATCCTCGGCGCCGGCGTCGCGGGCATGGTCGCGGCGATGGAGCTGCGCCGCGCCGGCTACCGCGTGCAGGTGCTGGAATATTCCGGCCGCGCGGGCGGCCGCGTCTGGTCGCTGCGCGGCGGCGACACCTATACCGAGCTCGGCGGCGCGACCCAGCGCGTGGCCTTCGATGACGGGCTGTACTTCAACCCCGGCCCCTGGCGCATTCCCTACAACCACCACGCCGTGCTCGACTACTGCCACCGCCTCGGCGTCGCGCTCGAGCCCTTCATCCAGGTGAACTACAACGCCCTCGTTCACGGCAAGGACGCCTTCGGCGGCCGTCCGCAGCGCTACCGCACCGTGGACGCGGACCTGCGCGGCGGCGTGTCGGAGCTGCTGGCCAAGGCCGCGCAGGCCGGGCGCCTGGATGACCGCGTCACGAAGGGAGACCAGGAGATCCTGCTGGAAGCCCTGCGTTCCTGGGGCGCGCTGAACCGCGACCTCACCTACGCGAAATCCGTCCAGACTTCCGACCGTCGCGGCTTCGACCGCGATCCCGGCGGCGGGCTCTCCGCACGGCCGACCCCGTCCGATCCCGTGGCGCTGAAGGACGTCCTCTCCTCCCGGCTCTGGGCCTATCTCGCCACCGGCACGGTCTACGAGTTCCAGACCACGATGTTCCAGCCCGTCGGCGGCATGGACATGATCGCGCGCGCCATGGCGCGGGAGTGCGAGGGCCTGATCCGCTACAACACGAAGGTCACGGGCCTGATGCAGGACGCCCAGGGCGTCACCGTCTCCTTCGAAGATCCGCGACGTCCCGGCACCGCGACCGAGACGATGCGCGCGGACTGGTGCCTCTGCACCATCCCGCTCTCCATCCTCTCGCAGATCGAGCACAACCTCGGACCGAAGATGGCGGCGGCGGTGGACGCCGTGCCCTATGCCGCCTCCGTCAAGGTCGGCCTGCAGTTCAAGCGTCGCTTCTGGGAGCAGGACGAGCACATCTACGGCGGCATCTCCTACACCGACCTGCCGATCCGCATGATCTCCTACCCCTCCACCGGCTATGGCGCGCGGGGCAAGGGCGTGGTGCTCGGCGCCTACGCCTTCGGCCCCTACGCCTATGAGTTCACCGCCCTGCCTCCGGAGGAGCGCGTGCGCCGCGCGGTGGAGTGGGGCGGACAGCTCCATCCGCAATACGCGCAGGAGTTCGAGAACGGCGTCTCCGTCGGCTGGCACCGGGTGCCCTGGGCGCTCGGCTGCAACGGCATCTGGACGGATGCCAAGCGCGAGGAGCACTACGACAACCTCTGCGCGCTGGACAACCGCGTGCTGCTGGCCGGCGAGCACGCCTCCTACATCCCCGCCTGGCAGGAGGGCGCCATTCTGTCATCCCTGGACGCGATCGGGCGGCTGCACCGCCGGGTGGTGGCGGCGTGATGCGCGCGATCCTTCCGGGCGCGGCGCTGCTCGTCGCCCTGCTCTCCCTTCCCGCAGCCTCGCAGCAGCCGCCCCCCGTCTCCGCCCAGCAGCGCTCGGGCACGGACACGTCGGACAGCCACGGCTTCGTCTCCGCCACGCGTTTCGGTCAGCGGGACGGCGGCCAGCTCTACGCCGCGACCTGCGCCGGCTGCCACATGCCCGATGGCCGCGGGGCCGTCGGCGCCGGCCGCTACCCCGCCCTCGCGAACAATGAGAAGCTGGAGAACGCGGCCTACCCGATCACGGTCGTGCTGAACGGGCTGCGCGGCATGCCCGGCTTCGCGACCCAGATGGACGACGAGCAGATCGCCGCCGTCGTGAACTGGACCCGGACGAATCTCGGCAACCGCTACACCGCCGAGCCCGCCCGTGCCGAGGATGTCAGGAGCCTTCGTCAGTGACCCTCAAGCCGTTCCTCATCGCCGCGGTGACGGCCCTCGCCCTGCCCGCCGCGGCGCAGGACGTGGTGCGCCACCGCACGCCCGGGTCGAACTTCCCGATCGCCATGGCGGTGGAGGTCCCGGCGGGCCGCACCACCGTCATGGTCAGCGGCATGGTGCCGGGCGTGACCAACCAGTCCGCGCCGCGCAACTCGCTCGAATCCTTCGGCGACACGCGGGCGCAGACGGCCAGCGTGCTGTCGCGCATCGAGGCCTCGCTCACCTCCATCGGCCTCGGCCTGAAGGACGTGGTGCGGATGCAGGTCTTCCTCGTCGGCGATCCCGGGCGCGGCGGCCGCATGGACTTCGACGGCTTCATGGCCGCCTATTCCGAGCGCTTCGGCACCCAGGCCCAGCCGAACCTGCCCGCACGCTCCGTGATGCAGGTGGCCGGCCTCGTGAACCCCGGCTGGCTGGTGGAGATCGAGGTCACGGCCGTGCGCCCGTGACAGGGCGGGCGCCCGGGATTAAGCCGGGCGCCCCCCTTCGGAGCGACACCCTTGCCCGACCTGTCCGCCCATCCCATCGCGAAGCGCTGGCCCGCCGCGAACCCCGATCTGCTGCAGCTCTATTCCTGGCCCACGCCGAACGGCGTGAAGGTCTCCATCATGCTGGAGGAGACCGGCCTTCCCTACGAGCCGCACGCGATCAACATCGGCGCGAACGAGACCTGGACGCCGGAGTTCCTCTCCCTCAACCCCAACGGCAAGATCCCTGCGATCCTCGACCCGAACGGGCCGGAGGGAACGCCCCTCGCCCTCTTCGAATCCGGCGCGATCCTCCTCTACCTCGCGGAGAAGACGGGCCAGTTCATCCCGCGCGGCGCGAACGCGCGGCTGGAGACGATCCAGTGGGTCTTCTTCCAGATGGCGGGGATCGGCCCGATGTTCGGGCAGCTCGGCTTCTTCCACAAATTCGCCGGCCGCGAGATCGAGGACAAGCGCCCGCTGGAGCGCTACCGCACCGAATCCAAGCGCCTCCTCGGCGTGCTGGACACGCGGCTGGCGGGCCGCGAGTGGATCATGGATGAGTACACGATCGCCGACATCTCCATGCTCGGATGGGTGCGCAACCTCATCGGCTTCTACGGAGCGCGGGAGCTGGTGGAGTACGACGCGCTGAAGCACGTCCCCGCCTGGCTCGAACGCGGCCTCGCGCGGCCGGCCGTGCAGCGCGGGCTGGAGATCCCGAAGCGGACATGATCCATCGCGTGGCGGACGGCGTGCCGGGGGAGGGAACTCCCACTTCGGGCTGAGTCCCGCCGGCGCGACGTGCCGCGCCGGCGTCGGATCGGTGCCCGGTTGCCGACGCGGCTGCCTTCGGGTCGGGATCAGGTCGCCGGCAAGGTCCTGCCGGGCCGCCCAAGCCATGCGGACTGCCGCCCGGATGATGCGCCCGCAGGCCCGCCGTGGAGGACCGGGCTCAGAGTGTGGCGCCTCATCGTGGCGTCCCATCGCCCTGAGCGCCACCTCAAGGGGGCGCAAGACCTGCGCGCCGAGGGCCCGGTCTCATCCGGGGGGATTACCCTCCCTCGGTCTTTTCCGTTATTGGCCGCCCCATGCTGAAGCGCCTGCTGCGCCATCCCGCGACGCTGGCGCTCGCCGCCCGGCTGATCGGGCTCTATCTCGCCCTGACCTATGCCACCACGCGCTGGACGGTGCTGGGCGCGGCGGCGCTGGCGCCCGTCGCGGAACCGGGCCTGCCGCTCATCGGCGCCTTCTGGCACGAGCGGCTGCCGATGATGCCCATGCTGTGGCGGGTGGCGCGGCACATCTACCCGAAGCTCGGGCGGCACCGGGCGCATGTCCTCGTCTCCCGCCACCGGGACGGGCGGTTCATCGGGGACATCGTGCGGCGCTTCGACCTGGACATGGTCTACGGCTCGACCTCCCGGGGGGGTGCCACCGGGGTCGCGACGCTGCTGCGCCTTCTGGAAGCCGGGGAGGTCGCGGCCATCACCCCGGACGGGCCGCGCGGGCCACGGCGTCAGGCGGCGCCGGGTGTCGCGCAGATCGCGGCCGCCTCGGGCGTGCCGGTGGTGCCGTGCGCCGCCGCAATGTCCCGGCGCGCCGTGCTGCCCTCCTGGGACAGGATGCTTCTGCCCCTGCCCTTCGGGCGCGGCGTCATCGTGGTGATGCCGCCGGTCGCCGTGCCGCCGCACGGGGCGGAGGCCGCCCTGCCCGGCATCGCCCGCGCCATGACCGAGGCGTGCGAGATCGCCGACGCCTGGATCGCCGGGCGTCCCGTTCCGCCGATGGACTCGCGGCCGGGATAAGGCCGCGGGGCGTCAGGCCGCGTCGAGGAGCTGGCTCTCCCGCATCACGCGCTCATGCCCGTCCCCGACATGCTTCAGGCGGTACTCGCGGTCGTGCGACTCGCCGGGAAGCAGACGGACCACAGTGTAGGTGCCCCGGGGGATGTGGGTGTCGAACTTGCCCGGCCGGACCTCGATGTCCTGCCCGACGACGAATTTATGAAGTGCCATGGCGATGTCCTCTCGCATCCCCGCAGCATCAGCGCTGCGGGGCGGAATGGCGCTGCAATTCCCCGTGTCAGCCGAGCCACTCGCGCACGAGGGCGCGGATCTCGGACTGGGACAGGATGCCCTCAGGCGCCGGGCTGGCCGGCTTGGCCGGACGGGGCGCCTGGCGGCCGGAGGGAGCATAGCGCGGGAGCGGGTGGGCCGTCGCCCGGGGCTGGGTGTTGCTGTTCTGTACGATGATGCTGTGCATGGTGGTCCTTGGCCGCGGGCGCAGGGCGCGCCGCGGGTGTGCGGCCCGGACCGGGACCCGAAGGGCTGCGCAAGGATGCGCGGCGCCTGCGGCCGGTCATGGGCAGGTCTGAGGCCCGATGAGGGCGGATGTGCGAGGGATGGGCGGCCGGGTCGGCCGGGAGCACGGAGGCTCCCCCAGGCAATGAAGCGGGCCGCCGCGTGACCCGTGTCAGGCGGCAGGACCCGGTGCCTGCCCACCGGCGGACCGGATGGAGCAGGCTGGGACAGGCACCCGGAGGTGCCTATCCGCAGAGGAGAAGGATGAAACGGGCGTTGCGCCCGATCAGGCCTTCTGAAGGCTGGTCGCGGAAATCTTGCCGCGCGGGTCCTTGGCGGGCTCGTAGGAGAGCTTGTCGCCCTCCCGCAGGCCCTGCAGGCCGGCGCGGGTGACGTCGGAGATGTGGACGAACACGTCCTTGGAGCCGTCATCCGGCTGGATGAAGCCGTAGCCCTTGGTCGCGTTGAACCACTTGACGGTACCGGTAGCCATGGAAGCGATGTCTTTCGGAAGGGGGGAGACCCCAGGGGCGGCGCCGCAAGGGGGCCGTGTTCCGGTGGGTAGCGGGTCCGAGAGCTCGATCAGGAGCGCGGAGAGCGAGCCGAACCAGGAATGGCACGACACCAAATGGGGAGGCAGGGGGTCCGGCACAACCCCCGCCGAGTCGCCTCAGTCCGCGGTGGCGCCGGTGGCGCGCACCAGCTCGCCCCAGCGGCGGATCTCGCTCTCGATATAGGCGCGGAACTCGGCAGGCGGATTGCCCACGGGGTCGGCGCCCTGGTCCACCATCTGCCGCTCGATCTCGGGCTGGCGGACGATCTCGCCCACCTCCCGCGCGATGCGGGCCACCAGCTCGTCCGGCGTGCGGCCCGGGGCGGCCATGCCGAACCAGGAGGAGGCGTCGAAGCTCGGGAAGCCGAGCTCGATCATGGTGGGGATCTCGGGCAGGGAGCGGGACCGGGTCGTGCTGCTGACGGCGATGGCGTGCAGGCGCCCGGCCCGGATCTGCTCGATGACCGAGGGGATGGTCGCGTACATGAAGTCCAGCCGCCCGGTCAGCAGGTCGTTCAGCGCCACGGCGCCGCGGTAGGGGACGTGGGTGGTCTCGGTGCCCCGCATCTTGTCCGCCAGCACGGCGGAGAGGTGGGAGGAGGTGCCGACCCCTGTGGAGCCGTAGGAGAGCCCATTCGGCCGGCGCTTCGCCTCCGCGTAGATCGCGTCCACGGTGCGCAGCGGCGAGTTGGGGGCGACGACGAGCACGTTCGGCACGCCGGCGATGAGGGTGACCGGCGAGAGGTCCGTCAGCGGGTTGTAGCCGGGATTGCGGTAGAGGCTCTGGTTCACCGCCAGCGGCCCCACCGAGCCGACGAGCAGCGTGTAGCCGTCCGGCGTGGAGCGGGCGACGTATTCCGTGCCGATGTTGCCGCCAGCGCCGGGCCGGTTCTCGATGACCACGGGCTGCCCCCAGCGGAGGGAGAGCTGCTGGCCGACGAGGCGGGCGATGATGTCCGTCGTGCCGCCCGCGGTGAAGGAGACGACGATCCGCACGGGGCGATTGGGAAAGCCCGACGCCGCCCCCTGCGCGCGGACGCCGCGCGCGAAGGCGAGGGCGGGGGCGGCCAGCAGCAGCGTGCGGCGCGTGGTCCTCATGTCTCGTCTCATCCCTTTCCGTTGTCGCGGGGCACGGTCACTCGGGCTTCAGCCCGGCCAGGTCGGCGGCGCGGCGGGCATCGTTCGCCTGGCGTTGCAGGAAGGCGGCGAAGCCCTCCGTCGTCCGCTCGGCGGCGGAGGCCATCTCCGATCCCATCCCCTCCAGCCGCGCGCGGATCGCGGGATCCTCGGTGGCGGCGATCAGGGCCGTGCGAAATGCATTCGCCACCGGCACGGGCGTCGCGCGCGGGGCGAGCAGGCCGCAATAGCTCGCGGCCAGGAAGTCCGGCACGCCGGATTCGATGAAGGTCGGCACATCCGGCGCCTGCGGCGAACGCGCGCGCGATGCGATCGCGAGGATCCGGCCGCGGCCCTCCTTGTGGATGGGCAGGGCGGTGGAGAACTCGATGAAGGTCGCGCGGATCGTGCCGGCGATGAGGTCCGGCACCACGGCGCCGCCGCCGCGGTAGGGCACATGGGTCAGCCCGGCGCCCGTGGCGGCGTTGAACAGCTCCAGCGCGAGATGCGCGGTGCTGCCGACGCCGGGCGTGCCGGTGGTGAAGCTGCCGGGCTGGGCGCGGGACCGGGCGATCGCGTCCCCCAACGCGGTCGCCGCGCCCGACGTCACCATCAGGGCCAGCGGCACGGCATTCACCAGCGCGATCGGCAGGAAGTCCCGCAGCGGCTCATAGGGCAGCCGCGCCTGCACCAGCGGGTTGACGGTGAGCGGCCCGTTGGACCCGGCCAGGAGCGTGTACCCATCGGGCGCGGCCCGGGCGACCTGCTCCGCCCCCAGGCTGCCGCCGGCGCCGGGACGGTTGTCCACCACGACGGCGAAACGGCCCGTTTCACCGGGCTGGCCGAGCCGCTCCGAAAGGGCGGGGGCCAACAGCCGGCTGACCACGTCGATGTTCCCGCCGGCCGCGTAGGGGACGACGATCCGCACCGGCCGCTCGGGCCAGGCGGCACGGGCGGGGCACGGCAGGGCCGCAAGAGCGGGCAGCCCGGCCAGCGCCAGGGCGCGGCGGCGGTTCAGCATCCTTGGACATCCTTGTCTCCGCCGCCCGGTCTCTGCCGGGTCGGCGGCACGCGTCAGCGGATCGAAGCCTATTCGCGGTAGCTCGGGTCCCGCCGGTCGAGCATCCGCAGCAGCCCCGGCCACTCCATCACACCGTAGGGGCGGCGGACATTCGGCTGATAGTTCTGGTAGGTCGCGTCCAGGATCGCCTGCGGCACCGGGTGCAGCGGGGAGTTGCAGGCCATGGCGGCGAGCTGCGCCTTGCAGGACAGCTCCAGCCGGTGCATCGCGTTGAAGGCTTCCCCGATCGTGCGGCCGATCGTCAGCAGCCCGTGATTGCGCAGGATCATCGCGTTGTTGTCGCCGAGGTCGGCGACCAGCCGCGCTTTTTCCTCCTCCGACAGGGCCACGCCCTCGTACTCGTGGTAGGCAATCCGCACGAAGCGCATCGAGGTCTGGTTCAGCGGAAGCAGCCCGCATTCGAGCGAGGAAACCGCCATGCCCGGCCAGGTGTGGGTGTGGATGACGCAGTCCACGTCGTGCTTCGCCTCGTGGATGGCGGAGTGGATGACGTAGCCCGCGCGGTTGATGCCGTAGTCGAAGTCGCCGTAGCTCGGCTTGTCGAGGATCTCCCCCTTCACGTCGATCTTGATGAGGGAGGAGGCGGTGATCTCCTCATACATCATGCCATAGGGGTTGATGAGGAACGCGCCCTCCTCGCCCGGGACGCGGGCGGAGATGTGGTTCGCCATCATGTCCGCCATCTCGTAATGCGCGACGAGGCGGTAGCAGGCCGCGAGGTCCACGCGGGCCTTCCACTCCGCGGGCGAGACGCGGTCCCGCATCGGCGTGATCTTGAGAACCTTGTCCGAGGTTTCGAGCATCGAGCGGTCTCCGGTCAGGTGGTGGCGGGATGGGCGGCGAGGAAGGCCATCAGCGCCGCGATGAACTCAGGCCGTCCGGGCGCGGAGCCGTGCGACGCGCCCTCGATCGTGACGAGCTGGAGCTGCGGCATGGCGGCCTTCAGCTGCTGGAATTCCGCGAGGTAGGGATCGGCCGTGCCGACGATGCCGAGCGACGGCACGGTCACCGCGCGCATCTGTGCCTCGGTCACAACCTGGTCCGGGTTGGACCGGCGCACGGCGGCGAGGGCGCGCGGGTCCTTGCCCTCCATGCGCTGGGCGGAGAGCCGGCGGATCTCCTCGTCCGAGGGGGCGGGCTGGTCCCGGGGCCGCAGCCGCATGATCTGGGACCGCAGCATCCCCTCGTCCATCTCGGCGGATTCGATGTCCACGCGGCGCTGGTCCTCGGCGGTCCAGTTGCGCCGGCCGGAGGCGCCGCCGAGCGTCATGGTGAGGAAGCGGTTCTCATGCGTGGTGACGAGCTGCGCCACGATGTGCGCGCCCATCGAGTAGCCGACGATATGGGCGCGGCGGATGTTCAGGTGATCCATCAGCCGGATGATGTCGAGGCCCATCTCCGGCCCGTAGGCGGCCCGGTCATGCGGCTTGCCGCTCTGCCCGTGGCCGCGGGCGTCGAGGGCGATGGCCCGGTAGCGGCGGGCGAGCGCCGGGAAGATACCAGGGCGGACGAAGCCGTCATCGGCGGAGTTCGTGTAGCCGTGGATGAGGATGACGGGCTCGCCCTGCCCTTCCTCGATGTAGCGGATGCGGACGCCGGCGGAATCGAAGAAGCGGTCCTCCGCCGCGTTGGCCGCGAAGCAGGCGAGAGGCAACAGGCCGGCAGCCAAGAGCGCCGAGCGGCGGGTGAGATGCGTCATTCTTCGTCTCCTCCTTGTCCGTTCCTATCCGCGACAGAGCCGCGCGGCGGTGACGCGGGCCGCGTCGTTCGCCGGCGTCTCCGGCAGGTTGCGGCTGGCGGCCGCCTGCTCGATCAGGCGGTCGGCGTCCTGGGACAGCAGCGTCCGCGCCGAGACGCCCTGGCGGGCCGCGGCGCGGACGACGCAGAGATAGCCTTCCTGGCTGCCGTAGCGCTCCTCCAGCGACGGGCGCGGGTCGCCGGTCGCCTCCCGCTCCGCCGCCGTGCGGGCGAAGGGGATGTAGCCGCCGGTCAGGCCGCCACCGCAGGGCTGGCCGCGGAAGAAGCCGCCCGCGACCACGTTCCAGCCGGTGTAGGTGCCCAGCGGCGCCTGGTGCAGGACGGAGGGCACGCCCGCCGTCTCGTTCCCGTCCCGGTCCACCCGCGGCATCAGCGCCGGGATGATCCGCCGGATCGCCGGCGGCTGGCGGGTGATGACGCCGGAGAAGTCGTTGGTGTTCAGCGCGTCGCCAAAGTCGTAATCCATGACCCCGATCGCGAGGCCGGTCGGGGCGGGCGCGTTCGGGATGGCGGGGAAGCCCATCGCCTCCCGCGTGTTCTCCGCCAACTGATTGTCACGATGCATCGGGAAGACGCCCGGCGGCGGCTCCACCCCGCGCGTCACCCATTCCACCAGCGCGACCTGGAGCGCGTTCATGGTCTCCGTCTCGGGGTTCGGGTTGCGCGGCAGGCCGCAGCCCGCGGCCGGCTGCGGCGCGTGGGCGAAACCGCCCTCCCGGTCGCCGCCATGGGTGGTGCCGGGGAAGTAGTAGCGGCGGACGTTGGCGGGCAGCGGCAGATCCGTGCGGCCCGTGGTGCCGGTCAGCGCCGCCGTCATCAGGCGCGCGTTGAACTCGGCGGCGCCGAAGGTCTCGAAGATCAGGGGGCAGGTGTCGGTGGCGCGGCAGCGGTCGAGCAGCCCGGCGGCCGGGCGGCCGCGCGCGGTGTCCTCATAGCGCTCCCACCACAGCACGCCCTCCCCGCCCGGCTCGTAGAGCGTGCCGGAGCCGCTGGGCAGGCCGAAGCGAAGGTTCACCGCCGTCAGCCGCCCGGCGATGTGGGGGTTGGCACCGTCGAAGACGCGCCGCCCCGCCTCGTCCCGGTTGAAGCCGAGGTGCAGGAAGGTTTTCAGCGCATTGCCGGACTGGGAGATGCCCTGGGCGACCGCGTGGGTGATGCGGCCGGCCACGGGGTTGGCGTTGCCGGCATCGTCGCGCGCCTCGTGCCGGAAGAAGGTGGCGACATCCCGCATCGCGGCCATGCCGACGCCCAGCACCAGCGGGTCGCGCGCCTCATAGGTCAGCTCGTAGAGCAGCGCGGGGTCGAAGCCGTCCCGCAGGCAGAGCATCCGGGGGTTCGGCGTGCCGGGAAAGGGCGTGTTCGTGCAGTCGGCGAAGGCGAAGGCGTCGGCGGGGATCTCCCGTACGCCTCCGACCTCGCCCGCGCGCGTCTCGGACGCCTTCGAGATCAGCCGGGCGCGCGACGTATCGAGCGAGGCCGCGTCATAGACGATCGGCGTCCCGAGCATCACCAGCGGCCGGGACCGCGTGCCGGGCCGGCTGTCCGCCAGCCGCGCCAGCACGGGCCCCGTGACGGCCGAGCCATCGGGATTGCGGGCCACCGGCACCCTCACCGCCCAGTTCCGGTCGGTCTGCGCGAGGTCCCCCTGCCAGCCGCTGATGAGGGCGACATGCCCGAACTGCAGCGGCGTGGTGGCGCCCACGCCCGGCTCCACCGGCGCGCCGCGGTTCACCAGGTCGTACCAGAGCACGCCGCTCGCCCGCGTCATGTCCGCCGGCTTCGTCAGGGTGAAGCGCGCGACATACTCCACCCGCCCGGCCGCGTTGCGCGGGGCGAGCCGCAGGTCGGTGATGATCGCGTTGGCCGCGTCCGCCGGGTCCAATTCCCCGAAAGCGCGGCCGGTGATGCGCTCGCCGGGGATGGCGCCGGCCACCGGCTCGGTCGCGTCCACCGCGATACGGGTCACGCGGGCCGCAGCCTCCCCCGCGGAGAGGGACGCGGCGCCGAGGAGGATCGCGCCGAGAAGCCGGCCCGTTGTCCTGCCGAAGCGCCACGCGACCATCGCTGGTCCTCCCGTTTCCCCTGCCGGATCAGGCGCCCGCGCGGCCATGCCGGTCAAGCGGCCGGGTCAGGCCACGGACCCCGCCGCGCGATCCTTTGACTGCGCCGAGGGCGGCAGCGTCGGCGAGGGCTGCGCGGGCTGGCGCTCCAGCGCGTGCCGCAGCAGCGCCGCCGAGCGGTACACGCCATGCACCATCTTCGAGTAGGGCGTGAGGAGGAAGAAGGCGAAGACCGTACCGAGGTGGACCGCCAGGATCACCCCCATCGCGCCCGTATGCCGTAGCCCCAGCAGCAGCAGGCCGGTGGAAGCGACGAGGAAGAGCAGCGTCAGCAGCGCATACTCCGCCCCCAGCAGGTTGCGCGCGGCCGGCGCGGGGTCGGCGGTGATCTTCACCCAGATCAGCCCCGCCGTGCCCAGCACCATGCCCACCCCGCCCCAGGTTCCGAGCTGCACCGGCAGCGACCAGAAGGGGTAGGGCGCGGGGTGGCCGAGGAAGTGGTCGTAGAAGGTGGCCGAGGTGGTCGAGGCGAAGCAGAGCAGGAAGCCGTAGAACATCAGGTGGTGGAAACGCCGCCGGGTGTTGGAGAAGGCCTCGTCCCGGTCGTTGCAGCCGCCGCCCCCACCGCCGAGGTTCCGCAGCGTGAAGATGTCGTGCAGCGCGGTCGCGAGCGGCCGTCCCTGGGTCAGCTCCCCCGGCTTGCCGCCCGTGTCCTTCCAGAAGGCGCGGAAGCCCATGATCAGCGCCAGGATCGCGAAGCCGAAGGTGGTGCCGGAGATGAGCACCATCACCCACCAGGGGATGACGCGGTAGAAGGCGCCCGGCCCGGTCTGCGGGGTGTAGAGGATGGAGGGGTCCACGATCGCCATGCAGGCGAGCAGCACCCCCGCGATGAGCACCACCGTGGTCATCGCGATGAGGTTGCCGTTGCTCTTGAACAGCCCGCGCATCGGCGCCGGCCAGGCATAGTCCTCATAGGTCTCGGACCGCACCTGGGCGAAGGTCTGGGGCAGGTTGATGTTGAAGGGGTGCGGCGGCGCGTACTGGCAGGCGTAGTAGCAGCCACGGCAGTTGTGGCAGAGATTCGCGAGGTAGCCGATATCCGCGGTCGAGAAGTCCCGCCGCAGCGTCATCGCGGGGAAGACGGCGCAGAAGCTCTCGCAGTAGCGGCAAGCGTTGCACACTTCCAGGTCGCGCCGCGCATCGGCGACGGCATCGGTCTCTCTCATCTCGTCGGGCTGCCTTGCTGGGTCGGGCGGGTCATGCGGCGTCGCGCATCCCGGCGTTGTTCAGAGCGGCGCGGGCCGCGCTCTCGCCGGCCAGGCGGCCGAAGACGGTGCCGATCGTCATGCCGAAGCCCGCGAGGTAGCCGCGGCCGAGGATGCTGCCCGCCATGATCTCGCCGGCCGCGAAGAGATTGCCGGAGGGCTTGCCATCCTCCATCCAGACCCGCGCCGTCCCGTCCACCTTCACGCCGAGATAGGTGAAGGTGATCCCCGGCCGCAGCGGGTAGCCGAAATAGGGAGGCGTATCGAGCGGGCGGGCCCAATGAGTCTTGGGCGGGTCCAGCCCCTCGGTCCGGCAGCCGTCCAGGGCGTTGGAGTTGAAGGGACCGGGCACGCAGGCTGCGTTGAACCCGCGCACCGTCTCCTCGACCGTGGCGGGGTCCAGGCCGAACTTCTGCGCCAGTTCGCCAAGGGTATCCGCCCGGATCGCCGGGAAGACGGAGGGCATGAAGAGCTTCTCCGCCTTGCTGTCGATCAGGGCGTAGGCGACCTGGTCCGGTTGCTGCGCGACCAGGCGGCCCCAGATGGCGTAGCGCTTGGGCCAGACGTCCTCGCCCTCGTCGTAGAAGCGCCTGCCGTTCTTGTCGACGACGACCGAGAAGGGCACGCAGTCCAGCCGCGTGACGATGCCGCCATCGAACTTCGGCGCGCGGCCGTCGATGGCCACCGCATGGCACTGGGTGGGATCGCCGACCGGCGCCACGCCCTGGTCCAGCAGGTTCTTCAGCACCACCCCCTGGGCATAGGGCGTCCCGCGGATGAGAAAGTTCTCCGCCGCCGGCCCCCAGGCGCGCTTCAGCCAGTCGAGATTCGCCTGGAAGCCGCCGGAGGCCGCGACCACCGCCTTGGCCTTCAGCGTCTCCGGGAAGCCGCGGAAGTTCACCACCAGCTCCCGCGCGAAACCTTTCTGCAGGCGGATCTCCGTCACCTCGGTGTCGTAGAGGATCTCGATGCCCAGCCTCTCCGCCGTGGCGTAGAGCGCGTTCAGCAGCGCCTTCCCGCCGCCCAGGAAGAAGGCATTGGTCCGGGACAGCGACAGCGTGCCAGAGAGGGAGGGCTGGAACCGAACTCCGTTGGCCTCCAGGAAGGTTCGGGCCCCGGTGCTCGCGCGGATGGTCATGCGCGCCAGCGCCTCGTCGGTCTCGCCCTTCGTCACGCGGAGGAGGTCGTCCCAGTACTCCTCCTCGTCATAGGCATCGGTCAGCGTGCCGACCGGGCCGTCATGCATGACCCGCAGGTTGCGGGTGTGCCGGGTGTTGCCGCCCCGGAAGGCCCGCGGTGCGTATTCCAGCAGCATGACGGAGGCGCCGAGCTGGCGGGCCGTGATGGCCGCGGAGATCGCCGCATTGCCCCCGCCGATCACCACCACGTCCCGGGTTCGGGTCCAGTCCACCATCACGCCCTCCCGGATTGTATACCGGTGGATGCAATAGCGGTGAGGGGCGGGACCGGCAAGCGCTCGGCGCAGGGGTGGGCGATCTCACGAGGGGTTGGGGGTTTTCCCGTGGCTTTCCCGCCCCCGCCCCATGGACCTGGCGCGGCGGCGTCCCATCTGCCCGTTGACGGCGACGACCCGATGCGCGGGAATGTTCCTGGCGCCCGACGCCGAACCGGAGGAGCTAAGCATGGCCTGGAAGACCCCGAAGATCGTCGAGATCGCGGCCGGCATGGAGATCAACAGCTACGCTTGCGCCGAGCTGGCCTAGTATTTAAGGCCCCCGGCCCGTGCCGGGGGTGGGATGGGAATGTTGCGCCTCATCCTCCTCGGCGCGGCGGCGGGCGGGGGTTTCCCCCAATGGAACTCCGCCGGGCCGGGCTGTCTTCGCGCGCGGGCCGGCGACCCGGCGGCGCGCCCCCGGACCCAGTGCTCCCTGGCCGCCAGCGCGGATGGGGATCGCTGGGTGCTGGTCAACGCCGCGCCGGAGCTGACCGCCCAGATCGCCGCGACCCCGGCCCTGCACCCCAGGCCGGCCCCGGGCGTCATCCGCCATTCTCCCATCACCGCTGCCGTGCTGACGGGGGCCGAGGTGGACACGGTGGCCGGGCTTCTCTCCCTGCGGGAACGCCATCCCTTCGCCCTCTACGCCGCCCCTCCCTCCCTCGCCGTGCTGGAGGCCAACCCGATCTTCCGCGCGCTGAACCCGGAGATCGTGCCGCGCCGGCCCCTGCCGACCGATGGGCCGCTGGACCTGCGCGACGCGGACGGGGCGGCGCTCGGCCTGACGGTCGAGGCCTTCCCGGTGCCGGGTAAGGTCCCGCTCTTCCTGGAGGACGGCACCGACCCCGGCCGGGCCGATGAGGGCGAGACGATCGGCCTGTCCCTCCGTGCCGGCGACGGCACGACCGCCTTCTTCATCCCGGGCTGCGCCGCCATGACCCCTGCCCTGCGCGATCGGCTTCATGGTGCCGCCCTGGTCCTGTTCGACGGTACGCTGTGGCGGGACGACGAAATGATCCGCGCCGGCGCCGGCCCGAAGACGGGCGCCCGCATGGGCCATATGAGCATCGACGGGCCGGAGGGCGCGATCGCCGCCTTCGCCGGTCTCGGCGTGCATCGGCGCGTCTTCGTCCACCTCAACAACACCAACCCCGTCCTGCTGGCCGACAGCCCGGAGCGCGCGTCCGTTGCCGCCGCCGGCTGGGAGGTCGGCGAGGACGGCATGGAGTTCACCCTTTGACCGCCCTGCTGAGCCCGGACGAGCTGGAGGCGCAGCTGCGCGCCATCGGCGCCGAGCGCTACCACAACCTGCACCCCTTCCACCGGCTGCTGCATGGCGGGCAGCTCGGCAAGGGCCAGGTCCAGGCCTGGGCGCTGAACCGCTACTACTACCAGGCGAGCATCCCGGCGAAGGACGCGACCCTCCTGGCCCGCCTGCCCACCACCGCGTTGCGCCGGGAATGGCGCCGCCGGCTGGAGGACCATGACGGCGATGGCAGCAAGCCCGGCGGCGTGGAGCGATGGCTCGTGCTGACGCGTGGGCTGGGACTGGACGACGGCTACGTCACCTCCCTCGCCGGCCTGCTGCCGGGCACGCGCTTCGCCGTGGACGCCTATGTCCACTTCGTGCGCGATCGGACGGTGTTGGAAGCCATCGCGTCGTCGCTGACGGAGATGTTCTCCCCCGCCATCATCTCGGAGCGGGTGAGCGGCATGCTGCGCACCTACGACTTCGTGGACGCGGCGACGCTCGCCTACTTCACGCCGCGGCTGACCCAGGCCCCGCAGGACGTGGAGTTCGCGCTGAGCTACGTGAAGCGGGAGGCGCGCACGCGGGAGGAGCAGGAGAGCGTGCTCAACGCGCTCCGCTTCAAGTGCGACCTGCTTTGGGCGCAGCTCGATGCGCTGCACCACGCCTATGTCAGCCCGGGCCTGCCGCCGCCCGGCGCCTTCGTGCCATGACGGTCGGGCCGGACAGCGTCCTGCGCTTCGCCCGAGGCATGCGGCTGCGGGAGGATCCGGCACGCGGCCGCTGGGTCGTGGTGGGACCGGAGCGGCTCTTCGTGCCGGACGAGACGGCGCTGGAGATCCTGCGGCTGCTGGACGGCGCGCGCAGCGTGGATGCGGTGGTGGACGCGCTGGCCGCCCGCTACGACGCCCCGCGCGAGGCCATCGCCACCGACGTGATCGCGATGCTGGACGACCTCGCGGCCAAGGGCGTGGTGGCGCCGTCATGACGGCCCCGCCTCCGCCGATCGGACTTCTGGCGGAGCTGACGCATCGCTGCCCGCTGCGCTGTCCCTACTGCTCCAACCCGCTGGAACTGTCGCGCGCCTCGGAGGAACTGGACGCCGCCACCTGGGGCCGCGTGTTTCGCGAAGCGGCAACACTGGGCGTGCTGCAGCTGCACCTCTCTGGCGGGGAACCCGCGGCGCGGCGCGACCTGCCGGAGATCGTCGGCCACGCCGCGGCGGCCGGCCTCTACAGCAATCTCATCACGTCAGGCGTGCTGCTGGACGCGGAAAGGCTGTCGGCACTGGCGGCCGCCGGGCTGGATCACGTGCAGCTCTCCGTGCAGGACGCGGAACAGGTCTCCGCCGACCGGATCGGCGGGATGCGCGGCGGACATGCCCGGAAGCTTCGCTTCGCGGAAGCGGTGCACGCGGCCGGCCTGCCGCTGACGCTGAATGCCGTCGTGCATCGGCAGAACCTGGACCGCCTGCCCGAGCTGATCGAACTCGCGCTCACCCTCGGCGCCGGCCGGCTGGAGGTGGCGCACGTCCAGTACTACGGCTGGGCCCTGCGCAACCGGGACGCGCTGCTGCCCAGCCGCGCCCAGCTCGACGCGGCAACCGCGACGGTGGCCGAGGCACGCGAGCGGCTGCGCGGGCGGCTGGTGATCGACTACGTCGTGCCGGATTACTACGCGAAGCGCCCCAAGGCCTGCATGGGCGGCTGGGGACGCGCCTTCCTCGCCGTCTCGCCGGCCGGCCGCGTCCTGCCCTGCCACGCGGCGGAGAGCCTGCCGGGCTTCGTCTTCCCGAACGTGCGGGACGCCTCCCTCGCGGACATCTGGACGAACTCCGAAGCCTTCCAACGCTTCCGCGGCACCGGCTGGATGCCCGAGCCCTGCCGCGGCTGCGAACATCGGGAGCGCGACTGGGGTGGCTGCCGCTGCCAGGCCTTCGCCCTGACGGGCAAGGCGGCCAACGTCGATCCCGCCTGCGCCCTGTCGCCGCACCACCACCTGCTGGACCTCGCCGTGCAGGGCGCCGCATCGGCCGACAGCGACTTCATCTATCGCGAGATGGGGCGCGCCGCGGCCGAAGCCTGAGGCGGCACTCGGCCCGTCTTTGCAACGGCAGTGATTGCGGCGAACCTTCCGGCCGGACTGCCCGGGAGGACTCGCGATGTTCAGGATGGCTCGCCTCGGCCTGCTCGGGGCCGCGCTCGCCGCGGCCATCGCGGGCGGCGTGGCCGCACAGGGAACATCGGCCGCCTTCCCGTCACGTCCCATCACCATGGCCGTCGGCTTCGCGCCCGGCGGGCCGGCCGATGTCATCGCCCGGCTGATCGCGCCCGGGATCGGTGCCGATCTCGGACAGCCCGTGGTGGTGGACAATGCCGGGGGCGCCGGTGGCTCGATCGGGCAGGGGCGCGTCGCCGCCGCCCGGCCGGACGGGCACACCATCCTCTTCGGCAGCCTTGCCCAGGCGACGATCCCGACGCTGCTGCGCAACCTCCCCTTCGATCCGCTGGCGCTGGAGGCGATCGGGATGGTGAACGAGGTGCCGATGTCCATCATCGCGCGCCGCGACTTCCCGGCCGCGAGCCTGACGGATCTCGTCGCCGCCATCCGGCGGCAGGGGATGCGGCTGAACCTCGGCAACGCCGGCGTCGGCTCCACGAGCCATCTGTGCAGCCTGCTGCTGCTCGCCTCGGTGGGGACGCCCGTGACCCTCGTGCCCTATCGCGGCAACGCGCTCGTCATGAACGACCTGATGGCCGGCAATCTCGACCTCAGCTGCGACCAGACGACGAACAACGCCGAGCACATCCGCGCCGGCTCAATCCGCGCCTATGCCATCACCACGGCCGCTCGCGCGACAGCCATCCCCGAGGTGCCGACGACGGAGGAGGCGGGCCTGCCCGCCATGCGCATGTCCGGCTGGAACATGCTCTTCGCCCCCGCCGGCACGCCCGCCCCGGTGGTGGAACGGCTAAACCGCGCGCTGCTGGCCACGCTGCGGGATGAGGCGGTGCAGCGCCGGATGGTCGAGCTGGGCAGCCTGCCCGCGACGGGCGAACGCACGACGCCGGTCGGCGCGCAGGCCTTCTGGCGCGCGGAGATCGCGCGGTGGAAGCCGCTGATCGAGGCCGCGGGCGCGACGGTGGACTGAGGCCGGGTGAGCCGGGAGGCGCCGCCTCCCGGGCCCTCCGCCGGGGGGCCAACAGGCCCCCGGACCCCGCGATCTATCTGACGCGGGTCCAGGGGGTGCGTTCACCCCCTGGTGGATAGGGTCCGGGGGAGGCGACGCCTTCCCCGAGGCAACACGCCAACCCAGTCACGCCGCGTCCGCCGGCCGGGCGAGAAGCGCCGGCCGGAAGACCAGGGTGACCAGCAATTCCCAGCCGAGGGAGAGCATGAGCAGCCGGCCCATGCTGGCCGTCCCGGGATGGCTGGACAGCCACAGCGCACCGAAGGCAGTGGCGGTGGTCAGGGCGCTGAAGACCACGGCGCGGGTCAGGCTGGATTGCAGCAGGTCGTGCTCGCCGGCGCGCCAGGCCATGACGAAGTAGATGTTGAAGGCAACGCCGATGCCGAAGAGCAGCGGCAGGGCGATGATGTTGGCGAAGTTCAGCGGCAGGTCCAGCAGCACGCAGCTGGCGAAGGTCAGCAGCCCGGACAGCACGACGGGCAGCATCGTCAGCAACACGTCCCGCGCGCGGCGCAGGACGAGGGCCAGCAGCAGGATGATGGCCCCCGCCGAGAGCAGGGCCGCCTGCCGGAAGGCGGTGACGATGCTGCCCCCGGCGGCCTGGATGGAGATGGGCGGGCCGGTCGCCTCTGGCGCGATCGCTTGCAGCGCGGCGGAGAAGCGGTGAAGCACGGTGTTGTCGTTGGGATCGCCGCGCGGCGCCGCCTCGACCCGGATGCGGCCGTCGGCCGTGCGCCAGTCCGCCACCAGCTCGGCGGGCAGGGTTTCGAGCGTGACGGGGCCGGCCCCGAGCAGCGCGCGCATCTGGCCGAGCAGCGTCTGCAAGGGCGGGAGCAGGGCCTCCGTGGCGGCGGCACGCGCGGCCGGCGCGGCCGTGCCGAGCCGGTCCAGCGCCTCGGCCAGTCGGCGGGCCGCGGCGGCGGGCGCGCCCTGCGCGGCGCCGGCCGCGCGGCGTAGAGCATCCCGCGTGGTGGCCAGGGCGCGACGAAGATCCGCGTCGGATGGCGGATCGGACGGTTGCGCCTCGAGCGTCGGGCCGAGGAGCATCGCGGCATCCTCGATCAGCGCGAGCTTCTCCGGCTGCTGGGCCGGGATGAAGCTCGTGAGGGTGATCGTGCGCGCGACCTCCGGCAGGGCCTGGAGACGGCGCGCAAGGGCCTCGGCGTCGGGGATGGAGGGGACGAGCACGCTGATGGTGTTCGCCGTGCGCTCTGGGTCCGCGGTCAGGTCCGCGAGGGTCGACATGGATTCGACCTGCGGGCTGCGCAGGTGCAGCGGGTTGAAGTCGAACCGGACCCAGGGCAGCAGGGCGGCGGAGGCCAGCGCGACGACGGCCGCGCCCGCCAGCACCCCGCGGCGGCGGCGGGTGAGCCAGGCCTCCATCGGCGCGAGGGCGGGATAGCCCATCTCGGCGCGGCCGTCGGCCGCGGGTCGCATCAAGACGAGGAGGGCCGGCAGCAGCGTCACGCTGAGCACGAGGGCGATGCCCATCCCGATGCCCGCGATCAGCCCGAGCTCCGCGACGCCGAGATAGGTGGTGGGCAGGAAGGCGAAGAACCCGACCGCGATGGAGGCGGCCGCGAGGGCGAGCCCCCCGCCGATGCCGCGCCCGGCCGCCGCCAGGGCGGCGCGGAGATCCGGGTTCATCTGCCGCTCGGCCAGGGCGCGGACGCTGAACTGGATGCTGAAGTCGATGCCCAGGCCGACGAAGAGCGGGATGAAGGCCACGGAGATGAGGTTGAAGCGGCCGGTCGCGAGCAGTCCCGCCCCCGCGGTGACGATGAGGCCGAGAAAGGTGGCGACCAGGACCGCGGTGACGATGCGCGCGGAGCGGACGGCGAGCCAGAGGATGCCGATCAGGGCGAGCGTCATGGCACCGCTGACGAGGCCGGCATTCTCCTGAAGCGAGGCGAATTCCTCATCGGCCAGGGGGACGGGGCCAGTGAGGCGAATGGTCACGCCGCGCTCGGGCGTGAGGCCGAGGTCGCGGGCGGTCTGCCGGATGAAGGCGCTGGCCGCCGCGCCGGGCTGGAGGTCGCGGTAGTTCATCACTGGCTGGAGGATCAGAAGGCGGCGCGTCTCCTGCGCCGTGGGCGCCGTACCGGTGAAGAGAGCACGCCAGGAGAAGAAGGCGGGCCGGCCGGAGACGGCGGCCTCGATCGGTGTCGCCAGCGCGCGGAGGGCGGGTTCCACCTGGCCCAGCGTCGCCTGACCGGTCTCGACGCCCGCCAGGACGGTGGAGAGCGCGGTGAGCACACCGCGCAGGCTGGGGTCAGCCGCCAGCGGCCCCAGGAAGGGCTGCGCGCGGATGAGCTGCTCCGTCGTGGCCTGGACCGCCTCGACCGGCAGGAAGAGCAGGCCGTAGCGGTCGAAGAAGGGACCGCCATCCGGGCGGCGCACGGTGCGGATATGGGCTGGCTGCTGCGCGAGGGCCGCGGCGAGGCGGGCGGCCCCGGCCTCCGCGAGCTCGGGCGTCGCACCGTCCAGCACGGCCACGACGCGGTCGCTCTGCTGCGGGAAGGCGGCGGCATAGGCGAGTTCCCGCTGCCGCCAGGCCTGGTCCGTCGAGATCAGCTCGGCGGTGTCGGTGGTCATGGCGAAGTGGCGCGCAGCGTAGACGAGCGCCAGCGCCGCCAGAAGGATCGAGAGGAGCAGGACGGCCCAGGGATGCCGCGCGCTGACGGCGACGACGTGACCGATCCGGGAGGCGCTGGGCATGCCCTGCATGGGCGGCGCGGGTCAGCCGGCTCCGGCCAGGGGCGGCCGCCGCGCCGCGGCATCGTTCAGGCCGATGGCGTTCAAGGCCGCGGCCACGATCTGCGGGGCGTTGAGCCCTGCGGTGTCATACTGTCGTTTTGGGGTGTCGTGGTCGAGGTACAAGTCGGGGAGGGTGAGGGGTCGGAAGCGGAGGCCGCCGTCGAGGAGGCCGGCATGGGCGAGGTGGTGGGCGACGAGGGCGCCGAAGCCGCCGGTGGAGCCCTCCTCGAGGGTGATGAGCACCTCGTGGTGGCGGGCGAGCTGTTCGACGAGGCCGGTGTCGAGGGGCTTGGCGAAGCGGGCGTCGGCGACGGTGCAGGAGAGGCCGCGGGCGGCGAGGTCCTCGGCCGCGAGCAGGGCCTCGGCGAGGCGGGTGCCGTAGGAGAGGAGGGCGATGGCGGTGCCCTCGCGCAGGATGCGGCCCTTGCCGATCGGGAGTGGCGTGCCGCGGGCGGGCAGCTCGAGGCCCCTGCCCTCCCCGCGCGGGTAGCGGAAGGCGATCGGGCCGGCGTCGTGGCTGGCGGCGGTGGCGACCATGTGGGTGAGTTCCACCTCGTCGCTGGCCGCCATGAGGGTCATGTTCGGGATGCAGCCGAGATAGGCGATGTCGTAGGCGCCGGCATGCGTCGCGCCATCGGCCCCGACCAGCCCGGCGCGGTCCATCGCGAAGCGCACGGGCAGGTTCTGGAGGGCCACGTCGTGGACCACCTGGTCGTAGGCGCGCTGGAGGAAGGTGGAGTAGATCGCCACGAACGGCCGCAGCCCCTCGCAGGCCATGCCGGCGGCGAAGGTGACGGCGTGCTGCTCGGCGATGCCGACGTCGAAGGTCCGGCGCGGGAAGCGCTTGCCGAAGGCGTCGAGCCCGGTGCCGGAGGGCATGGCGGCGGTGACGGCCACGATGCGCTCGTCCGCCTCGGCCTCGGCGATGAGGGCCTGGGCGAAGACCTTCGTGTAGGCGGGCGGGCCGGGGGGGGCCTTGGCCTGCTCGCCGGTGATCACGTTGAACTTCACCACGCCGTGGTACTTGTCGGCCGAGGCCTCGGCGGGGGCGTAGCCCTTGCCCTTCTGGGTGACGACGTGGAGCAGGATGGGCCCGGCCTCCTCGGCGTCGCGCAGGTTGCGCAGCACGGGCAGGAGGTGGTCGAGGTCGTGCCCGTCCACCGGGCCGACGTAGTAGAAGCCGAGCTCCTCGAACAGCGTCCCGCCCGTGAGGAAGCCGCGGGCGTACTCGTCGGCGCGCTCGGCGGCCCGCGCGAGCGGCCCGGGGAAGCGGCGGGCCACTTTCGCCATCACCTCGCGGATGGAGAGGAAGGGGCGGGACGAGATGAGGCGGGAGAGGTAGGCCGAGAGCGCGCCGACGGGGCGGGCGATCGACATGTCGTTGTCGTTCAGCACGACGATCAGGCGCGACTTCATCGCGCCGGCGTTGTTCATCGCCTCATAAGCCATGCCGGCCGACATGGCGCCGTCGCCGATCACCGCGATGACGTTCTGCCCGGCCCGGCGGCCCAGCAGGTCGCGGGCGACCGCCATGCCGAGCCCGGCGGAGATGGAGGTGGAGGAGTGGGCGGCGCCGAAGGGGTCGTACTCGGACTCCGAGCGCCGGGTGAAGCCCGAGAGGCCGCCGGGCTGGCGCAGCGTGCGGATGCGGTCGCGCCGGCCGGTCAGGATCTTGTGCGGGTAGGCCTGGTGGCCGACGTCCCAGATCAGCCGGTCGGTCGGCGTGTCGAAGACGGCATGGATCGCCGTCGTCAGCTCCACTACGCCAAGACTCGCGCCCAGATGCCCGCCCGTGGTCGAGACCGCGTGGATCGTCTCGGCCCGCAACTCCTCGGCCAACTCCTTCAGCTGCTCGGCCGAGAAGTTCCGAAGATCCGCCGGAACGCGAACACGGTCCAGCAACGGGGTCACAGGAGGGGAGGACATGCTGCCCCCGTTCTAGGCTCCTCCGGGGTCCCCAACAAGGAAGCCCCGGCCCGATCCCGTGATCACACGAGCGGCAGCGGGTGGATCGGCCCGCGGCGCGGAGCAGAAGCGGAGGTTCAGCCTTCGACCTGCGGCAGGACGACGTCCCGCGCCCGCGCCACGTCCTCCGGGAAGTCGATCTCGATCCAGGGCAGATGGGTGATGTCCGCGACCCGGAAACGGCCGGGCTGGGCGAGGATCAGGTCGCGGATCGCCTCCTCGTACTCCACGTCCAGCTGATCCGCGTCCACATAGGCCTCGCAGCGCTCCGCCAAGGCGGCCGCCGTATCGGCCGAGAAGCGGAAGAAGCCGACCGACTCCCCGTGCCGGTCGTGCGCGTGCTCCGGCTGCTTGCGGAAATCGACGATCTCAGAGCCGCGAAGGCAGATCTTGACGGGCTCGTCCCCCGGCTCGATGTCGCGGTCCAGCAGCAGGATGTTCTCGCCCTCCGCCGCGATCAGGGCCTCGATCATCCGATGGTTGTAGAGAACATCGCCGTCCATCAGCAGCAGCGGCGCGCCAGCACGCAGGCGATCCCTCTGGACCCAGAGGGAGACGAGGCTGCCGCGGGTGTACCGGGGGTTCTCCACGAAGGTCACGCGGTCCGACCAGCCGAGGCGCGCGACCTCGGCCTCGATCTGCTCGCGCTGGTAGCCGACCGTGATGCTCACGGCCGGCACGCCGTGGCGGTCCAGCGCGGAGAGGTGTCGGGCCAGAAGGGTCTGGCCGCCGAACTCCAGCAGGATCTTGGGCCGGTTGCCGTTCCCGTCCAGCCGCCGGCTCACGCCGGCGGCCAGGATGATCGCCGCCGCGGGACTCTGAAGAAGTGGCAATCCGGGGGTCCCGATGCTGGCGTCGAAGTCACGGAAGGGTAAAGTGACGGACACAGGTCTGACAAGCACGGCCCCGGTCGGCCGTACCCGTTGCGGGAGGAAGCAGCTTGGATTCCATCGACGCCCCGGTCACCCGCGGCGGCGCGCCGGCCGAGGCCGCGCCGCCCCGGACGCGCTTCGCCGCCCTGCGGCGCGAGATCATGTCCCCCTCCCTCTCCTTCCTGATGGAGGCGCATAACGGCCTCTCCGCGAAGATCGTGGAGGAGGCGGGGTTCCGCGGCATCTGGGCCTCGGGCCTCACCAACTCCGCCTCGCTCGGCCTGCGGGACAGCAACGAGGCGTCCTGGACGCAGGTGCTGGACGTGCTGGAATACATGGCCGACGCCACGCGCCTGCCGATCCTGGTGGACGGCGACACGGGCTACGGCAACTTCAACAGCGTCCGCCGCCTGATCCGCAAGCTCTGCGAGCGCGGCATCGCCGGCGTCTGCATCGAGGACAAGCTCTTCCCGAAGACGAACTCCTTCCTCGGCGAGGCGCAGCCGCTGGCGGAGATCGACGAGTTCTGCGGCCGCATCAAGGCCGGCAAGGACAGCCAGACGAATGACGACTTCGTCCTCGTCGCCCGGGTGGAGGCGCTGATCTCCGGCCGGGGCATGGAGGAGGCGCTGCACCGCGCCGAGGCCTATCACCGCGCCGGCGCGGACGCGATCCTCATCCACTCCAAGAAGTCCATGGCGGACGAGATCTTCGAGTTCGCGGAACGCTGGGGCGGCCGCGCGCCGCTGGTGATCGTGCCCACCATGTACTACGCGACGCCGACCGACCTGTTCCGCCAGGCCGGCATCTCCACCATCATCTGGGCGAACCACCTGCTGCGCGCATCCATCGTCGCGATGCGGGAGACGGCCGCGCGCATCCACGAGGATGAGTCGCTCGTCCGCGTGGAGGGCAGCGTCGCCTCGGTGAAGGACATCTTCCGCATCGTCGGCAATGCGGAGCTGGAGGAGGCGGAGCGCCGCTACCTTCCCGCGAAACCCGCGGCGGGCGCGATCGTGCTGGCCGCCTCGGGAGGGGAGCTCGGCGGACTGACGCTGGACCAGCCGAAATGCATGGTGGACATCCGCGGCCAGTCGCTGCTCCAGCGCCTCGTCGGCACGCTGCGGGAGCGCGGCGTGCGCGACATCACCGTCGTGCGCGGCTACCGGAAGGAGGCCGTGTCGCTGCAGGGCATCCGCACGATCGACAACGACCATTATGCCGAAACGGGAGAGGTGTGCTCGCTGGCCCTGGCCCGGGACGCGATCCAGGGCGAGACGGTCGTGGCCTATGGCGACGTGCTGTTCCGCCCTTACATCCTGGACAGCCTGCTCACCAGCCGCGCCGATATCGTCGTGGCGGTGGACACCTTGGCCGCGTCGAACACGCGCCCGGGGAAGCGCGATCTGGTGACGGCGGACCGTCGCTTCACCGGGGATTACCTGGACGACAACCAGGCGCATCTGCGCCAGATGGCGGCCGACATCGCACCCGGCGAGGTCTGCGGCGAATGGATGGGACTGGTCCGCTTCAGCGCCCGCGGCGCCACCTGGCTGCAGGAGGAGATCGCGGCGATGGAGGCGGAAGGCCTGCTCGAGACGGGCGACCTGCCGCTGCTCCTCACCCGGCTGGCGGCGAAGCACCCGATCCGCGTCAAATACTTCACCGGGCATTGGCTGGACGTGGACACGCTGACCGACCTCGCCGAGGCCCGCAACTTCACCTAAACCGAGTCCCATGATCACCGCGGACGACTTCATCACCGAGGCCGGCCGCGCCGGCTTCGACTTCTACACCGGCGTGCCGTGCAGCTTCCTCACGCCGCTCATCAACGGCGTGCTGTCCTCGCCCGCCCTCGCCTATGTCGGCGCGGCGAGCGAGGGGGAGGCGGTGGCCATCGCCTCCGGCGCGTGGCTGGCCGGGCGGCAGACCGTGGTGATGTGCCAGAACTCCGGCCTGGGGAACGCGGTGAACCCGCTTACCTCCCTGAACCACCCGTTCCGCATCCCCACGCTCTTCCTGACGACGTGGCGTGGCGAGCCCGGCATCCCGGACGAGCCGCAGCACGAGATCATGGGTCAGATCACCCAGGACCTGATTGCCCTGATGCGGCTGGAGCAGGCGCCCTTCCCGCCCGCGCGGCAGGCGCTGGGCCCGGCCCTGGCCCATGCCGTGGAACGGATGGAGGCGACCGGCCTTCCCTACGCCTTCGTCGTCCGCAAGGACGACGTGGCCGACACCCCGCTGAACCAGGCGCCCCGCCCCCTGCCCCCGCCGGGCCGGCGGGAGGACTTCCCGGCCGAGGGCGACCGCCCGAGCCGGGCCGCGGTGCTGGAGCACTTCCTCGCCCTCGTGCCGGACGAGGCCGGGGTGATCGCGACCACCGGCAAGTGCGGGCGGGAGCTCTTCACCCTCGCCGACCGGCCGCAGCACCTCTACCAGGTCGGCTCCATGGGCGGGGCCAGCGGCATGGGGCTGGGCGTGGCGCTGAACAGCCGCCGCCCCGTCGTGGTGCTGGACGGCGACGGCGCTGCCCTCATGAAGCTCGGCACCTTCGCGACGGTCGGCGCCTATGCGCCGTCCAACCTCATCCACGTGGTGCTGGACAACGGCGTCCATGACTCCACCGGCGGGCAGGCGACCGTCTCGGCCTCGGTGGACTTTGCGATGGTCGCCCTCGCCTGCGGCTACCGCTACGGCGCGTCCTGCGCCTCGCTGGATGGGTTCGAGGCGGCCTTCCGCGCCGCGCTCGCATCCGGCGGGCCGGCGCTGATCCACCTGCGCATCGCGCCCGGTTCCATGGCGAAGCTCGGCCGGCCCACGGTGAAGCCCGCCGACGTCGCGCGCCGCTTCCGCGACTTCCTGACCGCGCCGATCACGGAGCCGTCGCCGGCGTGATCTGGACCACCGCCGTCAGCCTGCTCGTCGGGCTGGCCATCGCCGTCGCGCTCATCGTCACGAATGATCCGGCCGAGATCCTCCGCCTGCTGTTGCAGGTGGGATGGTGGCTGCCGGTCATCCTCTTCCTGAACGTCACGCAGACCGTCGCCTCCGGCCTCGGCTGGGGTCCCTTGATCGACGATCCGCGCCGGCCGGGCGTGCTCGGCCTGACCTTCCTGCGCTGGGTCCGCGTCTCCACCAACGCGCTGCTGCCGATCGTGCAGGCGATGGGGGAGCTGATCCGGGCGCAGCTCCTGGCGCGCTATGGCGTGGCGAAGGCGAAGGTCATCGCCAGCCTCGCCGTGGACCTCGGGACCGAGATGGCCTCCCAAATCGTCTTCTCCCTCATGGGCCTCGCCGTCCTGCTGCTCATCCCGCATGAGGGCGGCGCCTCCGCCCTGCGCTGGGCGATCATCGGCATCCTCCTGGGCGCGGCGGTCACGGGCGTCTTCATCGCGGCGCAGCGCTGGGGCCTGTTCCAACTCGTGGAGCGGATACTGCCGCAGCTCGCGGCGCGGGTCGGCTGGACCTCGCTCGGCGAGCTCTCGGGCCTGCACGAGACGGTCGTCCACCTCTATCGCCAGCCCGGGCGGCTCTGGCGCAGCGGCCTCTGGCACTTCGTCTCCTGGCTGCTCGGCGTGCTGGAGACATGGGCGGCGCTGCGGGCCCTGGGGATCGAGGCGAGCCTCGCCGAGGCGCTGGTGATCGAGAGCCTGGGCCAGGCCGTCCGCAGCGCCGGCTTCTTCATCCCCGGCGCGCTGGGCGTTCAGGAGGGCGGCTACGTCCTCATCTGCGCCCTGTTCGGAATCCCGCCGGACCGCGCCATCGCCCTGGTGCTGATCCGGCGCCTCCGCGACATCCTCCTCGGCTTGCCCGGCGTGATCGCCTGGCGCTGGAGCATCGCCACCCGCCCGGCCGTCGCCCCCGGCTGAGAGGTTCCCCATGACGGACAGCCCCATCCTGCTGACCCCCGGCCCGCTGACGACGGCGCCCGAGACCCGCCGCGCCATGCTGCGGGACTGGGGATCGCGCGACCCCGCCTTCATCGCCCTGACCGCGGAGATGCGGTCCCGCCTGCTGCGCGTCGCGGGGGCGGAGGGGACGCATGTCGCGGTGCCCCTGCAGGGCTCCGGCACCTTCATCGTGGAAGCCGCGATCGCCACTCTCCTCGCGCCCGGCGACAAGCTGCTGGTCCTCATCAACGGCGCCTATGGCGAACGGATGGTGACGATCGCCCGCCGCATGGGCCGCGCGGTGGAGGCCCTGCGCTGGCCGGAGGACCAGCCGGTGGATTCGGCGCGCGTGGCCGAGTCCCTGCGGGCTGACCCCGCCATCACCCATGTCGCCCTCGTCCACTGCGAGACGACCACCGGCATCCTGAACCCCCTGCCCGAGGTCGCCACGGTCGTCGCCGAGGCCGGGCGTGCCTTCCTCCTGGACGCCATGAGCAGCTTCGGCGCCTTGGACCTGAACCTGTCCGCCGTGCCGGTGACCGCGGTTCTCGCCTCCTCCAACAAGTGCCTGGAAGGCGTGCCCGGCCTCGGCTTCGCGCTGATCACGCCCGCCGCGCTCGAACGGGCGAAGGGCAACAGCCCCTCCCTCAGCTTCGATCTGCACGCCCAGTGGCGCGGCTTCGAGTCGGACGGCCAATGGCGCTTCACCCCGCCCGTGCAGGTCGTCGCCGCCCTGGTGGAGGCGCTGCGCCGCCTGGAGGCCGAGGGCGGCCCCGCCGCACGGGGCCGGCGCTACCAGCGGAACTTCGACACCCTCCTGGCCGGCATGCGTCGCCTCGGCTTCGAGCTGTTCCTGGACGAGGCGGTGCAGGCGCCGATCATCGCGACCTTCCGCATGCCCAGCGACCGGCCGCTGGAATTCCGCGCCTTCTACGACGCGCTGGCGGATCGCGGCTTCCTCATCTACCCGGGCAAGCTGACCCAGGCGGAGACCTTCCGCATCGGCTGCATCGGCGCCCTGGACAGGCCGGATTTCGAGCGGCTGCTGGAGGCGGTGGCGGCGACGCTGCGGAGCCCGGTGACGGCCTGAGACTGGGCGATCCCGGGAGGCGCCGCCTCCCGGCCCCCGCGATCTGTCCATTCGACGCGGTCCAGGGGCGCGTTCGCCCCTGGCGGATGGGGTCTGGGGAAGGCGGAGCCTTCCCCAGGAGTGTCAGCGCCCCAGGTCGAGCCCGCGGACGAGCACGATGCGCGTGCGCTCCCCGGTGATGCCGAAGTCGTCGTCATTCACCATCAGCAGCGCACCATCCGGCATCAGGGCCAGGCCCTCGATCTTTCCAGGGACCTCCGGATGGTCGGCGGTGTCGAGCACCAGGCGCTTCGTCACCGCGACCACGCCGGTGCCGGCGAGGTCGTTCAACTGCTCCAGCGTCGGGCGCGTCGCCGGATCGTCCCAGCGGCTGCCGAGAATGTTCGTGGCGGCCTCCAGCCGCACCTCGTAGAGCTTCGTCGTGCGGTCCGTGCGCTCCAGCACCAACAGCCGGTCGGGGCCGAGCCAGAGCATCTCGGAGATGCGCGGATCGTTCTGCCGCTGCGAGGGATCGAGGCGGAAGGTGCGGGGATCGTCGAGCTGGTAGACCCATTCGCCCGTGACGCGCCCGGCCGCGGGATCGAAGCGCAGCAGCCGCGTGTTGCGGGAGGCGCGATAGGCGGCGGCGTCCGGGTTCGCCAGCGGGTTCTGCACCATGGCGTAAAGCGCGCTGCCGTCCGGGTGGCCCGTCAGGCTCTCGATGCCGCGGTTGGACTGGCGCCGGGCGAGGATGGCGGGGAGTGCCTCCACGATCTCGTAACCGGCCTCCCGCAGCTCGCCGCCCGTGCCGACCGGGACGAAGCGGCGACGGATGCGCCCGTCCGGGCCGACATGGACGATGGAGGGCGCGTTCTCCTCGCCGATCCAGAAGCTGCCGTCCGGGGCGCGATAGAGACCCTCGGCATCGATCGCGGCGGCATCGTGGGGCAGGCGGCGGCCGGCGGCGTCCAGCGGCGTCTCGGTGCGGCCGGGCAGCGGGTTGGTCAGGCCGGTGATGGGGCGGCCATCCGGCGTCTTGATGGCCAGTGCCTCGAAGACGCGGAAGGTCCCGGCGGCCTCGTTCAGCTGCACGCCGTACAGGGTGGGGGCGTAGTTCGGCACGGGATAGACGCGGCCGTTGCGGTCCTCGGCACAGATCCGCTCGCGCGGCAGGCCGGTGATGGCCGCCGCCTCGTCGCAGGCGAAGTTCGGCCCGCGGTCGGAGAGCATGCGGACGATGTCCGCCGGGTCCTCCGGCCGGCGATGGGCGGCGCTGCCGATGCCGACCGTCAGTTCGAGCGTGCGCCCGCCCTCGAAGGTCACGCGGCCCAGGCGGAGGGCGGGGTCCTCGCTCGTCAGCACGGTGAGGCGGGGCTGCGCCTGCACCACGCAGGGCGCGAGGAGAAGGGCGACGAGGAGCGGGCGGCGCATGGCGGAACCTTCGCGGAAGGGCGGTGACGCTAAGCCTCGGCGCCATCGGCCGTCAGCCATGATTCCGTGACAACCGCACCGGCTCGACAGGGTGGGCGGGGGCTTCTCTACTCCCGGGCATGCCTCAGCCGCCCCGCGTCGCGATTCTCGGCCTCCACCTGGAGGTGAACGCCTTCTCCCCGCCCACCACGCGCGCGGATTTCGAGGCGCAGTCCTGGGTGGAGGGAGGAGCGATCACGTCCGGCGCCCGCTCCACGGTGACGGAGATGCCGGCGGAGTTCCCGGGCTTCTACGCCCGCATGGACGCGACCGGCCCATGGGAGCCGGTGCCGCTGATCGCCATCGCCGCCCCGCCCGGCGGGGTGATGGAACCCGGCCTGTTCCCCGACTTTCTCGCGCGCGCACGGCAGCGGCTGGAGGCGGCCGGTCCGGTGGACGCCGTCTATGTCGGCTCCCACGGCGCCAGCCGCGCCGCGGAGGAGGACGACACCGACGGCGCCGTGACGGCCATGGTGCGGGAGGTGGTCGGGCCCGACGTGCCGGTGGTCGGCACGCTGGACCTGCACTGCAACGTCTCGGACCGGCAGGTCGCGCTGTCAGACCTGCTGATCGGGTACCGCACCAACCCGCATGTGGACATGCGGGCGCGCGCGGCGGAGGCGGCGGACGCCATCCGCGCCCGCCTGGCCGGAGAGGCACGGCCGGAAGTCCACTTCATCCGCCTGCCCCTGACGCCGCCGACCGTGACGCTGCTGACCGCGGAGGCCATGCCCTATGCCGAGGCGATCCGCGAGGGCGAGCGGCTGCGCGCGGCCGATCCGGACATCCTGAACGTCTCCGTCACCGGCGGTTTCGTCTTCACGGACATCGCGAAATGCGGGGTCTGCGTCTGGGCGGCGGCGCGGGCGGGGAAAGCAGACAAGGCGCGGGCGGCCGCGAAGGCCATCGCGGGCCGTCTCTGGGCGGAGCGGGGGCGGTTCCGGCGGGTGCTGACCCCGTTGGACGTCGCGGTGGCGGAGGCCGTGGCGACGGGCCCCGATCCCTCGCGCTCCCGGCTGATCCTGGCGGACGTGGCGGACAATCCGGGCGGGGGCGGTCAGGGCAACACCTCGGCCCTGCTGGCAGGGCTGCACGGAGCGGGAGCGCGGGGGGTCGTGCTCGGGGTCTTCGTGGACCCGATCCTGGCGGCGGAGGCCCATGCCGTCGGAGAGGGCGCGCGGATCGAGGCGGTGTTCAACCGCGTGCCGGCGCCCTTCGCGGACCGCTTCGCGGCCGGTGCCGTCGTGCGGCGCCTGTCGGACGGAAACGGGGTGGGGCGACGCGGGACGATCGCGGGCCGCGCCTTCGCCCTCGGTCCGTCCGCTCTCCTGGAGCTGGAGGGGAGCGGGGTGCTGGTGGTGGTGGGATCGCTGCGCCGGCAGTTCCTGGACCCCGCCATGGCCGAGATCTTCGGCGTGGACCTGGAGGCGGCGCGGACCATTGTCGTGAAGTCGCGCGGCCATTTCCGCGCCGGCTTCGACCAGTTGGCGACACCCGATCGGGTGCTGGAGGTGGACGGGCCGGGGCTGGTGAGCCCGGTGCTCTCGCGCTTCGCCTTCCGCGGATTGCCGCGGCCCGTGTTCCCGCTCGATGAGGATGCGCGGTGGGGGGAGTGAACCCTCTCGCGGGCCAGATCAGTTGGGAGGCGGCGCCGGGAGGCGCCGCCTCCCGGACCCTCCGCCGGGGGGCAGACGTGCCCCCCGGACCCCGCGGCCCTTTGGGGCGGCCTTAGGATGTGATGGTCTCAGGCCGATGAAGGGGTGGTTGGAAGGCGCCTTCCCCAGCTTGCTTCGGTCAATCTTATGTCCTATCGCCCCGACCGCGCCGGCCGCTCCGCGCGCCAGGGGAAGTTCATGTCCAGCGAAGACCGCTTCACCTTCGTCGACGGCGAGGGTCTCGACACCGCCGCCGCCTATCGCCTCGTCGTCGGCTGCGTGGTGCCGCGCCCCGTCGCCTGGATCACAACGGTCGATGAGGAAGGGCGGGTGAACGCCGCGCCCTTCTCCTCCTACAACTACGTTGCCACCAGCCCGCCGATGCTGGCCGTGAACATCGCCGCCCGTGCGGGCGATGGCGCGACGAAGGACACGGCGCGCAACATCCTCTCCTCCCGCGAATTCGTCGTGAACGTCGCGACCGAGGAGACGATGGACGCGATGCACGACTCCGCCCAGGAATACCCGCCCCACATCAGCGAGACCGAGGCCCTGAACATCGGCCTGCTGCCCAGCCGCCGCGTGAGGGTGCCACGCATCGCGGCCTCCCCGGTGCAGATGGAGTGCCGGCTGGAGCACGTGATTCCGCTCGGCCGCGGCGTGAACACGCTCTACATCGGAGAGGTCGTGGCCTTCCATCTCTCGAACGAGATCTACGATGGAAAGCGCGTCGACAGCGCGAAGATGCGCCCCGTCGCGCGCCTGGGCGGGCCGTTCTACGCGGCGCTCGGCGAAATCATCCACCGACCGATGCTGCAGCGGCCGCCGGGCGGCGAGGGGTGGCAAGGGGCGGAAAAGGCGTAGGGCCAGGCGGCATTCCCCACCAAGCGCCTGCGTTCGGCCCTGCCTCTCATTCCAGACTGCCGCCGAGGGTGGATCTGGCCCCCCCTCTCCGCCTTCCGCGGCAGCCCGACAGAAAAAGGAGGGGGTCTGGGGGAGTTCATCTCCCCCAGCCTTGCTTCAAACCTTCCGCAGGAAGGCCAGCACCTTCTCGTTGAAGGCCTCCGGATACTCCCACGCGATGGCGTGCCCGGCCTCCGGGATCACGTCCCACTCATGCCGCGGCAGGCGGCGCGCCCACATCTGCATCAGCGCCGGCGGCGCGTAGAGGTCGGCGCCGGCCGCGATCACCAGCGCGGGGCAGGTGATGGCCGCGATCTTTGCGTAGGTGTTCGGCGTGCGCAGCGGCTGGGCCGGGGCGCCGGCCCGCCGGGAGCCGTGCTCGATCGCGATCCAGCGCGCGACACCGTCCGGGTTCGTGCCGCGATAGGTCGGTCCGATCTCCCGCAACTCGGAGGGCTGGCGCTGGAACTCCGGGGAGTTCACGCGGTCGAAGAACGTCCGGATCTCCGGCTCGGAGAAGTTGCCGTAGCTCGCGCCGACGATCAGGCTCAGCAGCCGCTCCGGCCGCCAGCCCCCGTAGTCCAGCGCCACGAAGCCGCCGCCCGCGACGCCCAGCAGGTGGAAGCGATCGAGGCCGAGATGACGGACGAGCGCGTCCAGGTCCTCCGTCACGGTCCCCGGCTGCGGCCCGCTGGACGGATCGGGCTCGCTCCGGCCCCAGCCGCGCCGGTCGAAGGCGATGACGCGGTAGCCGGCGGCGGCGAAGGGAGCGATCTGCGGCTCCCAGGTCTCGATCGTGCCGGTGTTGGCGTGCAGCATCACCAGCGGCGTGCCGGAGCCGCCCGTGTCCACGTACCAGAGCCGCACGCCGGGGAGCTGGGCATGCCGGCCTTCCGGCATCGCCGCCCCCGCCGGTCCCGCACCGGCCGCCGTGAGGGAAAGGGCCATGGCCGTCCTCCGTGTGATCCTGTGATCGCCGTGCATGATCTCTCCTCCCGTCAACCCGGCCCCGGGACAGGCCGCTCCATGAAGAGGTGGATGTCGGAGCGCCCGGTCTCCGCGAAGCCGTGCCGCCGGTAGAGCGCGCCGACCGGGTTCCAGTGAAGATGTTCCAGCCGGACCGGCAGGCCGAGGCCATCCGCCAGGGCGATCACATGGGCCAGGATGGCCGACCCGATGCCCCGGCCGTGGAACGGCGGCAGGATGTAGAACTCGCCGAACCGGACGTGATCCGCCGCGCGCTCGACCGACAGCGTGCCGAGCGCCTCCTCGTTCCGCCGGATCCCGAAGAACGGCTTCTCCGCGAAGCGGCGGCGATGCAGGTCGCGCTGGAACGCCTCGTCCCAGCCCCAGCGGGAAATGATGTGCGGGCCCATGGCGGCCCGCTTCGCCGCGAAGGCGAACTCCTCATCCGCCGCCGTGGCGAGTCTTGGGAAGGAGAGGTCCGGCGGAAGGTCCGGCAGGTCCATCCACGCGGAGTCCTCTCTGGGTGTCAGTTCGCCGCCCGCTGCCCGGGCCCGGCGCCGTAATAATCCCGCACCGTCTGCCAGGCGACGGTCTGCAGGAAGCGCGCGGTCTCCGCATCCAGCCCCGCCGTGTAGGGGTTGCCCTCCGGCGAGCGCCCGAGCAGCGAGGCATAGGTGACCGCCGCCGCCAGATAGGTCCCGGCCAGGCTCGGGTGCCGCTTGTCCGCGACATAGAGGTTCAGCGACGGCCGCTCCCGCACCGACCGCGCGAAGGCGAGGCCGGCGGGAATGACCAGCGCGTTGTTCGCGTTGCCCGCGACCGTGTAGGCCTCGGCGAGTTGCTCCGTCATCTCGGGCTTGTCAGCATAGGCCCAGGACATGAAGAAGACGGGCCGCGCGCCGTTCGCGCGCACCGTCTCGCTGTGCCGCCGCGCGTATTCCGTGAAGACGGAGGACAGCCGCGGATGGATCGGGCACTGACTGCAATCCATCATGATCGCGATGTCGAACAGCCGGGCGTTCTGGTTGAAGACGATGTTGTTGCCGGCATCGAAGGTATAGGACCCGACCGCGTTCGGCCGGAAGTAGGACGCGACGTCGTGCCAATCGAAACCCGAGCCGCTGATGGTGACGGAGGTCGTGCGGAAGGGCCGGTTGTCGCCCGCGGCGCGCAGCAGGCTCGTGACATGCCCGTGCATCGAGTTGTTGTAGTAGAAGAAGGAATTGCCGATGTAGATCGCGGACTCCGGAACCTCCCCGATCTCGCGCACCTGCGGCCGGGTGGTCTGCGCGGTGGCGGCGCCGGTCAGCGCCAGAAGGCCCGCGAAGGCGATCGCCAGCCGACGGCCGGCCCTGAAGCTTGGCATGGTGTTTCCTCCTCCGATGACCCTGTGGGCCGGATGGCCCATGATGCGCCGGCCGTCACCGTCCCGCCAGCGCGTTGCGCCCCCCCTTCCGCCGGTCCTATGGTTGCGTTGCAGCATCCGGGCCTTGCCGAATGGACCTCGCTCCCTCCCCGCTCCGCCTCGATCCCGTGACCACGGAGATCCTCGGCAGCGCCCTCTCCTCCATCGCGGAGGAGATGGGGGAGACCCTCGTCCGAGCCTCCTACTCCACGAACATCAAGGAGCGCCGGGACTGCTCCGTCGCGCTCTTCGACCTGCGCGGCAACACGCTCTGCCAGGCCGAGCACGTGCCGATGCACCTGGGATCCTTCCTGGAGATGATCCCCCACATCATGCGCCGCCACCCCGTGGAGGAGATGCGCCCGCAGGACGTGTTCATCGGCAACGACGCCTACGAGGGCGGCGGGACGCACCTGCCGGACCTCGTGCTGGCGGAGCCGATCTTCGTGGACGGCCGCATGGTCGCCTGGGCCGTGAACACCGCGCATCACTCCGACTTCGCCGATCGCGGCCACGCCCACATCTACCAGGAGGGGCTGCGCATCCCGCCGATCCGGCTCTACCGCGAAGGCGTGCTGCAGAAGGACGTGCAGGACCTCATCCTGCTGAACTGCCAGGTCCCGCGGGAGCGCCTCTCGGACCTCCGCGCCCAGATGGCCGCCAACCGCGTGGGGCGGGAGCGAGTCACCGCCCTCTGCCACCGCTACGGCGTGGAGGTGGTGCTGGCCGCGGGCGACGCCCTGCAGGACTACGCCGAGCGGAAGATGCGCGCGGGCATCGCCGCCATCCCCGACGGCACATACCGCTTCGCCGACGTCTACGAGAACCCGGAGATCGAGGAGCCGATGGACTTCTCGGTCGAGATCACGGTGGCCGGGGACGAGATGCGCCTGCATTTCGAGGCGCCGCCCCAGGTTCGCGCCGGGCTGAACATGACCCACACGGCGCTGCTGGCCGTGGTCTACTATGCCGTGAAAGCGGCGGTGGACCCGACCATCCTGCCGAATGCCGGCCTCGCCCGGCCGCTGACGGTCACGGCGCGGGAGGCCTCGGTCGTCTCCTGCCGCCACCCCGCCGCGGTGAACGGCCGCACCTCCACCTGCCAGCGCGTGGTCGACATCATCCTCGGCGCCCTGGCGCAGGCGATCCCGCTCCAGGTCACGGCGGCCGGCAACGGCGCCTGCGCCGTCGGCTCCTTCACCGGTCAGGGGAAGGACGGGAAGCTCTGGGTCTATCTGGAGACGATCGGCGGCGGCGCCGGCGCCCGCGCCACGAAGGACGGGCTGGACGGCGTGCACGTCCACATGACCAACACCTCCAACCTGCCGGTCGAGGCGCTGGAGAACGAGTATCCGCTGACGCTGCTGCGCTACGAACTCGTGGACGGCTCCGGCGGCCCCGGCGCCCATCGCGGCGGCATGGGCCTGCGCCGCGTCTACCGGATCGAGGAACCCTGCCGCCTGCGCGTGGACGGCTCCCGCCTCCGCAGCGACCCCTATGGCCTGCAAGGCGGCCTGTTCGGTGGCCGCGCCGCCTTCGACTTCGGCGGCGCCACCATGTCCCAGGGCCGCGGCGGGCTCGAGGCGGGCATGATCGTCGAGATCCGCACCGCCGGCGGCGGCGGCTACGGCCCGCCCGCCGAGCGCACCTCCGAGGAGGTGGCGGCCGACATCCGGGAGGGCCGCATCACCCCCACTCGCGCCGCCGAGGTCTACGGTCCCCGTGCCGCCTGAACAGGAGCGCCCGATGACGCACCCGATCACCCGTCGCGCGGCCCTCGCCGCCGGCGCCGGCATCACCCTGGCGGGCGGCGCCCGCGCCCGCATCGCCGCGGCCCAGGGCGCGACGCTGCGCGTCGGCCTCGTGAACTTCCCGCCGAACATCCGGCCGCATGAGAATTCCGGCTCCTCCTCCATGGCCGTGAAGCTCCAGCTCTATCGCGGCCTGCTCTCCTATGACGGCCAGGGCCGGCTGGTGCCGGAGATGGCGGAGAGCTGGGCCGCCGAGGGCAACCGCGCCTATGTCTTCACCCTGCGCGAGAACTCCCGCTTCCACGACGGCAGCCCCGTCACCGCCGCCGACGTGAAGCACACGATCGACAGCATCACGGCGGGGAACTCCACCGCCTATCTCCGCCCCGACTTCTCCGTGGTGGAGCGGGTGGAAGTCACCGGTCCCCGCAGCGGCCGCTTCGTCCTGAAGGAGCCGAGCGCGGTCGTCCCGCACCTCGTCGCCAGCTATCACGCGGGGATCATCCCGGCGCGCGGCACGCTGGCGGCGCCAGGCCTCCCCATCGGCTCCGGCCCCTTCCGCCTGGGCGCGCAGGAGCGCGGGACGAGCATCACGGTCGAGCGCTTCGACGGCTTCTACAAGCCCGGTCGTCCGCGCGTGGCCCGCATCGTCTTCCGCGGCCTGCCGGACGAGAACCTGCGCGTCTCCGCCCTGCAATCCGGCGACGTCGAGATTGTCGAGACCCTGCCCTGGCAGAGCTTCGACACGGTCGAGGGCGATTCCCGCCTCAGGCTGGACGCGACCGTCGGTCCCTTCATGTACCTCACCTTCAACGCGCGGACCGGCCCCTTCACCGATCCCCGCGTGCGCCAGGCCGTGGGCTTCGCGGTGAATCGGGACGACGTGGTGAAGGCCGCGCTCTTCGGCCGCGGCGCGCCGCTCGGCGCCCTGCCCTATCCCCAGGGCACGGCCTTCGAGACGCCGGACCTCTTCACCCATGACCCCGCCCGCGCGCGCCAGCTATTGGCCGCCGCCGGGGTGCCGAACGGCTTCTCCTGCTCGCTGCTCGCCACCTCCACCCCCGTCCTGCACGCCGCCACGGCCGAGGTGGTGCAGCAGAACCTCAGGGATGTCGGCATTGACGTGACGCTGCGCGTGCCGGAATGGGCGACGCGCGTCACCCAGGGCAATCGCGGCCAGTACGAGTTCGCGGTGATGGGCAGCGTCGGCAACTGGCCGGACCCGGATGCCGTGACCGCCTTCATCACCGGCCCGCCCGCCTATCCCCGCTCCTTCGGCTTCGAGAGCGCGCGGATCGAGGGCCTGCTGAAGGCCGGGCGGGAGGAGCTGGACGAGGCGAAGCGCCGCACGATCTACGCCGATCTCCAGCGCGCCGCGGCGGAGGAGGTGCCGATCGTCGGCCTCGCCTGGCGGTCCCAGGCCTTCGCGATGCAGAAGGCCGTCACCGGCTTCCGCAACCTGCCGGGCAGCCTGACCTTCTACGCGCCCGTCACGCTGGAGGACGCGGCGCTCGGCTGAGCCGGTGCCCCCACCAGCGGTTCCCAGGCGGTCATCGCGGCGCGGGCCACGGATTCCAGCTCGCGCCGCCCGGCCCCGTCGCGGGCCTGGACGGCCATGCCCTGCTGCACGCTGAGGTAGAAGCGCGCGATGGCCGCCAGATCCAGTGATGGCGGCAACTCCCCCGCCGCCACCCCGCGCTCCAGGCGCGCCAGGATACCTTCCATCGCCTTCGCCCGCGTGCGGGCGATCAGATCGGCCAACCCGCCGCAGCCCTCCTCCCGTGCTGTGGAGAGCGTGACCATACAGCCGCCGGGATTGTCGCAGGCCGGCAGCGTCGCGGCGGAGGCCATCAGGAATCCCTCGATGGACGCCCGCGCCGTCTCTCCCTGCTCCATCGGCGTCCAGATCAGCGGCCCGTAGAGGTCGCCGTAGCGCGCGATCGCCTCGGCATAGAGCGCCTCCTTGCTCCCGAAGGCCGCGTAAAGGCTGGGCGAGGCGATCCCCATCGCCGCGCAGAGGTCGGCCACGGAGGTGGCGCTGAAGCCCTTCCGCCAGAACAGATGCATCGCCGCATCCAGGGCCGCATCACGGTCGAACCCCCTGGGACGCCCCCGTGCGGACATGGTGCCTCCTTTTGTAGTGATCAGCACATAATCCCCTGGACAGCCGGGTTCAACGCGCCTAGCTATTCTGTATCGATCATCACAGAAAGACGCTTCCGTGTCAGACCTGTCCCTTTCCGACCTCTCCGGCCGCCGCGCCCTCGTCACGGGCGGCAGCCGCGGGATCGGAGCCGCCATCGCCCGCGCCCTCGCGCGCGGCGGGGCCGACGTCGCCATCACCTATTCCAGCTCCCCCGACCGCGCCGCCGCCGTCGTGAAGGAGATCGAGGCCCTCGGCCGCCGCGCCGTCTCCATCCAGGCCGACAGCGCCGACCCCGCCGCCGTGCAGCGCTCCGTGCAGGACGCCGTGAAGGCGCTCGGCGGCCTCGACATCCTCGTGAACAACGCGGGCATCGCTCGCCTGGGCCCGATCGAGAGCATGTCTCTCGAGGACCTGGACGCCCTGCTGCACGTGAACGTCCGGGCCGTCGTCCTGGCGTCGGGGGCGGCGATCCCGCACCTGCCGAAGGGCGGGCGCATCATCACCATCGCCAGCAACGTCGCCGAGCGCGTCCCCTTCCCCGGCCTCACCGCCTACTCGATGACGAAGTCGGCGCTGACTTCGCTCACCCGCGGTCTGGCGCGCGACCTCGGGCCGCGAGGCATCAACGTGACGATGGTCCTCCCCGGCCCGATCGACACGGAGATGAACCCCGCCGACGGCCCCCTGGCCGACACCCTGCGGCCAATGCTGCCGCTCGGCCGCTACGGCACGCCGGAGGACATCGCGGCGGCCGTCGTCTTCCTGGCCGGTCCCGGCGGCCGCCAGATCACGGGCACGGGAATCGTCGTGGATGCCGGCCTGAACGCCTGACGGGCGGCGCCGGGAGGCGCTGCCTTCCGGACCCTCCGCCGGGGGCCAAACGTGGCCCCCGGACCCCGCGGTCTGTTGGAGGCCCCCTTCCTTTGGCATCCGCTAAACGCAGGGTTCTCCACTTCCGGCTGTCCCGATTGAACGCGGTCCAGGGGCGCGTTCGCCCCTGGCGGATGGGGCAAGGGGAAGGCGGAGCCTTCCCCGGAGCGACCCGCGATCCGCCTCTAACCCCGCGCCCCGCGCACGCCCTCGGCCAGCGCCCGCACCCCGTCCAGCACCGCGCGCACGCTGCCGGGCGTTGCCCGCCCCTGCTCGTCCAGCGTCTTCTCCAGCGCGTCGATCAGGGAGGACGCAACGACCGCCCCATCCGCCACCCGCACGGCATCCGCCGCCTGGGCCGGGGTGCGGACGCCGAAGCCGATGGCGATGGGCAGGTCCGTCTGTGCCTTCACCTGCGGGATGGCGCGTGCCAGCTCCGCCTGGTCCGCCGACCGTGTGCCGGTGATGCCGGTGATGGCGACGTAGTAGATGAATCCGCTCGCCCCGTTCAGCACGATCGGCAGGCGGTTCGCGACCGTGGTGGGCGCCACCAACCGGACCATGTCCAGACCCTCGGCGAAGGGCGCGACCTCGTCCGCCTCCTCCGGCGGCATGTCCACGATGATCAGGCCGTCCACGCCGCTCTCGCGCGCGTCGCGGCAGAAGCGCTCCGGCCCGTAGGCCAGGATGGGGTTCAGGTAGCCCATCAGCACGACGGGCGTGTCGTCGTCGTCGCGGCGGAAGTCGCGCACCATCGCCATGGCGCCGGCCAGCGTGCCGCCGGCCTTCAGCGCGCGCTGCCCGGCCTTCTGCACGGTCGGCCCATCCGCGGCGGGATCGGTGAAGGGCACGCCGAGCTCAATCAGGTCCGCCCCCGCGCCGGGCATGCCGCGCAGGATGGCCATGCTCGTCGCGGGATCAGGGTCGTAGGCTTCCAGGAAAGGCATCAGCGCGCCGCGCCCCTCGGCGCGGAGCTGCGCGAAGCGCCGCGCGATCCGCCCGGCCGGCGCGCCGCTCACAGATCCACCCCCATGTGATGCGCCACGGTGAAAATGTCCTTGTCGCCGCGGCCCGAGAGGTTCAGCACGATGATCTGGTCCGCATCCATCCGCGGCGCCCGCTTGATGACCTCGGCCAGCCCGTGGGCGGATTCCAGCGCCGGGATGATCCCCTCCAGCTTCGAGCAGAGCTGGAAGGCGTCCAGCGCCTCGTCGTCGGTGGCCGCCGTGTATTCCACCCGCCCGATCTCGTGCAGCCAGGAGTGCTCCGGCCCGATGCCCGGATAATCCAGGCCGGCGGAGATGGAGTGCGCCTCGGTGATCTGCCCGTGCCGGTCCTGCAGCAGGTAGGTCTTGTTCCCGTGCAGCACGCCCGGCGCGCCGCCGTTGATGGCGGCCGCGTGGGCGCCGCTCTCCAGCCCGTGGCCGGCCGCTTCCACGCCGATCAGCCGCACGGACTCATCGTCCAGGAAGGGATGGAAGATCCCCATGGCCGAGGAGCCGCCGCCCACCGCGCACACCACCGCATCCGGCAGACGCCCCTCGATGGCCAGGCACTGCTCCCTCGTCTCGTCGCCGATCACGCACTGGAAGTCGCGCACCATCTGCGGATAGGGCGCCGGCCCCGCAACGGTGCCGATGCAGTAGTAGGTGTCCTCGACATTCGCGACCCAGTAGCGCAGCGCCTCGTTCATCGCGTCCTTCAGCGTCGCGGCGCCGGCGGTCACGGCGTTCACCTCGGCGCCGAGCAGCTTCATGCGGAAGACGTTCGGCTTCTGTCGCTCCACGTCGGTCGCGCCCATGAACACCAGGCAGGGCAGGTCGAACAGCGCGCAGGCCGTGGCGGTGGCGACGCCGTGCTGGCCGGCGCCGGTCTCCGCGATGATGCGCGTCTTGCCCATGCGGCGGGCGAGCAGGATCTGGCCGAGCACGGCGTTGATTTTGTGCGCGCCGGTGTGGTTCAGCTCCTCCCGCTTGAAGTAGATGCGAGCGCCGCCGAGGTGCTTTGTCAGGCGTTCCGCGAACCAGAGCGGCGACGGGCGGCCCACATAGTCCTTCAGCAGCCGGCGCCATTCCTTCTCGAACTCCGGGTCCTTCCGGGCGGCCTCATAGGCCTCCTGCACCTCCAGGATGTTCGGCATCAGCGTCTCGGCCACGAAACGGCCGCCGAAGTCGCCGAAGCGGCCGCGGGTGTCGGGACCCTGGCGGAGGGAGTTGGGCAGGAGCGGCTTGGTCATGGCGGCGTCATACCGCCGCGGCGGGAATCGGGGAACGCCCGTCGCGCTTCGGCCGGGGCCGTAGCAACGGCCCCGCCCGGCCGGGCAGCCTGGGCCCATGACCCCACCCGCCGCGACCGCCCCCGCTCCCTTCCGTGGCTGGAGGGCCGTGCGCGCCGCCTTCGTCCTCGCAGCCTTCGGCTGGGGCGTGGGCTTTTACGGGCCGCCGGTCTTCCTGCACGCGGTCCAGGCGGCGCGGGGCTGGCCGGTCTGGCTCATCTCGGCGGCGGTGACAGCGCATTTCCTGATCGGAGCCGCGGTGGTGGCGAACCTGCCGGCACTGCACCGCCGCCTCGGCCTGCCGCGCACCACGGCGGCGGGGGCGGTCCTGGCGGCGCTGGGGGTGCTCGGCTGGTCGCTGGCCGCCGAGCCCTGGCAGCTCTTCCTCGTCACCCTCCTCTCCGGCATCGGCTGGGCGACGACGAGCGCGGCGGCGGTGAACGCGGTGGTCGCGCCCTGGTTCGTGCGGCGACGGCCCGTCGCGCTCTCCGCCGCCTACAACGGCGCCAGCGTCGGAGGCGTGGTCTTCTCCCCGCTCTGGGTGGCGCTGATTGCGGCGATCGGCTTTCCGGCGGCGGCGGGGCTGGTCGGCGCGGTCATGGTCGTGACGGTCGGGTGGCTGGCGGCCAGCGTGCTCGGCGCCACCCCGGCGGGGGACGGCAGCATCCCCGACGGCGACGCGGCCCCGCCGCCGCCCGCGCTCATGCCCGGGCCGCCGGCCCTGCCGGGGGGCGCGCTGTGGCGGAACCAGCGCTTCGCCACCCTCTCCGGTGCGGCCGCCCTCGGCCTCTTCGCGCAGATCGGGCTCATCGCCCATCTCGTCTCTCTGCTCGCCCCCGCGCTGGGCACCGGGGGCGCGGGGCTGGCGGCGGGGTTCGCGACTGCCTGCGCCATCGCCGGCCGGATGGGACTTGCCCGGACGCTGCGGCCGGGGGCGGATCGCCGGATCGCGGCCTGCGCGTCCTACGCCGTGCAGATCGCGGGCTCGCTGGTGCTGCTGGCGGCCGGCGACCACCCGGTGGCGCTGTTGCTCGGCGTAGCGCTCTTCGGGTTCGGCATCGGCAACGCCACCTCCCTTCCCCCGCTGATCGTGCAAGCCGAGTTCGCCCCCGCGGACGGGCCGCGCGCCGTCGCGCTCGTCACGGCCTGCGGCCAGGCCGCCTACGCCTTCGCGCCCCTCGCCTTCGGGGCGCTGCGGGACCTGTCCGGCTCCGGCGCGGCGCTCTTCCTCCTGGCCGCGGCGGCGCAGGCGCTGGCGGTCGGCGCGCTCCTGGCCGGCCGGCGCCCATCGGGCTGACGGCGCGCCGGCCATGGGCTGCCCCGGCCCGCGACAGACACGACAGGCGCCGGACCGCCGCGGGACCACGCCGCGACAGGCCGGCTCTCAGGATGTCCCGGCGCGGCATCCCGCCGCCCCCGCCGGAGAGGCCCCTCATGCGCACCTTCTGGACCCTTCTCGGTCTCGACGTGGTCGTCGCGGTGGCGGCGATGGCCCTCGTCTCCGACCTGCTCTCGATCCCGGCCGCGGCGCCGATGGGGCGGACCGCCTACGCGATCCTGATCGCCGCTCTCTGTGCCGTGCCCGTCGCCGCCCTCATCCTGAAGGGAGAGGGACGGCGCCGCCTCGCGATCGGCCTTCTCCTCCTGCCGACGGTCCCGGCCGCGCTCGGCGCACTGGCGATGGCTTCCGTGACGATCCTCGTCACCGCGGACCTGCCGGGGCTCCGCTGACCTTCCCGGCACAGCACCCGTGCTGAACCGTCTCGCAGCGCTCTTCCGCCCCGGTGCCCGGCCACCGCCGGACGGAGAGAACCCGATCCACACCCTGCTGGACGCCGCCGGGCTCCCCTGGCGCCGGCCCCGCGCCGAACTCATCGTGCGCCACGGCATCCACCCGCACGGCGCCTATGGTTGGGACGTCATCCCGCTGGAAGCGGCGCCGTCGGTCCTCCCCGGCCTGATCCTGCCGCTCTCCTCCATGATCCGGCCGGGCCTGCTGCCGGGCATGCCGCCGACCGTGCTCAGCGGCAGCATCTGGTTCACCGACGATGCCCGCTCCAACCTCCGCCGCGCGGAGGCCGCGCTGCGCCCCCGCCTCGGCGAGCCGGCGGACGAATCCGCCACCAACGCCATCGCCCGCCGGTGGTGTTTCGGCGCCGCCACCCTCAGCCTCACCGCCTGGCCGCCGGAGCTGCAGCGGCCGGGGATCGACATCCCCGCCCATCACCGCGATCCCCGCCTCCGCACCGCCTGCCACATTGACATCGAGACCGGCTTCCGCCCGACCCTGAGCGAGCGGGAGGCGGCCTGGCTTCGCGGCTTCGTGCCCATCGCCTCCATCCCCGGGCAGGAGGGCGGGGGCGGTCCTCTCGCCGCCGTGGCCGCGCCGGAGCCCGACCTCGACATCATCCGCCAGCCACCGGACGAGCTCGGCCCCGTTCGCGGCCGGATCGGCCTCGCCCCGGAGGCGGAGGCGCTGATCCTCTGCACCCGCGAGCTGCGCGTCATCCCGATGGAGAGGGTCGCCGGCTTCCACCTCCGGCGCACCCTGCCGGCCCGCGGCGGCGGCGGCGCGCGGCTGGAGGCGGTCCTGCGCGGCGGATCGCCGGATCTGCCCGTCCGGCACCTCCTGATCGCCTCCACCCCCGGTCTGGACGCGCTGGACGGCCTCGCCGACGCCCTGGCCGAGGCCACCGGACGCCCGCTGGAGATCGGGGAGACGGATTACGACGTGTGAGGACCGGGAAGCGATACCGCGCCCCTCCCTTCCCGGGCCGGCGCGAACCGGCCAGCCATCCCTTCCGGGGGCGCCTGACAAGACGGGATAGGGGCCAAACAGATGCGCTTGGCGGGGCTTCCTTCCCCCGGATCTCCTCACCGCCGCCAGCGCAAGGCCCCGACCCCCAGCCCGGCCAGCACCAGGGCCATTCCCGCCAGCCGCACCGCCCCGAAGGACTCCCCCAGCACGATCGCGGCGGAGGCCGCGCCGGAGATGGGCACCAGCAGCGCGAAGGGCGCCACGACCGAGGCCGGATACCGCGCCATCAGGAAGCCCCAGATGCCGTAGCCCAGCAGCGTCGCCGGCACGGCCTGATAGAGGATCGAGGCCACCCCGGCCGTCCCCGTCCCGGCCAGCGCCGCACCGATCGCCCCCGGCCCCTCCACCGCGAGGGACAGGAGCAGCAGCGGCCCGACCGGCACGAGGCTGAGCCACGCCATCAGCGCCACCGCCCCGCCGACCGCCGGGCCCGCGCCGCGCAGCAGCACGTTCCCCACCGCCCAGCTCAGCGCCGCCAGCAGGCAGAGGGACAGGCCGGCCGCCGTCACCCCGCCCGTCCCGACCGTCGTCCCGATCAGCGCGAGGCCGGAGAAGGCCACGGCCATCCCCGCCACCGACCGCGCGGAGGGGCGTTCGCGCAGCGCCGCCGCCGCGATGAGCGCGGTCATGAAGGCCTGGGATTGCTGCGTGACGGAGGCGAGGCCGGGCGGCATCCCCGCCGCCATCCCGCTGAAGAGCAGGCCGAACTGGCCGGTGAAGAGGAACGACCCGATCGCCAGCCAGCGCCAGGGCCGCATCCGCGGTCGCGGCAGCCACAGCGCCGGCAGCGCCGCGACGGAGAAGCGCAGCGCGCCCATCAGCAGCGGCGGCACCCCGTCATCCAGCCCCAGCCGGATCATGACGAAGTTGAACCCCCAGACGAGCGCGACGAGCAGCGCGAGCCCGATATGGGGAAGCGTCACCCGCCCGCGCGTCCGGGGCCCCGCGCCGCCGCCGCGAAAGCCGCGATCCGCGCCGGGTCCTTCACCCCCCGCGCCCGCTCCACGCCGGAGGACACATCCACCCCCGGCGCGCCCGTGACCCGGATCGCCTCCGCCACGTTCGCGGGCGTCAGGCCGCCGGCCAGCAGCCAGGGCCGCGGCAGCGCCCGTCCGGCCAGCAGCGACCAGTCGAAGGCCACCGCATTTCCGCCCGGCAGGGCCGCCCCGGGAACCCGTGTATCGAGCAGGAAGTGGTCGGCGACCTCGGCATAATCGGCCAGGCGGTCGAGATCGGCCGCTTCCCCGATGCCCAGCACCTTCATGACCGGCACGCCGAAGCGCGCGCGGATCTCGGCGACCCGCGCCGGTGTCTCCTCGCCATGGAGCTGGAGGACACAGAGGGGCACGGCGGCCAGCGCCGCCGCGATCTCCTCATCGGTCGGGTCGACGAAGAGGCCCACGCGAACCGGCCCGCCCGCCTCCACGAACGGGGCCCGGGCCGATAGCGCCGCCGCCGCGTCGGGCGTCACCGCGCGCGGGGAGGCCGGGACGAAGACGAAGCCGATGAAGTCCGCCCCGGCCGCCACCGCCGCGTCCAGCCCGTCCGGGTCGTTCAGCCCGCAGATCTTCACCTGGGGCCGCGCGCCATCCCCCGGCAGCGGCGGTCCCTCGGGGGCCGGGCCGGGGCTCATGCCGCCAGTTCCGCCACGATGGCGGCCGCCGCCCCCGCGGGGTCCGCGGCCTGGGTGATCGGCCGTCCCACGACCAGCCAGTCCGCCCCGGCCGCCGCCGCCTCGGCCGGCGTGGCCAGACGTGCCTGATCGCCCCGCGCCGCGCCGGCCGGCCGCACGCCCGGCACGACCAGCAACGGCCCTGCCCCGTGCGCGGCCCGGATCAGCGCCACCTCCTGCGGGGAGCAGACCAGCCCGTCCGCCCCGGCCTCCAGCGCCACCCGCGCCAGGCGCAGCACCTGCTGCGCCGGGCCGCCCGCGACGCCGGTCTCGGCCAGGGTCGCCGCATCCATGCTCGTCAGCACCGTCACGGCCAGGATCGCGGGGCGGCTGGCACCGCCCGCCTCCTCCGCCGCGCGGCGGGCGGCGGCCACCATCGTGGCACCACCTCCGGCATGGATCGTCAGCATCGCCGGACCCAGTCCACATGCCGAGCGCACCGCACCGGCCACCGTGTTCGGGATGTCGTGGAACTTCAGGTCGAGGAAGACCGGCCGCCGCTGCCCGATCCGCGCCACCACACCGGGCCCGGCGGCGCAGAACAGCTCCAGCCCGATCTTCACGAGCCCGACATGCGGTGCCACCGCGGCCGCCCAGCGCTCCGCGACCGCCGCATCGGCCGTGTCCAGCGCCGCGATCACCCCCGCCCGGTTCGGCCGTCCGATCATGCCCTGCACCCCGTCCCGCTGGGGCGAGACTTAGCCCCGCGCCGGGATCAGGGCGAGGGACCGCCGGGCATGGCGGCCCTGCGCCTTCGCGCAGGGATGCACGGGCTCTCTTCGCGCGGCGGCGTGGACCGGATCAGTGCACCTCGTCGAGATGACACTCCGTCACGGTGATCGGCTTCCGCGCGATCCCCGCCAGGTGCGCCGCGCCGTGGGGCAGGAGGACTTCTCCTCGAGAGAGCCCGTTGCGCCTCAGGCCGGCGGGAGGTGCCTCAGCCCACCACCCGCACCGCCCGCCCATCCGAGGGCGCGGCGTACATCGCGCGGTCGCGGGCCAGCGTCTCCGCCTCCACGCGCTTCGCCTCCCTCGCGCGCAACTCGGTCAGCTCCGCCTCGGCCCGCTTGGCCGCGCGCTGGGCCTCCCAGGCGCGGCGGCGATGCGGCAGCCCGGCCCACCAGGCCACCAGCGCGCCCAGCAGGAAGGCGAGCGCGGCGGCCAGGAGCACGACCATCGCGAGCGGGGCCTGCCAGGTCAGGTCGAAAGGCCAGAGCCCCACCGCCACCGGCTGCATGTTCGACAGCGCGAAGAGCACCAGCAGCAGCAGCAGCGGTGTGATCAGCAGCCAGCGCCACATCCTCGAAGTCTCCTGGAAACCGAGGGCATTCCCGGTTCGCCTCCGCGCCCCTGAAACGCCCTCCCCGGTCGTCTGGCAACCCCGGTTCGCGCCGCCGGCCGCCGCGGCCCCGCGCGACCCGGCCTAGCTCCCCGCCCCGGCCTTGGCGCGGGTCCGCTGCAACGGGCCGCCATTCACCCGCTCCCGCAGTTCCTTGCCCGGCTTGAAGTAGGGAACCGCCTTGCCGGACACCGCAACGGACTCGCCGGTGCGGGGGTTGCGCCCGGTCCGGGGATCCCGCTTCTTCGCGGAGAAGGCGCCGAAGCCGCGGAGCTCCACCCGGTCTCCGCGGGCGAGCGCGGCCGTGATCTCCTCGAAGATGGTGGAGACGATCAGCTCCACGTCGGGCTGCCGCAGATGCGGGTTGGCCCCGGCGAGCGCCGCGATCAGTTCCGACCTCGTCACCCCTGCCCCCCGGTCGCCCGCCGGGACCGCCATGGTCCCTAGCGCGCGGAAGGCTGCCAAAGCGCCCAGCCGCCGTCAACGCTGAGACCTTCGGAAATCAACGCCTTAAGTGCACCCCCCAGGGCCCGGCCGAAGCCGGCCCCGATCGCCTCCCCGAAGCCGCCCAGGGCGCGGTCCCGGAGGTTGCGGGCCCGCAGGTCCCGGATCGGCAGGTCGGCGGCGATGCCCCGCGTCTCCGCGAGATAGGCCCGCGCCTCCGGCTCCCCGCCGATCGCGTCCACCAGCCCGGCGGCCAGGGCCTGGCGCCCCGTCAGGATGCGGCCATCCGCCAGGGCGCGCACCCGGTCCTCCGGCATGTGCCGGCCCTCCGCGACCATGCGGACGAACTGCGCGTGCAGGTCGGACACCACGGACTGCAGCGCCGCCCGGCCCTCCGGCGTCAGCGGCCGGAAGGGGCTGGGCTGGTCCTTCAGCGGGCCCGAGGTGATGGCCTCCGCCCGCACACCGAGCCGCGCCAGCCCCTCCTGCACGTCGAAGGACTGCAGCAGCACCCCGATGGACCCGGTGACGCTGCTCTCCCGCGCGAAGACGCGCTCCGCCGGCATCGCGATCATGTAGCCGGCGGAGGCCGCGGTGCCGCCGAAGACCGCCACCACGGGCTTCGACTGCCGGAAGCGGGAGAGGGCGGCGTGCAGCGATTCGCCCCCGGCCACCGTGCCGCCGGGGCTGTCCACCACCAGCACGAGGCCCCGCACCGAATCGTCCCGCGTCGCCCGGTCGATCGCCTCGACCAGCCGCCGGTCGTCCGTGATGGTCCCCGACACGGTCAGCCGCACCACATGCGGGCCGCTGAGCCCGGACCAGCCGACATTCACCTCGGCCGATCCGGTCGCCGCCGCGATCCCGCCGAGGATCACGAGCACCGCCACCAGCCGCCAGAATCCGCGGCTGCGCTTCAGCCGGCGGCGGTCCACCAGCAGGTCCGCCTCGAGCCCGGAGGGCGGGGCGGCCATGGCCGGCGGCGGGGTTGGCGGCACGGGGGGCAGCACGGGGGGCGGGCCGGGCTTGGAGGACCAGGGGGAGGACATGCCCCGATGATGCCGCGCCCGACGCCGCCGCGCCACGCGCGCGCCCGTGACCCCGAGAGGTTTGTGTTCCGCCCCCGGTCCGGGCTAGATGTGTCCCAGCCGTCCCAAATTTTGGTCCGCCCTCTTCCGCGAGGACTCGATGCGCTCCTTCCGACCCGCGCCCGCTCTTCCGGCCCTACTCCTTCCCGCCCTGATGGTCCTCGCCACACCGGCCTTCGCGCAGGACCGGGCGGACCGGACCGGCCCGCAGCAGCAGGGCGAGGTGCGCACCCGCTCCCGCACCCTCGGCGCTACGCCGTCCAGCACCGGGGACGCCACCTGCGACGCGGCGGTGGCCGCCTGGCGCGCCTGCATCGCCGCCTCCCCGAAGCCGCCCGTGGATCGCGCCCAGGCGAACACCGAGGTGGACAAGTTCGTCCGCGACGTGGTGGACGCCACCGGCCCGAACCGGGAATACCTTATCCGCGCCTGCGGCCCGACCGCGGCCGGCTACCGCACGATGCTGGAGAACGGCACCTGCGCCGCCAACATCACCGGCGCCCGCGACGACCAGGCCACCCGCGTCGGCTCGCCGCGCGACTCGCAGGTGGTGGGGCCGCGGCAGCGGCGATAGGGCGCGCCGGGCGGCCCGCCCGCCGCGCCACAGCGATCGCGTCCGACATCTCCGCCCGGCCGCAGGGTCGGAACTGAGGGATCGCGTCCCCGCGCGCCGGGATCCCTGTCGGGCGCGGGATGCGGCACGGTTCATCGTCCATACAGAAGTGCGTCGTAACCTCCCGGCCGTCGCAGGCTGAGGAGATGACGTTGATCCGCTGGTTCGAGCAGGACGCCCCCATCCGGCGCAAGCTGTCCCTGGCCTTCGGCTCCTGCGCGGCGATCGTGCTCGCCCTCGGCGCCGTGACGGTCTGGAACAGCCTCAGCGTGGCGTCGCTGGCACGGGACGGCGACCTCGCCGCGCTGCGCGCCGCCGCGCCCGGCCTGGTGCAGTGGAGCCTCCTCGCCTCCGGCGTCGCGGTGCTCCTCGCCGCGGGCCTCGGCGGGCTCTTCCGCCGCCTGATCGCCACGCCCTACGTGAACACGGTCGTGCGGATGGAGGCGCTGGCGGCCGGGGACCTCGACAGCCCGATCCACTACACCGGCTTCAAGGACTGCGTCGGACGCATGACCCGGGCGATGCACAGCTTCCGCGCGGCCGCCATCGCGAAGGCGGAGGCCGATGCGGAGGTGGAGCGGCAGACCAGCCGGGCCGGCGCCGAGGCCGACCGGGCCCGCCGGGAGGCCGAGCAGGCGGCGGCCGCCCTCGTGGTCGGCAGCATCGGCACGGGGCTGGAGCGGCTGGCCGCCGGCGACCTGACCCATCGCCTCGAGACCGCGCTGCCGGAGGCCTATGAGCGGCTGCGCCAGGACTTCAACGCCGCGATGGAGCGGCTGCAGGGGACGATGCAGACCGTCGTCGGCAGCGCGCGGGCCATCCGCACCGGCACCGGCGAGATCAGCCAGGCCGCCGACGACCTGTCCCGCCGCACCGAGCAGCAGGCCGCGAGCCTGGAGGAGACCGCCGCCGCGCTGGAGCAGATCACCGCCACCGTCCGCAAGACGGCCGAGGGCGCGGGCCACGCCCGCCAGGTGGTCGCCAAGGCCCGCGCCGGCGCCGAGCACTCCGGCCGTGTGGTGCAGGACGCCGTCGCGGCGATGAGCGAGATCGAGCGGTCGGCCGGGGAGATCAGCCAGATCATCGGCGTGATCGACGAGATCGCCTTCCAGACGAATCTTCTCGCCCTGAACGCGGGCGTGGAGGCGGCCCGCGCCGGGGAGGCCGGCCGCGGCTTCGCGGTGGTGGCGACGGAGGTGCGCGCCCTGGCCAGCCGCTCGGCCGAGGCGGCGAAGGAGATCAAGGCGCTCATCTCGACCTCGACGCAGCAGGTCGGCCGCGGGGTGGAGCTGGTGGGCGAGACCGGTCAGGCGCTCGGCCAGATCGTCGCCCAGGTCTCGGAGATCAACGGGCTGGTGGCCGATATCGCCGCCTCCGCGCAGGAGCAGGCGACAGGGCTGGCCGAGGTGAACACGGCGGTGAACCAGATGGACCAGGTGACCCAGCAGAACGCCGCCATGGTCGAGGAAAGCACCGCCGCCAGCCACGCGCTGAGCCAGGAGGCGGAGGGGCTGACGCAGCTCACGGACCGGTTCCAGGTCGGGAGCGACGGCGCCGCCCGGTCCAACGTCGCGACGCTCCGGCGCCCGGATCGCGCCGCCGCGCCGGCCCGTCCCGGCCCGCTGAAGCTTGTCCGCGCCGCCCAGGACGGCAGCGCCCTCCGCAAGCCGGTCGCGAGCAACGCGAGCTGGGAGGAGTTCTGACCGGGCGTCCCGGGAGCGGGCGGGTTCCTTCCCCGGACCGTCGCACCTGATCCGGGGACGCGGACGCGCTATACCGGTCCCCGATGACCGTCCTGAAGATCGCCCGCATGGGCCACCCCGTCCTGCTCGAGCGCTGCCAGCCCGTGCCCGATCCCGGCGCGCCGGAGATCCGGCGCCTCGTGCAGGACATGTTCGAGACGATGGAGGACGCGCCCGGGGCCGGCCTCGCCGCGCCGCAGGTGCATGTTCCGCTGCGGCTCTTCGTGTTCCGCGTCCGGCCCGATCGGTCGAGCGGCGCGCCCGACGACAGGGTGGTCGGCAACACCGTCCTGATCAACCCGGTCGTCGAGCCGGTCGGGGAGGAGAAGCACCTGCGCTGGGAGGGCTGCCTCTCCATCCCCGGCCTGCGCGCCGCCGTGCCGCGCTACAAGCGGGTCCGCTACACCGGCGTGGACTGCGACGGGCGCACGATCGCCGCCGAGGTGGAGGGCTTCCACGCCGGCGTCGTCCAGCACGAGAACGACCATCTCGACGGCGTCCTCTATCCCATGCGGATGACGGATTTCAGGCTGATGGGCTTCAACGAGGAGATCGCCCGCACCGAGGAGCTGGCGCAGCACGCGGCCCGCCAGCGCGCGCAATGGGGTCTCTCGCCGGAGGCCTCCCGGCCGGGTTGAGGTCTCCGCGCCGGGCTGACGCGGCGCGCCGCCGTGCGGGATCAGGACGGCGTCATCGCTCCCCGGCCACGCAGCCCGCCGTGAGGGGTCGGGCGGCGCCGTGCCGCAGCCCGTCCAGCAGGACATCGAGCAGGCGCAGCACGCTGTCCTGCCAGTCCGGGCCCTCCTGCGCGTAGCAGATCCCGATCAGGGCGCGCAGCGCGTCCTGTGGCGCGACGTCCGCCCGGATCTCGCCGGCCGCGGCCGCGCGCCGCATCAGTTCGCCCAGGGCCTGCGTCAGCCGATCGAGCGAGTAGGCGATGAGGTGGGACGAGCTCTGCGCCGCGAGGGCGAGCGCCGCCACCATGCCCTTCTTCGTCGCGACGAACTCCACATTCGCCCGCAGCCAGCGGCGCAGCGCCTCGACCGGGCTCGGCTCCGCCCGCAGCGCGGCCGCCAGTTCCACGAGCTGTTCCACCTCGCGCCGGTAGACCGCCTCGTACAGCGCCTCGCGGGTCGGGAAATGGCGGTACAGCGTGCCGATCCCGACGCCGGCCTCCCGCGCCACCGCCTCGAGGCTCGCGCTCCCGCCGCCCCGGCTGAACACGGCCTTCGCCGCCTCGAGCACGCGCTCGCGGTTGCGGACGGCATCCGCCCGCGGCCTGCGCGATCGCCCGACGGATCGTTCCGTGCTCACGAAGGCTTCACCTCCCGCCCCTTGTAAACGGAGGGACCCTCCGCATAATACGGACAGCTGTGCCGGTAGCGGGATCAGAATCCCCCGGTGTGCAGCCTTTGAACGCAGTAGCCGCAAACCTGTCGCATCGCGAACCGCCACCGGCTGCCGACACGGCCGGCCGAAGCATCGCTGGCGCGCGGGTCACCACACCGAGAAGCCGCCACCGGAGGCCTGCATGAGCCTGTCGATCTCGCTGACCATCAACGGCGCCCGAAGAAGCATCGAGCTGGACGACCCGCGGGTCACTCTGCTCGACCTGCTGCGGGAGCGCCTGGACCTGACCGGCACGAAGAAGGGGTGCGACCGCGGCCAGTGCGGCGCCTGCACCGTGCTGGTCGACGGCCGGCGCGTGAACTCCTGCCTCGCCCTGGCGGTCAGCCATGACGGCGCGGAGGTGTTGACGATCGAAGGTCTCTCGGACGGGGACGCGCTGCACCCCGTGCAGGCCGCCTTCGTCGCGCACGACGCCTTCCAGTGCGGCTTCTGCACCCCCGGCCAGATCATGAGCGCGGTGGGCCTGATCGCCGAGGGCCAGGCGGGCGACGACCCCGAGCGCGTGCGGGAGGCGATGAGCGGCAATCTCTGCCGCTGCGCCGCCTACAAGGGCATCACGGAGGCCGTGCTGGACGCCCAGCGGCAGATGGCCGCTTCCGGCCGGAAGGAGGCTGCATGAACCGCTTCGACTACATCCGCCCCACGACGGTGGCGGAGGCGGTCGCCGCCGCCGCGATGCCGGGCAGCGCCTATCTCGCCGCCGGCACCAACCTGCTTGACCTGATGAAGGGCGGCGTCGTCCGCCCGGCACGGCTGGTGGATGTCAGCCGCCTGCCCGGCCTGGACGGGATCGAGTCCCTACCGGATGGCGGCCTGCGGATCGGCGCGCGGGTGCGCAACGCCGAACTCGCACACGACCCGGATTTCAGCCGCCGCTTCCCGGCGGTGGCGGAGGCGCTGCTCTCGGGCGCTTCCGCGCAGCTGCGCAATGCGGCCACGGTGGGCGGCAACCTTCTGCAGCGCACGCGCTGCGCGTATTTCTATGACCCCGCCAGTGCCTGCAACAAGCGCGACCCCGGCGCCGGCTGCGACGCGCGGGGCGGCGAGAACCGCCTGCACGCCGTGCTCGGCTGGAGCGAGCACTGCATCGCCACCCATCCCTCCGACTTCTGCGTGCCGCTCGTGGCGCTGGACGCCGTCGTCGAGATCGAGGGTCCCGCAGGCCGGCGCGAGGTGGCGCTGGAGGAGTTCCACCGCTTGCCCGGCGAGACTCCGGAGCGCGAGAGCGTCCTTTCGCCCGGCGAGCTGGTCGTGGCGCTGCGCCTGCCGGCGGAGGCCGCGCGCTTCGCCCCCCATGCCCGCTACGTGAAGCTGCGGGAGCGCACCTCCTACGCCTTCGCCGTCGTCTCCGCCGCGGCCGCGCTGCGGATCGAGGACGGCGTGATCGCGGAGGCCCGGCTGTCGCTCGGCGGCGTGGCACTGAAGCCGTGGCGCGCCCGCGCGGCCGAGGCGGCGCTGTCCGGCGCCCGGCCGGACGCCGCGAGCTTCCGCCGCGCGGCCGAGGCGGCGCTGGAGGGAGCCCGCCCCTCCGGCGACAACGCCTTCAAGATCGAGCTCGCGCGCCGGATCGCCGCCCGGGCCCTCGCCCTCGCGGCCGCCGGCACGCCGGAGCGCCTGCCTGCCCTGCCCGCCTCTCCCCTTGCTCCCGGAGCTGTCCTCCATGGCTGAGACCGCCATTCATGTCCGGCACGGCTCCAGCATCGGCCAGCCCCTCACCCGCCGCGACGGCCCGCTGAAGGTGACGGGGCGGGCGACCTATGCCGCCGACAACAACCCGCCGGGCTTGCTGCACGCCGTCATGGCCGTCAGCCCCATCGGCCGTGGCCGTCTGGTCGGCCTCGACGTGGCCGCCGCCAGGGCCCATCCCGGCGTGGTCGAGGTGATGACCTCCGCCAACCGGCCGGCGCTGGTCGTGGATCCCGACAAGAAGACGAACCCCTTCGCCTTCCGCCTGGACGTGCTGCAGAACGACCACGTCCGCTACGCCGGCCAGCCCGTGGCCGTGGTGATCGCGGAGACGCTGGAGGCCGCGACGGAGGGCGCCGCGCTGCTCGCCCCGCGTGTGGAGGCCGAGCCCGTCAGCACGGAACTGGACGACGGCGCGGTCTTCGTCCCGCCCGCGGTCGGTGTCGGCGATCCGGCGGAGATGCGGCACGGCGACGTCGAGGGAGGACTGGCCGGAGCGAGGACGCGCATCGGCGCGACCTACGAGACGCCCGCCCAGTATCACAACGCGATGGAGCCGCACGCCATCGTCGCGGCCTGGGACGGCGATCGGCTGGAGATCGACACGCCGAGTCAGGGCCTCGCCTTTGCGGTGGCGCGGATCGCTGAGCTTCTCGGCATCGCGCCGGAGGGCATCCTCATCCGCAGCCCCTTCCTCGGCGGCGGCTTCGGGTCGAAGGGCATCATCACCGGGCCGCAGATGCTCGGCATCCTCGCGGCGCGGCTGGTCGGGCGGCCGGTGAAGCTGGTGCTGCGCCGGGAGCACATGTACGGCCCCGTCGGCCATCGCGCGCCGACGCGGCAGACGCTGCGCCTGGGCGCCGACGGGACCGGGGCGCTGACCGCCCTGCACCACCACACCCGCACCGCGACCAGCCGCTTCGACGAGTTCTTCGAGCCCTCCGGCGGCGTCTCGCACACGCTCTACGCCAGCCCCGCCATCGCGACGACGAGCGACGCGGTGCGGCTGGACACCGGCACCCCGATGTTCATGCGCGCCCCGGGCGAGGCGAGCGGCAGCATCGCGCTGGAGAGTGCGATGGACGAGATGGCGGAGGCGCTCGGCCTCGACCCGCTGGAGTTCCGGCTGCGGAACTACGCGGAGGTGGAGCCGATGTCCGGCAAGCCCTTCTCCTCCAAGGCGCTGCGCGAGTGCTACGCGCAGGGCGCCGCGCGCTTCGGCTGGGCGGGCCGCCCGCTGAAGCCGCGGACGATGCGGGACAAGGACGGGCTGCTGGTCGGCTGGGGCGTGGGCACCGCCACCTTCCCCGCCCTGATGATGCAGGGCCACGCGCGGGCCGTGCTGCGGCGCGACGGCACCGGCCTGGCCGAGACGGGGGCCCATGACATGGGCCAGGGCGCCTGGACCGCGCTCGCCCAGATCGCCGCGGACAGCCTCGGGCTCGAACTCGACCAGTTGGAGTTCCGCTCCGGACGCTCCGACCTGCCGGATGCCGGCATCGCCGGCGGCTCGGCGCACACCGCGACCGCCGGCGCCGCCCTGCGAGGTGCCGGCGAGGACGTCGTCGCCAAGCTGGCGGAACTCGCCATGGGCGACGCGCGCTCGCCGCTCCACGGCGCCGGCAATGTCGGCGTGGTGGCGCGCGGCGGCCGCCTGGTCCGGCGCGACGACGAGAGCCGCGGCGAGAGCTACGCCGACATCCTCGCGCGCGCCGGCCTGGACGAGATCGAGGGGCGCGGCACCGGCGCGATGGACCCGGCCGTGCAGGAGCGCTTCGCCAGCCACTCCCACGGCGCGGTTTTCGCCGAGGTGAAGGTGGACCCGGAGCTCGGGCAGATGCGCGTGACCCGCCTGGTGGGCGCCTTCGCGGCCGGCACGGTCGTCAACCCCCGGCTGGTGGAGAGCCAGTACCTCGGCGGCATGATCTGGGGCGTGTCCTTCGCCCTGCACGAGCACGCGGTGACGGATCACCGGACCGGCCGGATCATGAATGCCAACCTCGGCGAGTACCACGTGCCGGTGAACGCGGATGTCCCCTCGATCGAGGCCATCCTCGTCGAGGAGCACGATCCCCACGTGAACGCGCTCGGCATCAAGGGCGTCGGGGAGATCGGGATCACCGGCACGGCCGGGGCGATCGCCAACGCGGTCTGGCACGCCACGGGCGTTCGTGTCCGCCGCTTCCCGATCCCGATCGAGGCGCTGATCGGAGAGGCAGGCTGAATCGGCGCACGGGCGACTCCGGGGGAGAGAAGGAATTCTCTCCCCCGGCCCCCTCTCTTCTTGTTTTGTCAGGCTGCCGCGGAAGGCGGAAACGGGCTCTCCCCTCTCCGCCTTCCGCGGCAGCCTGACAAGAGAAGATGAGCGTGGGGGTTCGGGGGAGGGAGAATTCCTTCTCCCTCCCCCGAGGCGGCCGTCACCCGACCGGCAGGATCACTCGAACCCGTAAAGCACTTTCGGATTCTCGACGAGGATACGGCGACGCATCGCCTCGTCCGGAATCCACTCGGCGATCAGGTCCACTAGGTCGCCGTCATTCGGCATGGTGCGGTCGTTCATGTTCACATGCGGCCAATCCGTGCCCCACACCAGCCGCTCCGGCGCATGGGCCACCAGGGCGCGCGCGATCGGCGTGATGGAGGGGTAGGGCGGCTCCTCCAGCGTGCAGCGCATCGGTCCGGACAGCTTCACCCAGACCCGGCCGGTGTCGAGCATCCGCAGCAAGGTCGCGAAGGCCGGGCCGTCCACACGGTCCACGCTGGCGAAGTGGTCCAGCACGATCGTATTCGGCAGGGCCAGCAGCTGATCCGCGAAGTCCGGCAGCTCCGGGCCGTGGGGGTAGAACTGCACGTGCCAGCCGCGGGCATGGGCACGCGCCGCTGTCATCGCGTTCAACCGCGGCAGGGCGCCGCCATGGCCGGCGGTGCTGAAGCGGATGCCGCGCACGCCCAGCCGGTGCAGCTCGTCCAGCCGCGCGTCGGTCACGTCGGGGTCCACCAGCGCGATGCCGCGGAGCCGATTCCCAAAGCGGGTGAGCGTGTCCACGAGATGCGTCATGTCCGTGCCGTAGCCGCCGCCGCTCACCAGCACGGCGCGGCTCAGCCCGACCACGTCCTGCAGCGCGAAGTAGGTCTCGGGCAGCGCGTCCGCGGTGGTATACTTCGTGTTCGGGTGGAAGCTGTAGCGCGCGGAGGGCCCGAAGAGGTGGATGTGGCAGTCCACCGATCCAGGGGGCAGCTTCAGCCGCGGGGCGCGCGGGTTCGGATCGGGCGGCTGGGTCAGGAAGGGCATGCGGCGCTGCTCCAGGGATGCCGGCCGGGTCAGTCCGGCCGCAGGTTGTTCGTGCGGACGAGGTCGCCCCACTGGACCAACTCCCGGCGGATCAGCGCGTCGAGCTCCGCGCTGCCGCCGCCGACGGCGCGGATGCCGCGCGTCTCCAGGTCGCGGCGCATCTCGTCGTTCACGGCGGCGACGAAGGCTTGCTCCATCCGCGCGCGGATCGTCTCCGGCGTGTTCGCGCGCACCACGACGCCGATGAAGAAGCCGACGTCGTAACCGGGGAAGCCGGCCTCCGCGAGGGCGGGCACCTCGGGAAGCTGCGGGATGCGGGTGGGGCTGGTGACCGCGATGATCCGGATCGTGCCGGCGCGGGCGTGCGGGATGGAGGTGGCATAGACATCCATCTTCGCGTCCACCACGCCGGCGACGAGGTCGGTCATCGCCTGCGCGGCGCCGCGATAGGGCACGTGGATCATCTGCACGCCGGAGCGCGCGAGCAGCAGCTCCATCGTCAGGTGCGGAAAAGTCCCGGAGCCCGCGGAGGAGTAGGAGAGCCGGTTGCGCCGCGCGTGGTCCAGGAACTCCGCCACGGTCCGCACGGGCAGGCGCGCATTCACCGCCAGCACCCCCGGCATCTCCGCGACCAGGGAGACCGAGGCGAAGTCCCGCGCCGTGTCATAGGGCAGGTTCGGGGCGAGCACCGCGTTCGCTGTGTGGTTCGGCGTGACGACCAGGGCGGTGTAGCCATCCGCCGGCGCGGCGAGCAGCGCCTGGGTCGCGACCACGCCGCCGCCGCCGCCGCGGTTGTCGATCACGACCTGCTGACCCATCAGCTCGCTGACGCGGGTCTGGATGTGGCGCGCCACCACGTCCACCACGCCGCCCGGGGTGAAGGGCAGGATGAGGCGGATCGGCCGGTCCGGGTATTCGGCCGCGGCGGGCCGGGCGGCGAGCAGGCTCGCCACGCAGCACAGGGAAAGCAGAAGCTGCCTCACCATGGACGTTCTCCCGAATCGGCCGGGCGCGTTTCATGACGCGTCCTCGGCGGCCGGGACGCTATCCGCCCCGCCGACCGCCGCACAGCGCCGGATCTTGCCGGTTTGATGCAGCCGGCGCATTAAGCGGCCCGCCATGCTGGACATGCCCGGCCTCAAATCCCTGCTGGCGGTGGCCGAGTTCGGCACCGTCCACGCGGCGGCCCGCCACCTGCAACTCTCCCAGGCCGCGCTCTCCCGCCGCATCCAGCGGCTGGAGGCCGATCTCGGCATCCGGCTCTTCCTCCGCTCCGGTCGCCGGCTGCATCTGAGCGAGGCGGGACAGAGACTGCTTCCCGGCCTGCGGGAGCATGTGGACGCGATCGAGGGCGCGATCCGCCGCGTCCAGCAGGAGACGCATTACGGCCGCCCGACCGTCAGCCTCGGCTGCCTGCCGACACTGGCCACGGTCGTGCTGCCCGCGGCGCTGCGCGAGTTCGAGCGGCGGCGGCCTGGCGTCTTCGTGCGCATCATCGACGATTCCGCGGCGGACCTGCTGCGCCTGGTGGCCAACGGCACGGTGGACTTCGCCGTCACGCAGGTCGGCATCGCGGAGCCTGGCCTGACCCATGACCTGCTCGGGGAGGACCGGCTCGTGCTCGTCCTGCCGGCCGGCCACGCGCTCGCCGGCGCGGGCACGGTCGGCTGGCGCGACCTGAAGGGTCTGGCGCTGATCGCGCCGGGGCCGCTGGCCGGCTATCGCCGCGTGCTGGACGACGCGCGGGCGGAGATCGGGGAGGACCTGTCCTGGCGCTACGAGGTGCAGCGGATCACGACGGCCATCGGCCTCGTCGCCGCGGGGGTCGGCGCCACCATCCTGCCGCGCCTGTCCCTGCCGGCGGAGTATGCGGGGCGCCTCTCCGCCGTCGCGCTGGAGGCGCCGCATCTCGTGCGGCGCATCGGCATCGTCCGGCGGGCGGGAGAGCCCGTATCGCCGCCCGCGGAGGCGCTGCGCCGCGCCCTGGCCGCCCGGCTCCGCGCCGCCCTGTCCGCCGCGCCGGCGCTCAGCCCGGATCCGGCGGAAGCTCCCGCCACGCCGGATCGTCGGCCCGGAGCGGCGGCGTCACGGCGCGGTAGCCGCTGAGCGTCCCGCCATCCGGTCCCGGACCCGCCAGCGCCGCGTTCAGCGACGGACGGCCGGCGAAGAAGGCGAGCTGGAGGAAGCGGCCGGGGTGGTCCGTGTCGCGCAGGGTGTGGACGGCCAGGGCCGCGTGCCGCGCCAGCGCGGCCGCCCCGGCGGCCAGCCTGTCCAGGGAGGCGCGGCCGAGGTCGAGCCGGAGGAGGTAACGGCCCGCGGCGGGCGGGAAGGCGGACCAGGGCAGGCCCTCGGCCGGCTCATAGAAATCCACCTCCTGCGCCGTGCGAAGGCCCCGCATGCGGATCTGCCAGGGCGTGTGGGACGCCGCATCATGCTCCGGCGAATCGAAGGCCGCGCGGGACCGCATGGTCCAGATGTTCATGAAGGAGCAGTCGTCGCCGATCCGGTCGAAGCGCTGCACGCCGAGATAGCCGGGGACGCCGAGCAGCCGGGGGATGTGCTCCTCCCGCTGCCAATGGGCCATCTCCGCCCGGAAGGCGGGCGGGACGGTAGAGCGGACGGTGCAGACCGTGATGGAGGCTTCGGCCACGCTGTCAGCGCCCCTGCCAGCGCGGCGCGCGCTTCTCGACGAAGGCGCGGGCGCCCTCGTGCCGGTCCTCGCTGAGATAGGGATTCGGTCCGGCATCCAGGCGAAAGGCCGCGGCCATCGGCAGGCCCGCCCCCTTCACCACCGTGTGCTTGATCCGGCGGAGCGAGATCGGGGCATTCGCGACCAGCCGCCGGACGAACTCCTCGGTCGTGGCGGCGAGCTGGTCGGCCGGCACCACGCGGTTCACCAAGCCCCATCGAAGCGCATCCGCGGCCGACATCGGCTCGCCGAGGTAAAGCATCTCCATCGCCACGGCCGGGGGCAGCAGGCGAGGCAGAAGGACGGTGGCGAAGTTGCCGCCCATGCCGCGCTTCGCCTCGGGCATGGCGAGCGTCGCGTGCTCCGCGGCGATGCGAATGTCGCAGGCCAGCGCCAGCTCGCAGCCGCCACCGAAGGCGGCACCGTTCAGCGCCGCGACCGTCGGCTTGTAGGTCTCCAGCACCGTCTCGTACAGGTTGCGCGCGGGACCGGTCATCGGGATGTGCGAGACGCGGCCGCCGGACTGGGCCGCGAATTCCTTCAGGTCGCCGCCGGCGCAGAACGCCTTGCTGCCGGCGCCGGTCAGCACCACCGCCCAGACGTCGGGGTTCTCGTTCGCGTCGGCGAAGGCCTCGATCAGCGCGGTGCGGACGGCGCTGCCGATCGCGTTGCTGCGCTCGGGGCGGTTGATCGTGACATAGGCGACCCTGTCGCGGATCTCATACATCAGCTCGGGCGCGGCGCTGTCCGGCGTGCTCATGCCCGTGCCTCCTCCGGGCCGCGCCGTCCCTCGACCGCAGCGGCGATCTCGTCGGCCGAGAGCCCGGCTTCGGCCAGCACCGCCTCCGTGTCCGCGCCGATCGGCTTCGCGGGCGGGCCGAGATCGTAGTTCCGGCCGTCGATCAGCGCCGTGGGGCGGATGCTCCGGATCGGCCCCTCCTCGGGATGCTCCTCGTCCACCAGCAGGCCCACCGCCTTCAGGTGCGGGTCGTGCTCCACCTGCTCCAGTGCGTAGCAGGGCATGGCGGGCACGTCGGCCTCGGCCAGGGCCTTCAGCCAGTACGCGCTCTCCTGCCCGCGCAACGCATCCACCCGCAGCCCGTACCAGTCCTTCGCGTGGCGGAAGCGGCCGGCCACGGTCTTGAAACGCGGATCGTCCAGCAGATCGTGTCGGCCGATCGTGCGCAGGAAGGCCGCGGCCTGTCGATCGGTGTTGGCGGTCAGCGTGATCCAGCCGTCCTTCGTGGCCACGGGACGGTGGTGCGGATCGAGCACGCGCGTGTCGCCGGGATTCCCGAGCGGCGGCGAGAAGGTCGCGGGGCCTAGATGCTCCTCCAGATTGTAGGCGGCCATCGTCTCCAGCATCGGGATCTCCAGCGTCGCGCCCTGGCCGCTGCGCTCCCGCCGCACCAGCGCCGCACAGATGTGGCCGGCCGTGATCTCCGCAACCGTGTGGTCGCCGATCAGCAGCGGCACGAAGTTCGGCGCCCCGTCCCGCTTGAGCGTCAGCCCGGTGATGCCGGAGGCCCCCTGGATCACCGTGTCGTAGGCCGGCAGGCCGCGATACGGGCCGCCCGGGCCGAAGCCGGTGATGTTGCAGTGGATCAGCCGCGGCTGCCGCGCGCGGCAGGCCTCCGCATCCAGCCCCAGCCGCGCCAGCGCCTCCGGCCGGATGTTGGAGACGAAGACGTCGCAGGTGGCCAGCAGCCGGTGCATCGCCTCCAGCCCCGCCGGCGTCTTCAGGTCCAGCGCGATGAAGCGCTTGCCGCGGTTGAAGTGCAGGAACTTGCCGGAGAATCGGCCGGTGTGGGACGGGCCGCCGAGGCTGCGCATCACGTCGCCCTCGGGCGTCTCCACCTTCATGACCGTGGCGCCGAGGTCCACCAGCCGCAGCGTCGTGGCCGGACCGACGACGACGGAGGTGAGGTCGAGGACACGGATGCCCTCCAGCAGCTTCTCGTCGGTCATCCGTGCCTCCCCAGGGCGCCTGTTATGCGGGGGGGCATCGCGGCAGAGTAGCCGCGGCGACGGGGCGCTTTGATGCGCGGGAGGTATCAGCGTGCTGGCGCTTCGGTGCCGGGTTCTTTTTCTGACCGGCCTCGGGGCCGTGCCGGGAGGCGCCGCCTCCCGGACCCTCCGCCGGGGGCCAGACGTGGCCCCCGGACCCCGCGATCTGTTCCATTCGACGCGGGTCCAGGGGGTGCGTTCACCCCCTCGCGGATAGGGAATGGGGGAAGGCAGAGCCTTCCCCGGGGAGCAGGGCCCGACGGTTCAGAACAGGGACGAACCGGAGTCAGGACCGGCGCGACGCGGCGGTCCGACGGCGCTGCAGGATCACCACACCCGCCAGCGCGATCCCGATCACCGCGAGCGACAGGCCGGTGGTCACGGTGCCCAGCGCGTAGATCTCCGGCGTCGTCACGGTGGTCGTGAGGCCCTGCAGCTCCAGCGGCAGGGTGTTGCGGCCGCCGATCGCCTGGCTGGTCCGCGCCACCTCGTCCCAGGACAGGGTGAAGCCGAACAGCGCCACGCCCACCAGCGACGGCGCGATGATCGGCAGTACCACATGGAGCAGCGTGCGCCAGGGGGAGGCACCGAGGTCGCGCGCCGCCTCCTCACAGGCCGGGTTGAAGCGGTTGAAGACGGCGAAAAGGATCAGCAGACCGAAGGGCAGCGTCCAGGTGAGGTGCGCCCCCAGCGCCGAGGTGTAGAGCCCGGCCGAGGTCTCGTAGCCCCGGAGGAAGTCCCACCCCGTGGCCTCCGCCAGCGCCTTCACCGCGTCGTCCAGGATGCGGAACTCCAGCCCGATCCCGAGGCTGACCACGATGGACGGCACGATGAGGCTGGCAACGGCGACGTAGAACAGCGCGCCCTGGCCGGCGAAGCGCTTGCGGAAGGCCAGCCCCGCCGGCAGCGCCAGCAGCACCGTCAGCCCCATCACCACCGCGCCCAGCCGCAGCGACCGCCCGAAGGCGGCCCAGATGTCCACCACCCCCACGCCCTGCCAGAGCTTGGAGAACCAGAAGGTGGAGACCCCGTTCATCGGGAAGGTCAGCCCCCCGGACGGCCCCTGGAAGGAGAGCACCACGATCGCCAGGATCGGCCCGTAGAGGAACAGGACGAAGAGCGCGAACAGGGCGGCCAGCCACCAGAAGGCGGCGGGCCGCTTCTCACCGGTGCGGTTCATGGGGTGCTCACAGCTCCCGCCGGATGTCCACGAGCCGCGTCAGCGCCCAGATCATCAGCAGCACGATGCCGAGCAGCACCACGGCGTTGGCCGCCGCGATCGGGAACTGAAGATAGCTCATCTGCACCTGGATGACCTTGCCGATCGAGGCGATCTGCTGCCCGCCCATGATGCCGACGGTCACGAAGTCCCCCATCACGATCGTCAGCACGAAGATGGACCCGATCACGATCCCCGGCTTGCACAGGGGAATGACGACGTTCCACAGCGTCTGCCAGCCCGAGGCGCCGGCGTCCCGCGCCGCCTCGATCAGGGCACGGTCGATCCGTGCCATGGAGTTGAAGATCGGGACCATCATGAACAGCGTGTAAAGGTGGACAAAGGCCAGCACGACGGCGAATTCCGAGTAGAGCAGCCAGTCCAGCGGCGCGCGGGTCAGGCCCACGGCCTGCAGGCCCTGGTTGACCAGCCCGTTCCGCCCGAGCAGCGGCACCCAGGCGACCATCCGGATGATGTTGGACGTCCAGAAGGGCACGGTGCAGAGCAGGAAAAGCGCCATCTGCATCGGCACGGTGCGGACATGAAAGGCCAGGAAATAGGCAATCCCGAAACCGAGGATCAGCGTGCTGACCCAGGCCAGCAGGGCGAAGCGCAGGGTGGAGAGATAGGTGGAGAAGGTGACGCAGAGGTCCGGCAACCGGGCGATGCAGCCCTCGAACACCTCCCGGTAGCTGTCCAGCGTGAAGTCGGGCGTGAGGACGTAGTCCTCGTACCGCCAGAAGGACACCACGATCGTGAGCAGGAGCGGCAGGATGAAGAACAGCAGGAAGAGGATCGCGAAGGGCGCCGCCTGCCAGTAGGCACCGCCCCGGCTCCGGCGCAGCGCCGAACCCGGCGCGGCCCCCGATGCGGCCAAAGGACGGGCCGCGACAGGCGCGCCGGTCATGGCATCCATCATCCGGCGCCCCGCCCCCCGATCAGGCCGCGATGAACTCGTTCCACTTGCGGATGAGGTAGGTGTTCTCGTCCATCACGGCGTTCCAGCAGGCCACCGCGCCCATCCGCTGCTCGTAGGAGCCGCCGTCGCGCACCGTGCCGGCCTTCTCCAGCAGGGAGCCGTCGGGCGCCTTGATGTCCTGCTCGGCCGGCTTGCCCTCCATCCAGAAGGCCCACTCGTAGGGCGCCATGTTCTCCTTCGCGGTGTCGAGCACGGCGGAATAGTAGCCCTGGCGGTTGAGGTAGGCGCCGGCCCAGCCCGAGAGGAACCAGTTGATGAATTCATAGGCCGCGTCGAGCTTGCGGCCCTCCAGCGTGCGCGGCATGCCGAAGCCGGAGGCCCAGGCGCGGTAGCCCTCCTTCAGGGGCTGGTAGATGCACTGCACGCCCTGGCTGCGGACCTTCGTCACGGCCGGGGACCACATGGACTGGATGACCGTCTCGCCGGACGCCATCAGGTTCACGCTCTCGTTGAAGTCGGACCAGAAGGCGCGGAACTGGCCGGCGCGCTTCGCCTCGGTCAGCACCGCCATCGTGCGGTCGATCTCGGCACGGGTCATGTTGCCCTTGTCGGGGTAGCGGTACCCGCCCGTGGCCTCCACCACCATCGCGGCGTCCATGATGCCGATGGAGGGGATGTTCAGGATGGACGCCTTGCCCTTGAACTGCGGGTTCAGCAGCTCGGCCCAGCTCTCGATCGGCCGGCGGATGAGGTCGGGGCGGATGCCCAGCGTGTCCGCGTTGTAGGTCGTCGGGATCAGCGACATCCACTCGGTCGGGCCGTTGGCGAATTCGCGCGCGTTGCGGCCGGTCAGGAACTGCACCTTCTTCGGCGCCGTGCCCTGGTCGCCGATGGCACGGCCACCGATCTCGCCGCGCGTGAAGACGGGCGTGATCTTGTCGAACAGGCGGATGCGCCGCGCCTCGATGCCCTGCAAGTTGCCGGACGGCGCGACGCGCTTGGCGGAGAAGTACTCCATGTCCAGCAGGTCGAAGGTGTTGGGCTGGGTGACGGCGCGGCGGATCACGTCATCCGTCGTGACCGGGATGTACTCGATGGTCACGCCGATATCCTGGCGCGCCTTGGCGGCGATCTCCGCGCTCTGGTTCACGGCGGTGCCGAGATAGCGCAGCACCACCGGTTCCTGCGCGTGCACGGCCGGGGCGGCCAGGCGCGCGGCGACGCCGGTCGCGGCGAGGGCGGCCGCCGCGCGCAGCAGGTCGCGGCGCGCGGGCTTGCGGGGAGTGTCGGTCATGGAGTCAGCTCCTTCAGGGTCAGCGCGGGGGCTGGTGGCGGCACGTCGCTCAAAGGGTGGGCATCGGCCTCGGCCCAGCGGGCCGTCACGTCATCGTCGACAAGGAAGGGCCGGGCGGCGAAGGCATCGTCCGGCAGCACGACGAAGAGCTCCGTGGCCGCGACGCGGGCATCCAGCGCGCGCAGCCGGAGCTGGACGAAGGAGCCCTGGTACTCGACCGTCTCGACGCGGGCGGCGAGGGACGGGCCACCCCCTTCGTCCGCCCCGCCATCCCGCGAGAGCCGGATCCGGTCCGTCCGCACCGCGACGAGCCCGTCCCGGCCGGGCGGCGCGATCACGTTGTGCCCGCCGATGAAGCGGGCGACGAAGGCGGTGCCGGGGCGCGCGAAGACCTCGCGGGGCGAGGCCGCCTGCTCGATCCGGCCGTTGTTCATCACCACGACGAGGTCGGAGAGCGCCATCGCCTCCTCCTGGCTGTGGGTGACGTGGATGAAGGTGATGCCCAGCTCGGCCTGGAGCCGCTTCAGCTCCGCCCGCACCTGGATGCGCAGGAAGGGGTCGAGCGCGCTCAGCGGCTCGTCCAGCAGCAGGACGGAGGGCTCGGTGACCAGGGCGCGGGCGAGCGCCACGCGCTGCTGCTGCCCGCCCGAGAGCTGCGCCGGCAGGCGGTGGGCCAGCGCCTCCATCTGCACCAGCGCGAGCATCTCCCGCGCCCGGCGCCGGCGGGTGGCCTTGTCCACGCCGCGCATGCGCGGGCCGAACGCCACGTTGTCCAGGCAGTCGAGATGGGGGAACAGCGCGTAGGACTGGAACATCATCGCCGTCCCGCGGGCAGCGGGCGGCAGGTGCCCGACCTCCCGGCCGCCGATCACGAGATGGCCGTCCGTGGCCGTCTCATGCCCCGCGATCATGCGCAGCGTCGTGGTCTTGCCGCAGCCGGAGGGCCCGAGGAGGCAGCAATAGGCCCCCGCCGGGATTTTCAGGTCAACGGAGTCCACCGCCAGGGCCGCCCCGTAGCGCTTGGTCACCGAGATCAATTCGACGCTGGCGCCGTGCATTCGTTCTGGACTTGCTGGACCGCTGGCTTCGGCAAGCGACAGAGCAAATTGGATGCCATCCTCGGGTATTCGGCCCTTCGATGACACATCCTTCATGTATCCGGGACGCCGTGCCCGGTCCGGCGGGAACCCATTGAACGGGCCCTGTGCGCGATCCGAACTCCCACCCGACGCACCCGTTCACGCTTCCGCTTCGTTCTGGCGGTGCCGCTCACCCTAGCTCGAAAGTGAACCGGGGCGCCGCGTCGTGACCTGCGCGCCCCCTTGGCCCTGCGGCGGCACGACGACATCGTGCCGCCGCGACCGAGCGGGACGGAGGCGTTGGGGTTGGATGGTGTGATCACCCGGACGCTGGCGGCCCGGGCGCGGCTGCCGGAGCAGCCGGCCGCCGTCATCCTCGACATGGACGGGACGCTGCTCGACACGGAAGGCGCCTATCGCGATGCCTTCCTGTCCGCCGTCCGGGCGCTCGGCGCCGAGGTGACGGACGCGTTCTACGCGAGCCTCGTGGGCATCTCGAGCCGGGAGCGCGGCGCGCTCGTGCTCGCGCATCTCGGCCCGTCCTTCCCCTGGCAGGACTGCCTCCGAGACTATCGCGCCCGCAAGGCGCGGCTTCTCGCCGGAACGCTGCGAACGAAGCCCGGCGCCGCGGAGCTTCTGGGGGAGTTGCGCCGCGAAGGCCTGCCGCGGGCCGTGGCGACCTCGGCCGGACGGGAGACCGCCACGGCCGCGCTGCGGAAGACAGGCCTGCTCGACGAGGTGACCGCCCTCGTCACCCGCGACGACGTGGCGGTCGGGAAGCCGCATCCCGCCCTCTTCCTGGAGGCGGCGAGGGCGCTCGACACGCCGGCGGAGCGTTGTGTGGCCGTGGAGGATTCCGCGCCCGGCATCGCGGCGGCGCGGGCTGCCGGCATGCAGGTGATCGTCGTGCCGGACGGCACGCCGCCCCTGCTCACGCTTCCCACGGATCGGATCACGATGGCCGCGGATCTGTCCGAGGTGCGCGCCCTTCTCCGGGACTTACGCAACGGTGATCGTGCGGACGCTTGATGCCGCACGGCGCAGGGCCAGGATGATCCGGTGACATGCATTCGGCCATGACGACGCGCGGACCCTCCGTGCCCACCGGAAGCATTCTGGGACGACCGACGGCATGAGGCTTGTGATCTTCGGCCTGTCCGTTTCCTCCTCATGGGGAAACGGGCATGCGGCGCTGTGGCGCGCGCTGATCTCCGCCCTCGTCGCGGACGGTCATCGCGTGCTCTTCTTCGAGCGGGATGTTCCCTACTACGCGGAGAATCGCGACCTGCACGCGCTGCCCGAGGGCGGCGAGCTGATCCTGTACCGCGACTGGTCGGAGGTGGCGCCGCGCGCCCGCCGCGCGCTGGCCGAGGCCGATGCCGGGATGGTCACCTCCTACTGTCCTGACGCGCTCCCGGCGACGGCGCTGCTCATGGACGGGCCGGCGCTCCGCGTCTTCTACGACCTGGACACGCCCGTCACGCTCGCGCGGCTCGCGGCCGGGGAACCCGTGCCCTATGTCGGCCCCGAGGGTCTCGGCGGCTTCGACCTCGTGCTGTCCTACACGGGCGGCGACGCGCTCGACGCCCTGCGCCGGCAGCTCGGCGCGCGCCGCGTGGCGCCGCTCTACGGCTCCGCCGATCCCAGCATCCACAGCCCGGCCCCCACGCCGCACGACCGGGCGGCGCTGTCCTACCTCGGCACCTATGCCGCGGACCGCCAGGCGGCGCTGGAACGACTCTTCCTGGAGCCGGCCCGCCAACGCCCGGAGAGCCGCTTCCTGATCGGCGGGGCGCAGTACCCGGCCGACTTCCCCTGGGTCCCGAACATCTGGTTCCTGCGCCACCTGCCGCCGGCGGAGCATCCGGGCTTCTACGCCTCCGCCCGGCTGACGCTGAACATCACGCGGGAGGCGATGGCGCGCTCGGGCTGGTGCCCCTCGGGACGACTCTTCGAGGCCGCGGCCTGCGGCGTGCCCATCCTCTCCGACCGGTGGGAGGGGTTGGACGCCTTCTTCGAGCCCGGGCGCGAGATCCTCCTTGCCGACACGACCGAGGAGGCGCTGGCCGCGATCGACCTGCCGGATGAGGAACTCGCCCTGCTGGCACGACGGGCGCGGGAGCGCTGCCTCGCGGACCACACGGCCGAGCGCCGCGCGCGCGAGATGGTCGCGGCGATCGAGGCGGCGAGCCTCGTGCCCGCCGGGCAGGAGGGAGCATGAGCCGTCTCTGGGGGATCGTCCCGGCCGCGGGGCAGGGCACCCGCATCCAGCCGCTCGCCTTCTCGAAGGAGCTGCTGCCGGTGGGCAGCCGCGTGGACGAGAGCGGGGTCGAACGTCCCCGCGCCATCAGCGAGCACTTGCTGGAACGCATGGTGCTCGGCGGCGCGGACCGGCTCCTCATCGTCATCTCGCCGCTGAAGTCGGACATCCTGCGCTACTACGGCGGGCATTACGGCACGGCGCGCATCGCCTATGCCGTGCAGGAGCACGCGGCCGGGCTCTGCGACGCCATCTTCCGCGCCGTGCCCTTCGTGCGGCCGGAGGAAGGCGTTCTCGTCGGCCTGCCCGACACGATCTGGTTTCCCGCCGACGCGCTGCGCGCCCTGCCCGATGGCCGGCTGAGCTTCCTGCTCTTCCCCGTGGACCGGCCGGAGCTCTTCGACGCGGTGGACACCGACGCGGAGGGCCGCGTGCGCGAGGTGCAGGTCAAGCGCCCGGACGCCGCGACGAACTGGATCTGGGGCGCCTTCAAGATGCCCGGCGCGACGCTCCACGCGCTGCACGCGCTCTGGGAGGAGCGCGGGCGGCAGGACGAGTATATCGGCACGCTCGTCAACGCCTGGATCGCGCGCGGCGGCGCGGCCTTCGGCGTGCGCGCGGGCCGCAGCTACGTGGACACCGGCACGCTGAACGGCTACCGGGACGCGGCGCGGCTGCTGGATGCCCCCGTGATGATGGAGCCGAGCATGTCCGGAGAGAAGGCTTGAGCCGGGAGACGGACTGGACGCCCGAGCGGATCGCCGCCCGCGCGGCCGAGCTGGGGCCGTGGTTCCACAACCTGGACCTGCGCGGCGTGCGCACGGCGCCGGACCACTTTCTCGGCGACTACCCCGCGATGAAGTTCCGCAACTTCGCGGGCGTGCTGCCGGCCGACCTGACGGGCCGCACGGTGCTCGACATCGGCTGCAACGGCGGCTTCTACTCGCTGGAGATGAAGCGGCGCGGCGCCGACCGCGTGCTGGGCGTGGATTTCGACGACGACTACCTCGCCCAGGCGCGCTTCGCCGCAGAGGTGGAAGGCCTCGACATCGAGTTCCGCAAGCTCTCCGTCTATGACGTGGCGCGGCTGGGCGAGCGCTTCGACCTCGTGATCTTCATGGGCGTGCTCTATCACCTCCGGCACCCCTTGCTGGCGCTCGACCTGATCTATGAGCACGTCGCCGGCGATCTCCTGCTCTTCCAGTCGCTGCAGCGCGGCAGCGAGCGTATCGCGCCCGTCTCGCCGAACTACCCGTTCAGCGAGACGGCGGTCTTCGACGATCCCGGCTGGCCGAAGCTGCACTTCATCGAGCACGCCTATTCCGACGACTTCACCAACTGGTGGGCGCCGAACCGGGCCGCCTCGGCCGCGATGCTCCGCTCCGCCGGCTTCACCATCGAGGCGGAGCCGGAGCCGGAGGTCTTCCTCTGCCGGCGGGCGGATCGCAACCAGCGCTTCTACGGTGCCGTCTATCCCGCGCGCGGCGTGGACGACGCGGAGGGCGGCGGCGTCGCGCCGTGGGACGATTCCCGCGCCTGACGCCCCCGGCCGCCTGACGGCCGAGGCGCTGCTGGCGCGGCTGTCCCGGCGCCAGGCCGTGGAGCAGCCCGTCGCCATCGTCGTAGCCCATCCGGATGACGAGACCCTCGGCGCCGGCGCCGTGCTGCCGCTGTTCCGTCGCCTGCTGCTGGTGCAGGTGACGGATGGCGCACCGCAGAACCTGTCCGACGCGCGGGCGGCGGGGTTCGACACGGCCTCCGACTACGCGGCGGCTCGGCAGCGGGAGCTGGACGCGGCGCTCTCGATCGGCGGCGCGAGGGCCGAGCGCGCGACGCTCGGCGCGCCCGACCAGGGCGCCTCGCTGGACATGGCGGGACTGGCCCGGTCGCTCGCGGCCCGGCTGCGGGATCACGGTGCCCAGGCCGTGCTGACCCACGCCTATGAGGGCGGGCACCCCGACCACGATGCCGTCGCCTTCCTCGCGCGCGCCGCGGCCACGCTCCTGGCGCGCATGGGCGAGGCGCCCGCTCTCATCGAGATGCCCTTCTACCACGCCGCGCCGGAAGGCTGGACGATCGGCCGCTTCCTGCCCGGCGGACCCGCCGCCACGGTGCTGGCGCTCACGCCCGAGGAGGTGGCGCGCAAGCGCGCCATGCTCGCCGCCTTCGCCACCCAGGCCGCGACGCTCGCGCAGTTCCCGGTCGGGGAGGAATTCTTCCGCCCCGGACCGGCGCACGACTTCACCGCCCCGCCGCACGAGGGAACGCTTCTCTACGAGCGCTATCCCTGGGGGATGGACGGTGCACGCTGGCGGCACCTCGCGGCAGAGGCACGGCGGACGCTGGACCTCCCGGCGTGACGGGACGGCCGCTCACGATCCTCTCGGCCGCCTACCCGCTCGCGCCCGTCGGGCAGGACGCGGTGGGCGGCGCGGAACAGGTGCTCTCGGCGCTCGACCGCGCCCTGCACGCGGCCGGGCACCGCTCGATTGTGGTCGCGCAGGACGGATCGGCGGTGGCGGGGGAGTTGCGGCCCACGCCGCGTCCGGCGGGCGTGCTGGATGAAGCGGCCCAGCGGCGCGCGCAGGAGGCGGCGGCGCGCACCATCGCCGCGGCGCTGCGGGCGGACCGCGTGGATGTGGTCCACCTCCACGGCATCGACTTCCACGCCTATCTTCCCCCGTGGGACCCGCCGCGGGGGCCGCCCGTGCTGGCCACGCTGCACCTGCCGCCCTCCTGGTACCCGCCCCAGGCGCTGCGGCCCGAGCGGCCCGACACCTGGCTGCACGGCGTCTCCGCCTCGCAGCACGCTCTGCTGGAGGGGCAGGCGTCGCCGCTGCTGCCGCCCGTGCTGAACGGCGTGCCAGTGGGGGCCCTGTCCGCCACGCGCCACGCCCGCCGCGGCTTCGCCCTGACGCTCGGCCGCATCTGCGAGGAGAAGGGCCAGCACCACGCCCTGGACGCGGCGCACGCCGCCGGCGCGACCCTGCTGGTCGGCGGCGAGGTCTTCCCCTACGAGGCGCATCAGCGCTTCTTCAACGAGGCGATCCGGCCGCGCCTGGACCGGCACCGGCGCTTCCTCGGGCCGGTGGGCTTCGCGCGCAAGCGCCGGCTGCTGGGGGCGGCCCGCTGCGTGCTGGTCGCCAGCACCGCGCCGGAGACAAGCTCCCTCGTCGCCATGGAGGCCGCCGCCTGCGGCACGCCGGTCATCGCCTTCGCGTCGGGCGCGCTGCCGGAGGTGGTGGAGCACGGCCGCACCGGCTTCATTGTCCCGGACGTGGCCGGGATGGCGCAGGCGATCGCGGAGGTGGACGCGCTCGATCCGGAGGTCATCCGGCAGGCGGCGCGGGAGCGCTTCGGTCCCGACCGCATGGTCGCGGATTACCTGGCCCTCTATCGGCGGCTGGCGGCTTGAGACCGGGCTGCCCTTCTGCTGGCCGGCATGGGTGCCATTGGCCCCGGGGAAGGCGTCGCCTTCCCCGGACCCCATCCACCAGGGGGCGAACGCGCCCCCTGGACCCGCGTCAAACGAGATCGCGGGGTCCGGGGGGCGCGTTCGCCCCCCGGCGGAGGGTCCGGGAGGCGGCGCCTCCCGGCATCCGTTCTCATGCGAACTGATCTGATCACGTCCGACGCCCCCTTCCGCGCGCTGCGCGCGGAGTGGGAGGCGCTCTGGCACCGGGCGGATGCGGCGGGGACGACCACGCCCTTCCAGTCGCCGGCCTGGGTCCTGCCCTGGTGGGACAGCTTCGGCACCGCCCGGCCCCGCGTCGCCGTGCTGCGGGGGGACGATGCGGCGCTGCTCGGCCTGCTGCCCCTCTACCTGCTGGAGGAAGGCGCGGAGCGGAAGCTGCTGCCGATGGGCGTGGGCATCACGGATTACCTCGACGCGCTGCTCGATCCCGCCGCCCCGGCCGGGGCAGCCTCGGCCCTTCTGGCGGCGGTCCTGGACACCGCGGCCGACGACGGCGTGACGAGCTGCGACCTTCCCGACCTACCGCCGCACGCCGCGCTGCGGGCGGCTCCGGCCCTGCCGGGCTGGCGGGAGGAGGGCTGGGATGCCGGCCCCTGCCCCGTCCTCGTCCTGCCCGAGGACCCTGACGCGCTACGCGGCCCCGTCCCCGCCGGCACGCTCCGCAAGCTCCGCATGTCGCGTCACCGCGCCGACCGCGCCGGCGGCTGGAGCGCCCAGGTTGCCGGCGCCGATGAGGTGCTGCCCTTCTGGGACGCGCTGGTCGCCATGCACGGTGCGCGCTGGACGCGGCGCGGGGAGGAGGGCGGCGTCCTCGGCAACCCGGATGTGCGCGCCTTCCACCGCGCCGCGCTGCCCGATCTCTTCGCGGCCGGCGCCCTGCGCCTCTATGCGCTGCGGATCGGCGGCGCGATCGCCGCCGTCTACCACGTGCTCGCGGCCGGGCCGGACCGCCTGCTCTTCTACCTCAGCGGCTTCGACGAGGCGCGGAGCTTCGAGAGCCCGGGCACCCTCCTGCTCGGCCATGTGGTGGAGAGCGCGATGGCGGAGGGCCGGCGGGAGCTGCACTTCCTGCGCGGCGGCGAGCCGTACAAGTACGCCTGGGGCGGCGTGGACCGCCGGAACGCCGGCCGGCGCCTGATCCCGCCATGAGCGGGGCGGAGGACCCCATCCACCTCTGCCTCGCCGGCCGCATCTCCCCGGAGGTCGCGCTGGCGCGGCTGCTTCTGACCGGTGCCGCGCCCGACGAGGCGGCCGCGCAGGTCGCCGCCCGCCGCGACCCGGGGGATCCGCGCTGGCAGCGCCTGGACGCGCTGGTCTCGGCGCGGCGCACGGAACTCGGCACCGTCGCTGCCATGATCCGAGAGGCCGAGGTCTCCCACGATCCCACCGGTTCGGTGCCGGAGGCGGCGGTCGCCGCCATCGCCGCCCTGTTCGACCGGGCCGTCTCCCATGCGCCGGAGGCCAGTGTCGCGGCCTATTCCCTCGGCGATCCGGCGATCCTCGCGGCCGGGACCGGGGAGATCGTCGCCTGGCTGGATCAGCAGGGGCTGATCGGACCGGATCGCGACGTGCTGGACCTCGGCTGCGGCATCGGCCGGATCGCGGCCGCCCTGGCACCGCGCTGCCGCTCCGTCCTCGGTCTCGACGTCTCCCCGCGCATGGTCGAGGAGGCGCGGCGCCGGCACGGAGGCACCTCCGGCCTTCGCTTCGAGACGACCTCGGGCCTCGACCTCGCCGGCGTGGCGGGCGGCTTCGACCTCCTCCTGGCCGTGGACAGCTTTCCCTACCTCGTCCAGGCCGGCGGGCCGGTCCTCGCGCGGCACCTGGACGACGCGGCGCGCCTTCTCCGTCACGGCGGCGCGCTCGCGATCCTCAACCTGTCCTATCGCGGGGACGCGGCGCTCGACCGGGCCGACGCGGCGCGCTGGGCTGCGGCGGGCGGGTGGGAGCTGGCGGTGAATGGCGCCTCGCCCTTCACCCTCTGGGACGGCCTGGCGTTCCTGCTCAGGCGTCCCTGACAGCGGGCGCGAACGGCAGCCCACTCCCCACCGGGCGCGAGTGATCGGCCCGTCGGAGACGCGGAAGCGCCTATCAGCGCTTCTCGATATTCCAGAAGACGAGCGGCGCCGTGCGGATCACGCCGCTGACCTCCCGGCGCCAGGCGAAGGGCGAGTAGTAGTTGCCCGTCAGGATGACCGGCAGGAACTCCCAGAGCGCGCGCGACATCTCCTCCAGGATGGCGGCCCGCCGCGCCGCGTCGGGCTCCGCCGCATAGGCGGCGCGCAGCCGCTCGATGTTCTCGTTGCAGGGCCAGCCGAGGTAGTTCCGCTGCTCGCAATTCGTGTTGATCGTCACGTTCAGCAGCGGCGTCCACATGCCCGTGCCCGACAGCGCGGAGGGCGTCAGGTGCCAGCCGCCGGCATTCGGATTCGCCTTGGACAGCCGGCGCGCCTGCACCGAGGCGAAGTCCATGAGCTGCAGGTCCACATTCGCGCCGATGCGGCGCAGCGCGTCGGCCGCCACCTCCGCCAGAGCCTGCTGCGCCGGCAGCTCCGAGGTGCCGATCAGCACGATCCGCTCCCCGTTGTAGCCGGACTCCCGCAGCAGGGTGCGGGCCCGCTCCAGATTCTGCTGGCGATAGGGCTCGGACCCCACCTGCACCCCGTTCGGGGTATCGCAGCCGAAGAAAGAGAAGCAGGCCGGCTGCCACCATTCCTGCGTGCCGTAGCCCGCCGCCATGAAGTCCGGTTGGCTGACGGCCAGCGCGAGCGCCTGCCGCGCGCGCACGTCGTTGAAGGGCGGAAACAGGAAGTTCGGCCGGAGGTAGGAGATCGAGGCCAGCGACGAGATCCGCGTGACCACGACGTTCCGGTCCCGCTGCAGCAGCGGGATCATGTCGGCGGGAAGCTGGTCGATCAGGTCGATCTCGCCGCGGCGCAGCGCGTTGCCGCGCGTGGCCGCGTCGGGGATGAAGTGCAGCTCCACCCGGTCCACCAGCGCCCGCTTGCCGCCGGCGAGGCCGCTGACCGGCTCGTCCCGCGGCACGTAGTCCGGGTTGCGCTCCCAGGCCGCACCGACGCCGAGGATGTAGCGGCTGGGGATGAAGCGGAACGGGCCGGAGCCGACCGCGGTGGTGATGGGACGGAACGGGTCCTGCGCCGCGTCCTGCCGCCGATAGATGATCGGCTGCGATCCGGCGATGGAGCCGAGCGCGAGGCGCAGGAAGGGAAAGGGCCGGCTGAGCACGAAGACCACCGTGTCCCCGCCCTCCGCCGTCAGGGAGACGAGGTTGGCCTTGATGAGCTGCCCGAGCGTGTCCCGCACCATCCACCGGTTCAGGGAGGCCACCACGTCCTCCGACGTCACGGGCTGCCCGTCGTGGAAGCGAAGGTTCGGCCGCAGCGTCATGCGGTAGGTGAGGCCGTCGGGGGAGACCTCCTCCCGCCCCACCATCTGCGGCCGCGGCTCCCGGTTCTCGTCCAGGGAGTAGAGCGTGTCGTAGACCATGCTGCCGTGCTGGCCGACGGTGGTGGCCGTCGTGATCATCGCGTCCAGCGTGGCGAGATCGGAACTCGGGGCGTAGCGCAACACGCTCTGCGCGCCGGCAGGGGCCGCGAGCGATGCCGCGAGGGCGAATGCTGCCAGCAGGGTCTTGCGGGTCATCTGGGCCTCCTCTCGCGCCTCAGCGGCGCGGCGTTGCGATCGTCTGGCCGACCCAGCCGGCCATGTAGGTCAGCGTGCCCGGCCGCACCATCGCGGGCACGGCCTGTCCCACCATCAGGATCGGCGGCGCCTTCGGCACGAAGGGCTTCATGACGGCGGGGCCCCAGCGGTCGAAGCCCGGCCCGGTGCCGGTCTCCACCCCGATCGGGTCCACCACGAACTCCTCCAGCCGCTCCCCGGTGGTCAGGCTGCTGACCCAGCCGATCACGCCCGGCCCGACCGGCTTGCCCACCCTCTCCGCGCCGAAGTCGCTGCACAGGGCGCCGTCACGAGAGGCGAAGAAGAGCTTCACCTGGTCCAGGATATCCACGCGGTCCGGCCCCGTCGGGGCATCGTCCAGATGGCCGCGGAAGCGCAGCATGTTCAGGCAGCCCTCGACCGCCATCGTCATGTCGCTGCGGTCGGCACCGCCGAACTCGATCAGGGCGGACTGCATCCCCACCCGCTTCGCCTCGGTGCAGAGCTGGCCGGGCGTGTGGCGGCCGACCATGACGGGGATGTAGCCGAAGGAGGCGGTCAGCTCAAGGTTGCCGTAGTCATAGGCAAACTCGGTGGCGCGCACCGGCGTGCCGGAATGCACGTCGATCACGCAGTCCACCCGCTCCTTCAGCGCATGGAACAGCGCGTGGGCCAACTGGTCCGAGACGGAACCGCTCGGCGAGCCCGGGAAGCGCCGGTTCAGCTCGACGAGGTCGGGATTGTGCCGCGTCCCGCCCTGGAAACCGAAGGGATTGACCATCGGCAGGATCAGCACCTTGCCCTTCACCGGCAGCGTCGCCAGCCGTGCCGCCAGCGCGTGCATCGCCAGCACGCCCAGCGGCTTGTCGCCGATGATGCCCGCCAGGATGGCGGTCGCGGACCCTCCCCGGCCGAATTCCAGCGCGTGGATGCGCCAGGGGAACTCGTCCACCCGCGTGCCGGGCAGGTCGATGTGCCAGCGCTTCGGCTCGGGCATCAGCGACGCTCAGCGGGCATAGGAGTTGACGACCGTCTTGCGGCTGGCGGCGCGGACATAGGGCCGCGGCACCTCGATCTGCACGCCCAGCTCCTCCGCCGCGTGCCAGGGCCAGCGCGGGTCGTTCAGGATGCCGCGCCCGATCGCCACCATGTCCGCATGGCCGGAGGCGACGATGGATTCGGCATGCGTCGCCTCCCGGATCAGGCCGACGGCCATGGTCGCCATGCCCGTGCCCTCCTTCACCGCCGTCGCGAAGGGCACCTGGTAGCCAGGCGCGTTGGGGATGGTGGCGAAGCCGTTGCCGCCGCTCGACATGTCGGCATAGTCGCAGCCGCGGCGCGCCAGCTCTTTCCCGAAGGCGACCGCCTCCTCCGTGTTGATGCCGCGCTCGTCCCAGTCCGTGCCGTTGAAGCGGACACCCAGCGGCCGGTCCTCCGGCCAGGCCGCGCGCACCGCGTCGTAGATCTCCAGCGGGAAGCGCATCCGGTTTTCCAGGCTGCCGCCGTACTCGTCCGTGCGCTGGTTCGCGATGGGTGAGAGAAAGCTGCTCATAAGATAGCCATGCGCGCCGTGGATCTCGATCAGATCGATGCCGAGCCGGGCGCAGCGGCGCGTGGCGTCCACGAAGCCGGCGATCACCTCCTGCATGTCGGTCTTCGTCATCTCGCGCGGGATCGGCCAGCCCTCGGCCCAGGGCAGCGGAGACGGTCCGATCGGCTGCCAGCCGCCCTCCTCGATCGGAGCATGGCCGAAGCGGCGGCCGGCGGTGGGGTTGAGCACGGACGCCTTTCGCCCGGCGTGGCCGAGCTGCAGCCCGATGGGCATCGCGCTGTACTTCCGCACGATGCGCAGCACGCGGCCCAGCGCCTCCTCGTTCTCGTCGTTGTAGAGGCCGAGGCATTCGCGGCTGATCCGCCCGCGCGGCTCGACCCCCGTCGCCTCGATGATCAGGAGCCCGGCCCCCGACAGGGCGAGGTGGCCGAGATGGATGACGTGCCAGTCCGTCGCGTTGCCGTTCACCGCGCTGAACTCGCACATCGGGGCGATGACGATGCGGTTCGGCAGCGTCAGGCCGCGCAGGGTGATGGGCTGGAAGAGCTGGCTCATGCGGCATCTCCGATGCGGGCGGGTGCGGTGCCCAGGCGCAGCCTGGTGTCCATCGCCCAGGGATAGAGGCGCCAGCCGATGAAGCCCTGCGCCGGGTCGATGAGGGCGGAGAGCCAGTCGGGCAGCCCCGCCGGATACGCCGGCTGCGCCGCCCATTCCGTCACGACGGCCAGTGCCGGACGAATGGACGGTCCGGTCGGCGCGTCCGGCCCGCGATGCAGCAGCCGGATGCCGCGGGCGCCGAGGCCGGTCAGCCTCTCCGCGCCGCCATCCCGAAGCCAGTCGGCGATGCGCGCCTCCAGCGCCGCGTCGCCCTCCATCCGCCAGATCATGATCCAGTCCGTGTCCAGCGGCAGAGCGGCGTCACGCAGGGGCAGCGGCGTATCGGGGTGGTGGTGATAGACGGTGCGGCTGTTGCGCCGCCCCCGGATCGCGTCCGGCCGGAAGGGATCGGCCACGGCGATCGGGATGTAGCGCTGGAAGGCCGGCCGCTGGAACATGGACCAGTCGTCGGACTGGTAGATGTCCACCACCGCCATCGTGCCGGACACCCCGACATAGGAGGTGCAGTTGGTGAAGCCCCCGTTGAACAGATGCGGCGCGTGGGCGAAGGCGTACCAGGCCGCGAAGTCCGGCAGCGCCTCGGCCGGCGGATCGATCTCGACGACGTAGAAGATGGGCTCACCCATCGCGCTCTCCTGATCCTGCAGCGGCGGGGCTCACGGCATGTAGCTCCCGCCGCCGACGTCGATGGTGGTGCCGGTGAGGTAGCCGGCGGCGTCCGAGACGAGGAAGGCGACGACCTCCGCCACGTCCTGCGGCTCGCCGAAGCGGCCGAGCGGGATGCGGGCCAGGAAGGCCTCGTTCATCCCCGGCGCGGCGCCGGCGACCATGTCGCTGTTGATGCGGCCGGGCGCGACGCTGTTCACGGTGATCCCGTCCGGCCCGAGCTCCGCCGCCAGATTGCGGGCAAAGCCCATCAGCCCGGCCTTGGAGGTGCCGTAATAGGCACCGGTGATGCTGCTCGGCACATGGGCGGCCTGGCTCGTCATCATGACGATGCGGCCCCAGCCCTGCGCGCGCATCACCGGGATGCACAGGCGGGACAGCAGGAAGGGGCCGGTCAGGTTCACCGCCATGACGCGGTTCCACTCCTCCAGCGGGATCTCCGCCACCGGGCGCTTGCGGCCCTCCACCTTGGGCGAGATGCCGGCGTTGTTGACCAGGATGGACAGGCGGGGCCACCAGTCGCCGAGCGCCTCGGGCAGGGCGCCGACGGCGGCCTCGTCGCTTACGTCCAGGCGGATGGCGCGCGCCGCATGGCCGGCCGCGCGCAGCCGGGCGGCGACGTCCTCCACGCCCTCCAGCACATCCGCCAGCACCACCGGATGCCCCGCCGCGGCCAGCCGCGTGGCGATCGCGGCGCCGAGGCCGCGCGCGGCGCCCGTCACCAGCGCGATCCTGTCGGCCGTCTTCGGGGCGGACATCGCGGGCGCCTCAGAACGGCTCGGGGAAACGGCCGGCGTAGAAGCCGATGGGCGGCTTCGCGTCCGGGTCGGTGATGACCTCGATCAGCGTCGGCTCGCCGGAGGCGAAGGCCTCGTCCAGGGCCGGCCCCACCGCCTCCCCGCTCTCCAGCCGCACACCCCGGACGCCGCAGCACCGCGCGATGCCGGCATGGTCCACGGATTCGAAGTCGCAGGCGATGGTGTGGTCGCCGAACTTCACGTCCTCGGCGTGCTTCTGGTAGCCGAGGATGCCGTTGTTCAGCACGATGAGCGTGATCGGCGTCCGCAGGCGGCGCATCGTCTCCAGCTCCGCCCAGGAATGGCCGAAGCCGCCATCGCCCGCGAGGCAGACGACGCGGCGGTCGGGCGCCGCGACCTGCGCGCCGATCGCCAGCGGCAGGCCCCAGCCCAGCCCCGCCAGCCCGCGCGGCGTCAGGAAGCGCTGCCCGGCGCGGCGGGACGTCAGGTAGTTCGTGATCCAGATGGAGGAGTAGCTCGCATCCGCCACGGCGATGTCGTCGGGACGCAGGCGGCGGTCGAGCTCCGCCATGACCCGCTCCGGCCGCACCGGCCCGCCGCCGCGGCCGCACACGCCCGCCACCGTCTCGCGCCAGTGGGCCACGCCGTCGCGGATCTCCGCCTCCAGCGCCGGGCGCGCGGCGGAACGCGCGGCCAGATCGCGGCGGCGCATCGCGTCCCGCAGCGCCGCCAGGGTGAGCTTCGCGTCGCCCAGCAGGCGCAGCGCCTCGTAGTTCCGGCCGATCTCCAGCGGATCGGCGTCCAGGTGGATGAACCGCGCGCCCTTCGGGAAGAGCTTCCAGCTATCCGTGCCGTTCTGGTTCGTGCGCGTGCCGATGAGCAGGACGACGTCGGCCCGGTCCACCATCGGCCGCATCCGGTGGGTGCGGCTGCCCAGCCCCATGAAGTAGCCGATGATGCCGAGGCTCAGCGGGTGCGTCTCGTCCACCGCCCCCTTGCCCATCACCGTGGTGGCCACCGGCAGGTGCGCGTCCCGTTGCAGCGCCGCCAGCTCCGCGGCCGCGTCCGACAGGTGGACGCCGCCTCCCGCCACCACCAGCGGGTGCGCCGCGCCGGCCAGCAACGCCGCCGCCGCCTCCACCACCTCCGCCGATGCGGTCACGCGGTCCAACGGATAGGTGCCGAGGCTGGCGCGCCGTGGCGAGGGCGGCGGCGCGTTCTCGGTCAGCAGGTCCGCCGGGACCAGCAGCACGGCCGGGCCGGGCCGGCCGGAGGCCGCCGCGGTGAAGGCCATGTCGACATAGTCCTCCAGCCGGTCCGCGCGCTCCACCCGCCGGACCCACTTCGCCACCGGTTCGAACATCCGGATGTGGTCCAGGTCCTGGAAGGCATTCCGGTCCATCGCGTCGCGCGTGACCTCCTGCACCAGCGCGACGATCGGCACCGAGGCCTTCAGCGCCTCGGCCAGCGGCGGCACGAGAAGGGTCGCGGCCGGGCCGTTCTGCGCCGTCACCACCCCGACCTTGTGGGAGATGCGGGCATAGCCGTCCGCCATGGCGCCGCCGGCATTCTCCTGCCGGTACACCTTCTGCGCGATGCCGACATGCGGCGCCGCGAGGTGGAAGGCGCTCGGCAGGCTCTGCCCGAAGGTGAGCGTCACGCCATGGCGCGCGAAGGCTTCGGCCAGCCGCAGCGCGACACTCGCGTTGGGCGCCGGGGCGGCAACGGTCTCGGGCATTCCGCTCAGCAGCTCAGGTTATTTGCTATAGCAAACAACAGAGGTCATCGTGTCAAGCCGAAGCCTGCACTAGGATGCGGCATGCGTGAGGACCGGGGCCGGAAGCGGCGATGAGCGTGACACACCCCGACCGGGCCTTCCTGCCGGTGGAACGGGACGAGAGCCTGGCGACGAAGGTTTACCGGACGCTGCGGGGCGCGCTGATGCGCGGCGGCCTGAAGCCGGGCCAGCGCCTCGTGCATCGCTCCATCGCGGCCGAGATGGACGTCAGCCCCACCCCGGTGCGGGAGGCGCTGCTGCGCCTCGCCTCCGAGGGCGCGCTGGACCTGGACGGGCGGGGCATCGCCCATGTCCCGGAGCTCACCCCCGATCGCTATGCGGAGATCCTCGACCTCCGCATCGAGCTCGAGGGCCGGGCCGCCGCCCGCGCCGCAGAGCGTGCGACGGCGGAGGAGATCGCCGCGCTGGCCGCGATCCACGACCGCGTCGCCAGGGCCAAGGCGGCGGGCAACGTCGAGGCCATCCTGGCCGAGAACGAGCGCTTCCACTTCGCCCTGATCGAGGCGGCGGCCCTGCCGGTCCTCGCCCGCCTCGTCGAGGGGCTGTGGATGCAGTGCGGACCGACGCTGCGGCTCTGCTACGTGGTCCCGGCGCCCCAGGACCCCGCCCGGCACGCGCATGTCTCCCTGCTCGATGCGCTGCGACGGCGCGATTCCCGCGCGGCGCGCGACGCGCTGGCGCGGGACCTGCAGGAGAACGGCCAGCTCATCAGCCGGCAGTTGCAGGAGATCGCGCGGACCGCGCCGGGATAGCGCGGCGGCCCGGACCGCCCTCCCCCGGGATCAGGCGGCCAGTCCCCCCGCCACCTGCCAGGCGAGCAGCCGCGCATAGGCCCCACGGCGGGCGAGGAGCTCGGCATGCGTGCCCACCTCGACCACGCGGCCGTCCTGCATCACCACGATCGCGTCGGCGCCGCGGATGGTGGACAGGCGATGGGCGATCACCAGCACCGTGCGGTCCCTCATCAGCGCCTCCAGCGCGGCGCGCACCTGCGCCTCGCTGATCGCGTCGAGGTGCGAGGTCGCCTCGTCCAGCACCAGCACCGGCGCATCCTTCAGGAAGGCGCGGGCGATGGCGATGCGCTGCCGCTGCCCGCCCGAGAGCTGCACGCCCCGCTCCCCCACGCGCGTGGCCAGCCCCTCCGGCAGGCCCGCCACGAAGTCGGACAGCGCGGCGCGCTCGATCGCCCGCGCCAGCGCCGCCGCGTCCGCCTCCGGCCGGGCAAGGCGGATGTTGGCCTCCAGCGTGTCGTTGAAGAGGTAGGTGTCCTGCGCCACCAGCGCGACGTGGCGGCGCAGCCCGTCCAGCGTCAGATCGCGCAGGTCGGCCCCGTCCAGCGTCACCCGCCCGGCCTGCGGGTCCCAGAAGCGCAGCATCAGCGCGGCGACGGTGGACTTGCCGGCGCCGGAAGGCCCGACCAGCGCCACGGTCCGCCCCGCCGGCACGGTCAGGGAGGCACCGTCCAGCGCCGGCCGTGCCCGGTCCGGATAGGCGAAGCGCACTGCCTCGAAGGCCACCGCGGAACCGCCGGGACGGGTCGCCGGCTCCTGCATGCCGTCCACCACCGTCGGCACCTCCCGCTCCACCGTCCGCAGGCGGCGGGTGGAGGCGATGGTGTCGGCGAGCTGCCGCCCGACCTGCGCGATCTCCGAGACCGGGAGGAAGGCGGCGATGGCCAGCAGGATGGCCACCGGCAGCAGCCCCGCCTCCAGCCGCCCGGCGGCGACGAGGGCAGCGCCCGTGGCCGCCACCGCCAGCCCGCCGAGGCCCGTCGCGATCTCCAGCCCCGCGGAGGCGCGGGACAGGTCGTGCTGCAGCGCCAGCCGGTGCTCCCGGTACGCCGCCACATGGGAGAGAAAGGCGGCCTTGCGCGCGCCCACGGCCTGGAAGGCCAGCAGGTCGGACAGGCCCTGGATGGTCTCTGCGACATGCGCGCCCATCCCGCCCAGCGCCTTCCGCGCCGCGCCGCCCAGCGCATCGATGCGGGCGCGCCCCCGGAGCGGCGACAGCGCCGCGAACAGCAGGAAGGGGGACAGGACGAGGGCCAACGGCCAAGCCATGACCGCCAGCACCACCAGCACCGTCACCGGCACCAGCACGGCCACGAAGGCCGGGGCCACGGTGTGGGCGTAGAAATACTCCACCGTCTCCACGTCCGCGGTCGCGAGGGAGACGAGGTCCCCGGCCCGGCGCCGCAGCAGGAAGGCCGGGCCCAGCGCGTCCAGCCGGGCGAAGAGGGCGATCCGCATCTCCGCCAGCAGGCGATAGGCCATGTCATGCGCGAGCCAGGATTCCAGCCAGTGCAGCCCGCCCGCGAGCGGCGCCGCCACCAGCAGCGCGATGGACAGCCCCAGCACGGGCTGCCCGTCCCGCACCGCCCCGATCAGCAGAGCCCCGAGCACGCCGACGCCGATGAAGGCGGTAACGCGGCCGATGCCGAAGAGGATCGTCAGCGTCATACGGCCGCGCCAGGGCGCGATGTAGCGGAGCAGGCTCCCGAAGGTCTCGCGCCAGCCGATGGCGGCCGCGTCCTCGGTCAGGGGACGGGGCGCCGCCTCCGGCTCCGCGGCGGGCGCGGGCGGAACCATCGGCAGGGTGTCGGCGGTCGCGGCGGGGCCGCGCTCCGCGGCCTGGGCGCCCATCAGGCGGCGGTAGAGGCCGTCCCGCCGCATCAGTTCCGTATGGGTGCCGGATTCGGCCAGCTGCCCGTCCGACAGCACGAGGATGCGGTCGGCGCCGATCACGCTGGACAGCCGGTGCGCGAGGATCAGCGTCGTGCGGCCCTGCATCAGCCGGTCCAGCGCCTGCTGGATCACCGCCTCGTTCTCCGCGTCCACGGCCGAGAGCGCCTCGTCCAGCACGAGGATCGGCGCGTCCCGCAGCAGGGCGCGGACGATGGCCAGGCGCTGCCGCTGCCCGCCGGAGAGCCGCGCGCCGCGCTCCCCGATCAGCGCCTCGTAGCCGCCGGGGAGGGCCGTGACGAAGTCGTGCGCGTTGGCGGCGCGGCAGGCCGCCTCCAGCTCGGCCCCGGTCGCCTCCGGCCGGCCCAGGCGCAGGTTCTCCGCCACCGTGCCGTGGAACAGGGTGCTATCCTGGGCGACCACCGCGACCTGCGCCGCGATGGCTGCGGGATCGAGGCCGCGCAGGTCCTGCCCGCCGATGCGGACCGTGCCGGATTGCGGGTCGTGCTGGCGCAGCAGCAGCCGCAGGATGGAGGACTTGCCGGCGCCGCTCGGCCCCACGATGCCCACGCGCTCCCCGGGGCGGACGGTGAAGGTCAGCCCGGCGTGGGCGGGCCGCCGGCCACCGGGATACGCGAAGGTCACGCTCTCGAAGGCGATGGCGGGCGCTGAACCCATGGAAGCGGCGAGTGCCGCGCCGCCCGGCGGCACCAGCGGCTCCGCCCGCAGCAGCTCATGGATGCCTGATGCCGCGGACTGGCCGATCATCCCCTGGTGCAGCACGGAGCGCAGGTCGCGCAGGGGGCGGAAGATCTCGGTGCCGGCCATCAGGACGACCAGCAGCGCCTCCAGGCTCATCTCCCCGGCGGCGACGCGGTGGGCGCCGAGAATCATCGCCAGCGCCGCGCCGAGCGCCATGCCGGTGTCGGTGATGCCGCGCGTCAGCACGCCCAACGCCAGCACCCAGAAGGTGCTCCGGTAGAGGGCGCGGGCGCGGGCGGCCAGCCGCTCCCCATAGGGGCGGCTCTGTCCGAAGGCCTGGAGGGTGGGCAGCCCCTGCACCGCGTCCAGGAACTCCGCGCCGAAGGCCTTGAAGGACGCCTGCCGTGCGATCGCGGCGCGGCGGTCCCAGCGATGCACCGCGGCCGGCAGCACCAACGTCAGCAGCGCCGCCGCCAGCAGCACCAGCGCCACCGGCACGTCCCAGAAGGCCATGAAGGCGAAAATCGCGAGCGGCGCCAGGGCGGCGATGGCGAGTTGCGGCAGGTACTGGCCGAAGAAGGTCTGGAGCTGCTCCACCCCATCCACGACCGAGAGCATCACGCCGCCCGTGCGCGCCCCGGCGAACCAGGCGGGGCCGAGCGCCGCGATCCGGTCGAACAGGTCGCCGCGCAGCCGGGTCTGCACCGCTGCGGCCGTGCGGTGGGCGTGAAGCGTGCGGAGATGGTCGAGCCCCGCGCGGAGCAGCACGGCCACGGCCGCGCCCGCCAGCAGCGGCGCCGCCTCCGCCAGCCCGGCGCCCGCGAAGATCCGGGCCAGCGCGGCGCCCAGGAAGGCGAAGCGGGCGATCCCGGCCGCCAGCGCCAGCAGGCCGAGCAGCGTCACGCCCAGCATGGCGGACCGCAGCCCCTCGGTCAGACGCCACAGCCGCAGGTCGAAATACATCCGGACACTCCGCTTGTGGCGCCATGGTGCCGGGGGGTAGCCGGCGCGGCAACGCGGCGCGTTGGGCCATGGATCGGTCCTGACCTGTTGGGACCAGTATCGCTGGGGAAGGCGTCGCCTTCCCCAGACCCCAACCACCAGGGGCGAACGCGCCCCTGGACCGCGTCGAATCGAAGCAGCCCGCGGGGTCCGGGGGGCACGTTTGCCCCCCGGCGGAGGGTCCGGGAGGCAGCGCCTCCCGGTGCCACCCTGAAAAGGGATCAGAACAAAGGTCGGTTGGAACCGATCGAGCCGCCCCGCGCGTCCGAGCGCATGGACCGATCCATCACAGGACGACGGGTCGGCCGGTCTGGGCGGATTCGGTCGCCGCGTCGGCCAGCAGCAGCGCGCGCAGCCCGTCCTCGCCGTCCGGGGACATGGGCGCGCCGTCCAGCACCGCGGCCAGGAAGGCGTCGAGCTCCGCGCGATAGGCGGCGTCGTAGCGCTCCAGGAAGAAGGGCAGCGCGGGATCGGTCGCGAAGCCCGCCGTGCCGGCGAATTCCACGGTGGTGGCCGTGGCGTTCCCGGCGCGCAGCAGGCCGAGCGAGCCGTGCAGCTCGATCCGCTGGTCGTAGCCATAGGTCGCGCGGCGGGAGTTGGAGATCTGGCACAGCGCGCCGCTCGCCGTCTTCAGGGTGATGACCGCGGTGTCGTAGTCCCCGGCCCGCCCGATCTCCGGGTCCACGAGGGAGGCGGCGGCGACATAGACCTCCGTCGGCTCCTCCCGCAGGAGGAAGCGCGCCATGTCGAGGTCGTGGATCGCCATATCCCGGAAGATGCCGCCGGATTGCGCGGCATAGGTCGCGGGCGGCGGGGACGGGTCGCGGCTGGTGATGGAGAGCACCTCCAGCCGCCCGATCTCCCCCGCCTCCAGCCGGCGGCGGAGGCTCGCGAAGCTCGGGTCGAAGCGGCGGTTGAATCCGACCATCAGCGGGATGCCGGCGCGGCGCACGGCGGCCAGGCAGGTGCGGACCCGGTCCGACGAAAGATCCACGGGCTTTTCACAGAACACCGCCTTCCCAGCGGAGGCGGCCCGTTCGATGTAGTCGGCATGGGTCGGTGTGGGGGAGCAGATGAGGACGACGTCCGCGCGAAAGGCGTCCTCGAGCGCGAGGGCGGGGGCGCCCCAGGCCGCGGCCAGGGCCTCGGCCGCCCCGGCGTCCGGGTCGGTCACGCCGGCGAGGCGCGCCCGGGGATGCAGGGCCACGTTGCGCGCGTGGATCTTCCCGATCCGCCCCGCGCCGATGACGGCGATGCTGATCACGCTTCCTCCGCCGGCTGTGCCGGACCTGTCAGGGAGATGGAGCTGTCATGAAAGTGACACGCGATTGACACATGGTAGATCGCCCATGAGAGTCGCGTCGAGGGAGGATGGCCGCGCCGCCACGGCGGGGAAAGCGGCCAGGATCACCATGGCGCCATGCGCGAACGCTTTCCACGGTCCCTGCCCTTGAGCACCATCCGGTTGACGACGGCGCAGGCGCTGGTCCGCTACCTCGCGGCGCAGCAGGCGGGGGACGGACAGCCGCTCTTCGCCGGCGTCTGGGCGATCTTCGGGCACGGCAACGTCGCGGCCATCGGGGAGGCGCTGCACGGCGTGCGCGACCGCCTGCCGACGCTGCGCGCGCATAACGAGCAGGCGATGGCGCATGCGGCAATCGCCTTCGCCAAGGCGAGCAACCGACGGCGGATGATGGCCTGCACCACCTCCATCGGGCCCGGCGCGACGAACATGGTGACGGCGGCCGCGCTGGCGCATGTGAACCGGCTTCCCGTGCTGCTGCTGCCGGGCGACGTCTTCGCCGACCGGCGGCCCGATCCCGTGCTGCAGCAGATCGAGGTCCCCGGCGACGCGACGGTCAGCGCGAATGACTGCTTCCGCCCGGTCTCCCGGTATTTCGACCGGATCGCGCGGCCGGAGCAGCTTCTCGCCGCCCTCCCCCGCGCCATGGCCGTGCTGACCGATCCGGCGGAATGCGGCCCGGTGACGCTCGCCCTCTGCCAGGACGCGCAGGCCGAGGCCTTCGACTGGCCGGAGAGCTTCTTCGCGCCGCGCCGCCGGTCGCCCCGCCGCCCCCGCCCGGACCGGGATGAATTGCAGGTCGCCGTGGAACGGCTGCGCGCGGCGGAGCGGCCGCTGATCGTGGCGGGTGGCGGCGTGCACTACGCCGGCGCGACCGACGCCCTGGCGCGCTTTGCCGAGGCCCACGGCATCCCCGTCGCGGAAACGCAGGCCGGGAAGTCCTCCCTGCCGCATGATCATCCCTGGAACCTCGGCGCCATCGGCGTGACCGGCACGGCCGCCGCGAACCGGCTGGCGGCGGAGGCCGACGTCGTGCTGGCGATCGGCACGCGATTGCAGGATTTCACCACCGGCTCCCGCGCCCTGTTCCGCAACCCGGGCCGGGCGCTGATCGGGCTGAACGTGCAGGGCTTCGACGCCGCCAAGCACGCCGCCCTGCCCCTGGTGGCGGATGCGCGGGAAGGGCTGGAGGCCCTGACCGAAGCCCTGTCCGGCCACCGCGCGCCCCGCGACTGGGCCGCCACTGCACGGGACGCGCGGGAGAGTTGGTTCCGGGAGGCCGCTTCCTTCACCGCGCCCACGGACGCCGCTCTTCCCTCGGACGCGCAGGTGATCGGCGCGGTGCAGCGCGCTACAGGGCCGGAGACGGTGATCGTCGGCGCCGCGGGCGGGCTGCCGGGCGAGCTGCACAAGCTCTGGCAGGCCGGCGCGCCGGGCTCCTACCACCTGGAATACGGCTATTCCTGCATGGGCTACGAGATCGCCGGCGGCCTCGGCGTGAAGCTCGCGCGCCCGAAGGCGGAGGTGGTCGTGATGGTGGGGGACGGCTCCTACCTCATGATGAACTCGGAGATCGCGACCTCCGTCGCGCTCGGGCTGCGGCTGACGGTCGTGCTGGTGGACAACCGGGGCTATGGCTGCATCAACCGGCTGCAGGGCGCGACGGGCGGCGCCGCCTTCAACAACCTGCTGGACCCGGCGCATCCGCCCGTGGACTTCCGCGCCCATGCCGAGAGCCTCGGCGCGATCGCGGAGAAGGTCGGCAGCCTGCGGGAGCTGGAGGCGGCCATCGCCCGCGCCCGCACCGCCGACCGGACCACCGTGCTGGTGATCGAGACCGATCCGGCGATCTCCACCGGGGCGGGCGGGCATTGGTGGGACGTGGGCGTGCCCGCCGTCTCGGTGCGCGAGGAGGTCCGCGCCGCCCGGACCCGCTACGACGAGGCCCGCGCCAACCAGGTGCTGGGCGGCTGAGGAATCCATGAGCGACACGCGCATCCGGCTGGGCACCAATCCCATCGCCTGGTCCAATGACGACCTGCGGACCCTGGGCGGTGCCACGCCGCTGGAGACCTGCTTGGCCGAGGCCAAGCAGGCGGGCTTCGAGGGCATCGAGCTGGGCCACAAGTTCCCGCGCACCGCGCCGGAGCTGAACGCCGTGCTGGACGCGCACGGCCTGGCGCTGGTGTCCGGTTGGTATTCGGCCGAGCTGCTGCGGCGCGACGCGAGGGCGGAGATCGCCGCCATCCAGCCGCATCTGAACCTGCTGCGGGACTGCGGCGCGAATGTGCTGATCTTCGCCGAGACCTCCAACGCCATCCATGGGGACCAGTCCATCCCCCTCGCCAAGCGTCCGCGGCTGGAAGCCGGCGACTGGCGCGGGTTCGGCGCCCGGATGACGGAGGTCGGCAAGGCCGTGGCCGATGCCGGGCTGGCGCTCGTCTACCACCACCACATGGGCACGGTGGTCGAGAGCGCGGAGGAGATCGCGCGGCTGATGGATTCGACCGGCGACTCCGTGAAGCTCCTGCTGGACACGGGCCACGCCACCTTCGGCGGCGCCGATCCCGTGGCGCTGGCCCGCACCTACCGGGACCGCATCGGCCACGTCCACACGAAGGACATCCGGCAGCCCGTGATGGGGCGGGTGTGGCAGGACGGGCTGAGCTTCCTGGACGCCGTGGTGGAGGGGGTCTTCACCGTGCCCGGCGACGGGATGGTGGACTTCCGCGCCGTGCTGTCGGAACTTCCACATTATCGTGGATGGTTGGTCATCGAGGCCGAGCAGGACCCCGAGAAGGCCAATCCGCTACACTACGCCACCATGGGCTGCCGGAACCTCGCCCGCTTCGCGCGGGAGGCCGGGCTGCCCGCCTGAGAACGAGTCGAGGCGCCGCGCACGACGCCCGGGAGGAGAGAGTGATGGCCAGGAGAGCGCTGCTGAAGGCCGCCCTGATGCTGGGCGGATTCCTCGCGCTGGGAAGCGGCGCGGCGCGGGCGCAGGGAAACCTTGTCATGTACTGCTCGGTGAACGAGCAGTGGTGCCGGGCGCTGGCCACCGCCTTCCAGCAGCAGACCGGCATCCGCGTGGACATGACGCGGCAGAGCTCCGGCGAGATGTATGCCCGCCTGCGCGCCGAGCGGAACAACCCGCGCGGTGACGTCTGGTTCGGCGGCACCGGCGACCCGCACCTCCAGGCCGCGGCGGAGGAGCTGACCGAGCCCTACCAGTCCCCCACCCTGCCCCAGCTCCAGGACTGGGCGCGGCGCCAGGCGGAGCGGTCCAACAACCGCACGGTCGGCGTCTACATGGGCGCGCTGGGCTACGGCTATAACGAGACGGAGCTGCGCCGCCGCAACCTGACCGCGCCGCGCTGCTGGTCCGACCTGCTGCGCCCGGAGTTCCGGGGCGAGGTGCAGATGGCCGATCCCAACGCCTCCGGCACCGCCTACACCATGCTGGCGACGATGGTGCAGCTGATGGGAGAGGAGCCGGCCTTCGACTACCTCAAGCGCCTGCACCGGAACATCGACCAGTATCCCTCGATCGGCGCGGCGCCGGCCCAGGCGACCGCGCGGGGCGAGACGCTGATCGGGGTCGTCTTCCAGCACGACGCGATCGACGCGCAGCGCGCCAACCCGAATGTCCGCGTCGTCTCCCCGTGTGAAGGTACGGGCTACGAGATCGGCTCCATGAGCATCGTGCGCGGGGCGCGGAACCCCGAGCAGGCGCGGCGCTTCTACGAATGGGTGCTGACGCCGGCGGCGCAGGCGCTCGGGGCCACGAACGGCTCGCTCCAGGTGCCGTCCAACCCCGCGACGCCGATGCCGCCGGGCGCGCCGGACCTCAGCCAGATCCGGCTGATCGACTATGACTTCGCGCGCTACGGCTCCACCGCCGAGCGGACGCGGCTACTGGCGCGCTGGACCCGAGAGGTGAAGAACGCCCGGTAGGGGCGGCGGTGATGCGGAAAGGGACGAGCAGCCGCGCCCCGCACGGGGCGTGGCTCTGGTGGACGGCCGCGGTCGCGGCGGTGCTCGTCCTGCCCTGGTACGGGCTGGAGCGCGGCGTGCTCGGCGCCAGCTGGGCCGAGGCGCGGCCCGCCCTCTTCCAGGGCCTGTCCGGCCGTCCCTGGCTGCTGCTGCTGATCCCGCCGCTGCTGCTCGCGGCCTGGGGGATCGCGGCGCGGTCGTCCCGCCTCCTCGTCTGGGCCGGGGGTCTCGCCCTCGCTTGGCTGGTGGCCGAGGCCTTCGGCCTTCGCACTCACGGGCTGCGGCTGGACGCGCTGGCCGCGATCTTCGAGGGCTCCGCCGGCCAGCCGCCGCTCGGCTGGGGCGCGCTGTTCTACGCCGTCACGGCGATGATGCTGGTGGCCTACGGGCTCGCCTGGCGCGGCTGGTGCGGCGGCGAGGTCTTCACGGTCGGCGCCATCGGTCTCGTCTGCGGCTCGATCCTCGTCTTCGTCGGCTATCCCATCGCCTGCGTCCTCGTCTCCGCCTTCCAGGACAATGCGGGGGCGGTGGACCTGCCCCTCTTCGCGGAGAAGATCGCAGATTCCTCCATCTGGGGCCTCGACTGTCTCGCCGGCGCGCGGGGCTGCGGCGTGGCGTGGAACTCCCTCGCGCTCGCGACCATCGTGGGGGTGCTCAGCACGCTGCTGGGGCTGGCCTTCGCCCTGATCTCGGCCCGGACGCGCTTCCCGTTCCCGCGGCTGCTGCGGATCATTTCCATGCTGCCGGTCATCACCCCGCCCTTCGTCATCGGTCTGGCGCTGATCCTGCTCTTCGGACGGTCGGGCATGGTGTCGAACCTGCTGCGGGACCTGTTCGACCTGCCGCGCAGCCGCTGGATCTACGGGATGCCGGGGCTGGTGATCGCGCAGCTCCTCGCTTTCACGCCGATCTCCTACCTCGTGCTGCTCGGCGTGCTGAAGGGCGTGTCGCCCAGCCTGGAGGAGGCCTCCTCCACCCTCCGCTCGGGCCGCTGGCGGACCTTCCGGCACGTCACTTGGCCGCTGATCCGGCCGGGCCTCGCCAACGCCTTCCTGATCGCCTTCATCGAGAGCCTGGCCGACTTCGGCAACCCGATGGTGCTGGGCGGGAACTTCCGGGTGCTGTCCACTGCCATCTACTTCGCCGTGGTGGGTGCGGCGCACGACCAGGGGCAGGCGGCGGTGCTGGCGATCGTGCTGCTGACCTTCACCCTCTCGGCCTTCCTGCTGCAGCGGCTCTGGCTCGGCCGTCGCTCCTACGTCACGGTCTCCGGCAAGGGCGACAGCGGCCTGCCGGCGCGACTGCCGCACGGGCTGCGGGTGGCGTGCTACGGCGCCGTCATCCCCTGGCTCGTGCTGACCACGGCGGTGTACGGCATCATCCTGGCGGGCGGCTTCGTGAAGTCCATCGGCACGGACAACACGCCGACGCTCGAACACTTCCTGACCGCCTTCCGGATCGAGCACGGCGTCTCCGGCTGGTTCCTGGCGGGATCGGCCTGGAGCTCGCTCCTGACCACCCTGCAAGTGGCGCTGATGTCCATGCCGCTGACCGCGGCGCTCGGGATCCTGACCGCCTACCTGCTCTCCCGCCAGCGCTTCGCCGGGCGGGCGCTGTTCGAGTTCATGACGATGATGAGCTTCGCCATCCCCGGCACCGTCATCGGCATCTCCTACATCCTCGCCTTCAACGTGCCGCCGATCGAGCTGACGGGAACGGCGATGATCATGGTGGTGGCCTTCATCTTCCGGAACATGCCCGTGGGCATCCGCGCCGGGATCGCCGGGCTGGCGCAGGTGGACAAGAGCCTGGACGAGGCATCCCTCACCCTCGGCGCGCGGTCGGCGGCGACGCTGCGCCGGGTGATCCTGCCGATCCTGCGCCCGGCCATCGCGACGAGCATGGTCTACGCCTTCGTGCGCGCCATCACCTCGGTCAGCGCGGTCATCTTCCTCGTCAGCGGGGAGTACAACCTGGCCACCGTCTACATCGTCGGCCGGGCGGAGTTCGGGGAGCACGGCATCGCCATCGTCTACTCCGCCGTGCTGATCGCCATCATGGTAACGGCGCTGCTGGCGATCCAGGCCCTGGTGGGCGAGCGCAAGATCGGCCGTCGGGAGGTGGAGCGGGAGGCCGCGGTCGCCGCCCGCCCGGCCCCGGCGGGGGTGTAGCGATGGACGGGATGACGGCCGCGGTGACCACCGGCCCGGCGGTGGTGTTCGAGGCGGTGACGAAGCGCTACGGCACGGTGAAGGCCGTGGACGCGGTCGGCTTCACCATCGCCCGCGGCACGCTGGTGACGCTGCTCGGGCCGTCGGGCTGCGGCAAGACGACGACGCTGCGGCTGATCGCGGGGCTGGAGCAGCCGAACGAGGGCCGCATCCTCATCGGCGGGCGGGACGTGACGCATCTCTCCGCCGCCGAGCGCGACGTCTCCATGGTCTTCCAGTCCTACGCGCTCTTCCCGCACATGACGGTGCTGGAGAACGCCTGCTATGGCCTCCGCGCCTCCGGCATCCGGAAGGCCCAGGCCGAGGCGATGGCGGCGGAGAAGCTGCGCGCCGTGGGTCTGGCCGGCTTCGAGCGGCGCCTGCCGAGCGAGCTCTCCGGCGGCCAGCAGCAGCGCGTCGCGGTCGCCCGCGCCATCGTGCTGGAGCCGCAGGTCCTGCTCTTCGACGAGCCGCTGTCCAACCTGGACGCGAAGCTCCGCCGCCGCGTGCGGGCGGATATCCGCGCCCTGCAGCAGGGGCTCAACCTCACCGTCGTCTACGTGACGCACGATCAAGAGGAGGCGCTGGCCGTCTCTGACCGGATCATCGTCATGCAGGGCGGCGTGATCGTGCAGGACGGCGCGCCGCGCGACCTCTACGAGGCGCCGACCAGCCGCTTCATCGCCGACTTCATCGGCAACGCGAACCTGCTGCCCGTGACGCTGCGGCGCGACGGCGCGCTGGCGGAGGTGGCGCTCGGCACCGCCACGCTGCGTCTGCCGCACCGGGACGTGCCGGACGGGCGGGCGGAGCTGGCCGTGCGGCCGCGCGCCATCCGCCTCCGCCCCGGCCCGCCCGGCGTCAACGAGGTCGCGGGCACCGTGCGCAAGGCCGCCTATCTGGGGGATCACATGGAGTACGAGGTATCGCTCGACGGCGTGCCGGGCGAGGTTCTGGTGGTGGACCCCGCGGTCGGCTCCCCGATTGCGGAGGGGGCGGCCGTCGGCGTCTCCATCGATCCCGCCGGTGCCGTGGTGGTGCGCGCGTGACGAACGAAGGACTGGACCGGCGTCAGGCCTTCGCCATCTCCCTCGTGCTGGAAGCCGGCCGGCTGGCGCGCTCCATGCACGCCTCCCTCGGCCCGTTGGAGGTCAAGAACCCGATCGATTTCTGCACGGAAGCCGACCACGCCGTGGAGCTGCTCGTGCGGGAGCGCGTCGCCAGCACCTTCGGCGAGGCGGTGCTGGGCGAGGAGGGTGGCGGACGTCCCGCCGACGACCTCTGGGTGGTGGACCCGATCGACGGGACGGCGGGCTACATCCACGGCACGCCGCGCTGGTGCGTGGCGCTCTCCTTCGTTCAGCGCGGCACGGTGCAGATCGCGGCGACCTACGCGCCGGTGGACGACCGCCTCTTCGTCGCGCGGCGCGGGGGCGGGGCGACGATGAACGGGCGGCCGATCTCGGTCAGCCACCTGCGCCACGGCGCCGCGCCGGTGGTGGAGGTGGGCTGGTCCGGGCGGCGGACGCTGGACGACACCTTCGCCGTGCTGCGCGGCCTCACCGATCGAGGAATGGAGTTTCGACGCCACGGCTCCGGCGCGCTCGCCCTGGCGGAGGTCGCGGCCGGGCTGTCGGACGGCTACGTGGAGATCCACATGAACGCCTGGGACTGCCTCGGCGGGCTGCTCCTGGTCAGCGAGGCCGGCGGCAAGGTGAACGATTTCCTCGCGGGCGGCGACGGCCTGATGGCGGGCAACCTCGTCGCGGCCTCCACGCCGGAGATCGCGCCGCAACTCTCCGAGATGCTGGGCGAACCCCTGCGCTGACGCGGGCGGCGCGCCGCTCCGCGCCATCGGCAACGCGCGGGCGTCGCCTGAACCGAAAGCCCTGAACCGCAGCTCCCTGGCATCACCCACCCACTCGCATAGGTTGTGTATTCCTCTCTTGGCATCCCGGCGAAGTTGCGCGACAGAGTCGGCCATGCCGGATACCGACGACATCGCGCGGCGCCAATCCGCCCTGAAAAGGCTGGAATCCCGGGGCATCCGCCTCACCGAGGCCGCGGCATCGAGGATTCATCCCGACGCGCGCTTCGAGGCGCCCTGCGTCGTGCAGGCTCAGCTCGGTGCGTCCCCTAGCCTCTCCATCGGCGCCTACACCGGAATCTTCGGCGCCCATCTCTGGGGCGGGCACATCGGGCGCTACTGCTCCATCGCGCAGGAGGTCCGCATCGGCCTGTCCGAGCACCCGACGGACTGGCTGTCCTCCTCCATGATCGGATACCTCCCCGACGTGCACGGCTGGGCCACGCACAGGCGTTCGGCGGGGCAGGGCTTCGGCCTCCGGATGGGTGAGCACGTCCCGCGCCCGGCGGCGATGATCGGGAACGACGTCTGGATCGGCTACGGCGCCTTCGTCCGGTCAGGCGTGACGATCGGGGACGGGGCCATCATCGGCGCGGGCGCGATCGTCGTCGCGGACATCCCGCCCTATGCCATCGCGATCGGGAATCCGGCGCGCGTCCTACGGTTTCGCTTCCGCGAGGAGATCGTGGAACGGCTCCTGCGCTGCCGGTGGTGGGACTGGGACATCCTCGGGCTGAACCTGAATCTCTCCGAGGTGGAAGCTTCGCTCGACACCATCGAACAGGGGCAGCAGGACGGGACCCTGCTGCCCCTGGAGGAATCCTACACGAGCCTCCGGGAGGTCATGGATTTCACCCGATTATCCTGACGCGCTCCCGCACGAGCGACGGCTCCCACCCCGATAGGCTGATGTTTCGCCCCTCTCACGCTCTGCGTGGTTTCCCGTCGCTGAGGAGGGAGTTGAGGTAGTGGCCGTAGCCGCTTTTGTTGAGTTGGGCGGCGAGGGTTTGGAGGGTGTTGTCGTTGATGAAGCCGCGGCGCCAGGCGACTTCTTCGGGGGCGGCGATTTTCATGCCCGTTCGTTTCTCGACGGCGCGGACGTACTCGCCGGCTTCGAGGAGGCTGTCGTGGGTTCCGGTGTCGAGCCAGGCGTAGCCGCGGCCGAGGCGGATGACGCGGAGGGTGCCTTCCTCGAGGTAGAGGCGGTTGAGGTCGGTGATCTCGAGTTCGCCGCGGGGCGAGGGGGAGAGGGTGCGGGCGAGTTGGGGGGCGCGGCCGTCGTAGAAGTAGAGGCCGGTGACGGCCCAGTCGGAGCGGGGTTGCTGGGGTTTTTCCTCGAGCGAGATGGCGCGCTCCTCGGCGTCGAACTCGACCACGCCGTACCGCTCGGGGTCGGCGACGTGGTAGGCGAAGACGGAGGCGCCGGGGCCGTTCGGGCGGGCCTCGGCGAGGCGCTCTTCGAGGTCGTGGCCGTGGTAGATGTTGTCGCCGAGGACGAGGGCGGAGGGGGAGCCGGCGAGGAACTCCTCGCCGAGGATGAAGGCCTGGGCGAGGCCGTCGGGGCGGTCCTGCTGGACGTAGGTGAGGCGGATGCCCCACTGCTCGCCGGAGCCGAGCAGGCGGCGAAAGAGCGGCAGGTCGTGGGGGGTGGAGATGACGAGGATCTCCTGGATGCCGGCGAGCATGAGCACCGAGAGGGGGTAGTAGATCATCGGCTTGTCGTAGACGGGCAGGAGTTGCTTGGAGATCGCCAGGGTGGCGGGGGCGAGGCGGGTGCCGCTGCCGCCGGCGAGGATGATGCCCTTCATCGGGGGGTCTCCGGGGTGGGGCCAGAGGGGGTGGACCCGGGCGGGATGGGCCCGAGGAGGGTGTCGAGGCAGCGCGCCAGCGAAGGGCGCCAGTCGGCGGGCTGGATGCCGTGGAGGCGGGCGATGCGGGCGCAGTCGAGGCGCCCGTCGGCGGGGCGGCGGGCGGGGGTGGGATAGTCGGCGGTGGTGATGGCGGAGAGCTGGGGCGGCCTCTGTCCGCGGGCGGCGGCGCCCGCGAAGATCGCCTCGGCGAAGCCGTGCCAGGTGGTGTGGGGGGTGCCGGTGAGGTGGAAGACCCCGAAGGCGGGGTCGCCGGCCGGGGCGGCGGCGAGGCGCGGCAGGAGGCGGGCGATGGCGTCGGCGAGGTCGGCCGCGAAGGTCGGCGCGCCGTGCTGGTCGGCGACGACGGAGACGGCCTCGCGCTCGCGCCCGAGGCGGAGCATGGTTTTCACGAAGTTGGCCCCGTGGGGCGAGCAGACCCAGGCGGTGCGCAGGATGATCGCGCGCGGGCTGGCCGCGAGCACGGCGCGCTCGCCCGCGAGCTTCGTCTCGCCGTAGACGCCGAGCGGGCCGGTGGGGGCGTCCTCGGCGTAGGGGGCGCCGCCCGCGCCGGAGAAGACGTAGTCGGTCGAGAGGTGGACGAAGGGCAGGTTGCGGGCGGCGGCGGCCGCGGCGAGCGCGCCGGCGCCGGTCGCGTTCACGGCGTGGGCGAGGTCGCGCTCGGTCTCGGCGCGGTCGACGGCGGTGTAGGCGGCGGCGTTGACCACCGCCTCGGGGCGGGTCTCCTCGACCGTGCGGGCGATGGAGGCGGGGTCGGTCAGGTCGAGCTCGGGCGCCTCGCGCGCGACCACGGTATGACCATCGGCGGGCAGGCGGGCCAGGAGCTCGAGGGCGAGCTGGCCGGTGCGGCCGGCGACGAGGACGCGCATCAGGCGACCCGAGGCGTGGTGGCGGGCGTGGTGGCGGGCGTGGAGGGGGGTGCCGCGGCGTCGGCGGGCAGGAGGCCGAGCCGCTCGCCGGCATAGCGGCCCTCGCGCAGCGGGCGCCACCAGGCCTCGTGGTCGAGGTACCAGCGCAGGGTGCGCTCGATCCCCTCCTCGAAGGTGACGGAGGCGCGCCAGCCGAGCTCGCGCTCGGCCTTGGCGGGGTCGATCGCGTAGCGGCGGTCGTGGCCGGGGCGGTCGGCGACGAAGGTGATCAGCTCCCGCCGGGGCCGGGCGGCGCCGCCGACGATCCGGGGGCGGAGCCGGTCGAGCGTGTCGCAGATGGCGTGCACCACCTGCAGGTTGGTGCGCTCCGAGCGGCCGCCGATGGCGTAGGTCTCGCCCACCCGGCCGGTGGTCACGGCGGCGACGAGGGCGCGGGCGTGGTCCTCGACGAAGAGCCAGTCGCGCACGTTGCCGCCGTCGCCGTAGACCGGCAGCGGCAGCCCCTCCAGCGCGTTGAGCGTGACCAGCGGGATGAGCTTCTCGGGGAAGTGGTAGGGGCCGTAGTTGTTCGAGCAGTTGGTGACGATCGTGTTCAGCCCGTAGGTCTCGTGCCAGGCGCGGGCGAGGTGGTCCGAGCCCGCCTTGCTGGCCGAGTAGGGCGAGCGCGGGTCGTAGGGCGTCGCCTCGGTGAAGGCGCCCGTCGGGCCGAGCGAGCCGAACACCTCGTCGGTCGAGACGTGCAGGAAGCGGAACGCCGCCCGGCGCGCGGCGTCATAGCCCGCCACCAGCGCGCGCGCCGCCTCGAGCAGGGCGAAGGTGCCCATCACGTTCGTCTGGATGAAGGGGGCGGCCGAGGCGATCGAGCGGTCCACGTGGCTCTCGGCGGCCAGGTGCATCACCGCGTCCGGCGCGAACGCGGCGAAGAGCGCCCGCATCCGCTCGGCATCGCAGATGTCGGCCTGCTCGAAGAGGAAGCCCGGCCGCCCCTCGCAGGCCGCCAGCGTCCGCCGGTCGCCGGCATAGGTGAGCTTGTCCACCACCAGCACCTCGTCCCCGCGCCCGAGCACGAGGAGGCGGGTGAGGGCGGACCCGATGAAGCCGGCGCCGCCGGTGACGATCACGCGCATCGATGAGCCTTCAGGGAAAGCAGGGCGGCAGGTCCCGCAGGCGGGGGTTCCGGCGGTCCTTGTCCGACAGGGTGACGGCCTCCGGGCCATGCGGCCAGGGCAGGGCGAGCTCCGGATCGTCCCAGGCCAGCCCCCGGTCGTTCTCGGGCGAGTAGTAGGCCGTCACCTTGTAGGAGAAGGCCGTGTCCGGCTCCAGCGTGCAGAAGCCGTGCGCGAAGCCCGGCGGCACCCAGAGCTGCTCGCCCCCCTCCGCCGTCAGATGCGCCGACACCCACCGCCCATAGGTCGGGGACGAGCGTCGCAGGTCCACCGCCACGTCCAGCACCGCCCCCCGCAGCACCCGCACCAGCTTGCCCTGCGCGGCCGGCGGCAACTGGAAGTGCATCCCCCGCAGCGTCCCCACCGGCCCCGACACCGAGTGGTTGTCCTGCACGAACTCCGCCCCAATCCCCACCGCCGCATAGTCCCGCCGGCTGTAGGTCTCCATGAAGTACCCCCGCGCATCCCCAAACCGACGCACCGTCACCAGCAACGGCCCCTCGATCGGCAACTCACGCGCCTCCACGTTCCCACTCCTCCGAACAGACCCAACCGCGGAGGCTTCCATCAACGCGACGCTCATCCCGGATCTCCTGTGCGGGAACCAACGGATTCCCCGAACCCCTTTTCACTCACGACCACCCCCTCTCCGCTGGTCCGAGACAGGCCGAGATGGTGCCTGACCGGATCGAACCTTGGCACCGGATGGTCGGAACCGACATCCGCCCACCGGCCCGTCTGTCGCGTCCCAGAACAAGGCTTCTGGCAGGCCGTCCCGGCCAGCGAAACACGCACGGACTCACCATCACCCTCGTTGCTCCGCCCAGGCGATGGAGATCGGCAAGCGCACAAGATCCCGATCCAGGCCGCGGCGCCGGTCCTGAAGGTTCAGGCGCGTGAGATAGAGATGGACCCGCGCGCGCCCCGCATCCTCCGCCACGCGGTCGAAGACCGGCGATGCACTCCCGTGATCGATTAGCGAAGGATACTCATAATACGTCCCCGCCTCCGGCTGGCCGCGGAACGGCACCATGCTCCACAGCAGCCTTGCCGGCGACCACTGCCGCAGATCCCGCGACACGGCATAGAAGACACCGCCGCGCGGCCCGGCGCGCGTGAACACGGCCATCCACCAGCTGCCATCGGCCGCCGGTACCCGAAGCAGGGACCGGACGGGACCTTCGAGAACGGACGCACCGACCACGTCGCAGGCCCCCCGCGCGCCGCCGTTCGTGGCGTAAGCATCACCGAGCTGCAGCGCGAAGGCGCCGCCGGACAGTGCGCGCCAGCCCCCGACAAGGTCCTCCATCGGCGCGCGCAGCACGCAGTTCCCGCGCGGCTGCCCGCGGATCCCTTCCGTATACGCCAGCACGGTGGCGTGCCCCTCCTCGACCACCGCGTTGGTGACCGAGAAGAATCCCGTCCGCGACGGCGCCGACGCATCATAGGGAAAGGGCGACGCCGCCACGACCGTCCCGCGGCCACCTGCACCCGCCGTCACCGGCCGGAAGCGCCAGTCCCGCTCGTCGGCCTGCACCAGCGTGATCGCGGAATACCAGCACCGGAAGGCCCGCAGCGGCCCATCCCCCGGCACGGCGCAGCGGCCGGGATGGCGCCAGCCCATGTACTCGTGGCTCGCCAGGCCCAGCACACGCCGCTCTCCCCGCACGGTCAGGGGAATGACGGCCTGGATCCAGAAGCGGTCCTGGAACAGGGCCGGATCCTCGGCCTCCGCGCCGCGGCTGCTGGCCGCACAGGCCGGGGAGAGGTGCTCGAAATCGCGCCCGAGGAGCGGGATGTTGACGAGATGCGCGGCCAGCAGGGCCACGCCGCCATCGCCGGTGCGCATCGCGCGCGCGGGCGAATCCGGCACGTGCATCGGCGCGCAGCGCTGCGTCTCCCAGCGGAACACCGTCTCGGCGGATGCCCCTGCGGCGACGGAGAGGCGCGGCTCCTCCGCCCCCGCGGCGCCCGCCAGGGCGAGCGCGAGAAGAAGCGCGACCGCGAGGCGCCGCACCGGACGGCTACCCGAAGCGCGGCGGCACGATGAGGAACCGCTCCGCACGCTCGATCACGATCAGCTCCGGCTCGACCTCCTCCAGCAAGTCGGCACCGAGGCTCGCATTCCAGATCGCCGTCGTCGCCGCGAAGCGCTCGGCGAGCGAAGGGATCAGCCACTCCCCGAAGCTGTCATGCAGGATGAGCAGCCGGCCGCCCTCCGCGCCCTCCCGCCGGCCGGGCCGCAGCGCGCGGCGACGGCCGGTGTTCAGCACGCCGTTGTCGTGGTCGAGGATCGCGGCCGGACGGCGCGTCCGCACCGGCTGCTCCTCCACGCAGGCGCCGCCGAGCTTCGAGAGAAGATCGGCGTTCCGGTACTCCGTGCGGAACGCTCCCTCCTCCTCCGTCGCGTCGCGCGGCAGGCCGATCGCCTCGTACAGGGCCGCGAGCGCCACGGCGGCGCCGTAGTCGCTCCAGTGGGAATCGCCCTTCGGATAGGTGGCGAAGGCGGGCGCGGCGCGGCGCAGCGCCTCCAGCGGATAGATCAGGCGCGTCGCCCGCAGGTCGAGCCGCGCGGCGAGCGCCTGGATCTGGCGGACGGGCCGCGTCTCCGACACGACGACCTCCTCCGGCAGATGCTCGGCCAGCACGCATTCCTTGTTCGGCGCGACAAGGTAGACCACGCGCGCCGCGCGGGACGCCGCCGCCGCGTCCAGGCCGCGCAGGAAGTCCTCCCAACGCGCCAGCTCCTCGGCCGAGAGGACACGGCGCCCGGTCACCTGGTCCAGCACGCCGTTGCTGTCGTTGCGCAGGAACAGGTATCCGCCGCGCCCCTTCAGCACCTTGTCCGCGCCATCCACCGCGAGGCTGGTGACGACGGGCGAGTTGCGCAGCGGCTGCCCCGTCTCCGCGAAGATCGCCTCCACCCGCACCACGTCGCGGGCCAGGGCCTCGGGCGGGACCGGGACCTCGAAGGCCCAGGCATGGCGGCCGATCTCCGGCCGCGGCACGCTCGGCACCACCTGCCCGATCTCGCGCCCATCGAAGCGCACCGACACGCGGGGCGCCTGCGGCCCGTGGGCGGCCACCCAGCCCGCCACGCGATGGCGGTTGTACTGCTCCAGGAAGCCCCAGGGACCGGGGCGCGGCGCCGGCGCCGAGGCGGCCGCACGCACCTCCGGCAGGGCCGCCGGCGGCGCCTCCCCGGCCGCGAGCCGCGCGAGCGGCGCGCCGGGCGCCACGCCATGTTCCCCGAGCAGCGCGACCAGCCGCGCCGCGAGGTCGCGGCGGCGCGCGTCATAGGCCGGCGCGCGCTCGGCCGCGCCCTCGGCCAGCGCCGCCAGCGCGCCGCCCGGCGGCAGGGCCGCGGCCTTCACGAAGGGCAGCCCCATGGTCTCGGCCAGCTCCTCGGTGCGGAGGTCGTAGCTGACGACGAGCGCCGGCCGTCCGGCCTGCCAGCCCAGCGCCGCGCCGTGGATGCGCGTGCCGATCACCGCGTCCGACCGCTGATAGGCCTCGAGCCACGCCTCCGCCGAGAACCAGGCGCGCAGCGAGGAGAGCCAGCGCGCCCGCTCCTCGGGCTCCATCGCCGTCAGGAAGCCGGCGCGCTCCGCCAGCCAGGGCGCCGCCGCCTCGTCCTCGCCCCGGGCGGCCGCGATGGCGCCGAGTGGGTCCTGCGCCACGAGGTCGGTCAGCCGCGCCGCCCCGATCTCGTCCAGGATCGCGCGCTCAGAGGCCGCGTTGTAAGGGTAGAAGGTCGGCGCGAAGGCGATCCGCTCCGGCGCCGCCGCGCGCAGCCGCGCCGCGATCGACTCGCCCAGCGCCGGATCGGGGTTGATGAAGTTGGACGGGCAGCCCAGCACCTCGAAGTTTCGGACCCCGTGCCGTTCCAGCACCGCCGCGGTGTGGCGACCGCGCAGCATGATCCGCGCGCAGCGCTCCCGGAACAGGTGCAGCAGGCGCTCGGTCCCCGGCTTCAGCCGGACCTCCCCGATGTCCTTGAACGCCTGGGCGCCGAGGCCGAGCACGAGCAGCGGGAGCCGTGTCGCCTCCAGCCGGGTCGCGAGCTCGCCGAGGTCGAACCCGGAATAGAGGAAGTTCGCCGCCGGCACGCAGACCAGCCGGAACCGCTCCCGCACCGCTTCCGGATCGAAGGAGAAGGGCAGCGTCACTCGTTCGTCGCCGAGGACGCGGTGGAAGGCCGCGTACTGGAAGGCGAGGTTGCCGGTGTTCGCGCCGGTCGCCTCGAAGGCGGCGGCCGTCGGCCGGCCGAAGGAGGCGGGGATGGCGCCGTCCGTGCCGAGGACGGCGATGGGCTTGGTCATGTCAGTGGATCCTGCTCACGGGACGCGGCCCTCACGCGTCGAGGAAGCCGAGGAGATGCCGGGACGGCGCCAGGCCGACAGCGCGCACCGCCTCGACGTAGCCCGCCGCCGCCTCGCGCCGCCCCTCGTCGAAGTGCCGCCCGGAGAAGCGCGTCGCGGCGAAGAGGGCGGGCACGGAGTGCCGATGGTCGATCAGGTCCCGCGGCGCGAGGTGCGGGACGCGCAACTGCCGCGCCAGCTCCCGCGTCCGGGTGTCGTGGCAGATGCAGAGGCTGGGCAGCCCGGCCGCGACGCCGATGAGCGTCCCGTGGATGCGCGTGTTCACCCCCGCCGCGTAGCGCCGCAGCCCGTGTGCCCAGTCGTTGATGGAGGCCGGGACCTGCGCGTGGACGCGGAGGAAGGCGCTCAGGGCGTCCGGCGTCGCGAAGCCGAGGAACTCCGCGCAGCGCGCGTAGTAGGCCGCCTCGCCCGGGTCCTCGATCGCGATGCCGAAGATCGCCTTCATCATCTCGATCGGACGCTGCACGAGGTAGGACGATCCGGGCTGAAGCCGCACGAGCCGCGCCAGCTCCCGCTCCACCCCCTGCAGCCCGGGCTTGATGCAGGCGGCGTGCACGGCGAAGGGGCCGTCGGCCGGCAGCGCCGCGATGCGAGTCTCCAGCGTCTCCCCCAGGCGGCGATCGGGGTTGATGAGGATGGAGGGGCAGCCGAGGGTCACGGTGTTCGCCACGCCGAGCGCGCGGCAGAATTCCGCCGTGAAGTCCCCGCGCACGCAGAGCCGGGGCGAGAGGCGCGACACCTCCCGCAGGAAGTCGAGCGTGCCGGGCTTCAGCCGCGGCGGCGCGGCCTCCGTCTCCGCCTGCGCGCCGAGCCCGACGACGAGGCAGGGCCGGTCCAGCGCCCGCAGCAGCTCCGCCAGCCGCCCGAGATCGGAGTTGGCGTGCAGGTAGTTGGCGGCCGGGATCACCACCACCTCCACGTCGGACGGGATGCTCGCCGGCCGCGCGTCGCGGGAGAAGAGGTGCACCGACTCCGCCTCGAACAGCAGCCGCGTCGCGTGCCAGAAGGCGAGGTTCCCGGTGTTGCCGCCGGTCGCCAGCAGCAGGTCCGGCAGGCTCCGCCCCCAGGCCCGGTCCACGGTCCCGAGATTCTCCGCCAGATAGGCGATCCGCTTGGCCATCAGCCCTCTCCTTCCGCCGGCGCCAGGCGCGGCGCGACGGTCCCGTCGGGGAACCAGCGCCGCGTGTGGGTCCAGGCGTTCAACAGCGTCGCGTGGTGCCGCCAGCGGTTGTCGGGCGTGATCTGCGATTGCCGCTCCAGGTGGTACAGCGTGACGCGGCGGTCCACCGCGCAGCCCAGCCCGCGCGCGCGGACGCGCAGGCACAGGTCGCTGTCCTCGAAGTCGCCGATCGCATAAGCCTCGTCGAAGCCGCCGAGCTCCGCCAGCAGGTCGCGGCGCATCACCATGCAGGCCCCGGTCACCGCCTCGACCGCCTCCGGCCCGGCGGGCACGTCCGGCCGCGGCAGCAGCCCCTTCCGCGGATGCATCGGGAAAGGCCAGTTCGCCTGCTGCGGCAGCCGCTCGAAGGTGATGCCTTCGTGCTGCACCGTCCCGTCCTCGAACAGCAGCAGCGCGCCGACGACGCCGAGCGAGGGATCGGCGCGCAGATCACCCGTGAGGCGGTCGAGCCAGTCCGCCCCCTCTGGCGCTGGCATGACGTCGGAGTTCAGCAGGCAGACGAACTCGCCCCGCGCCTGCGCCAGCCCGAGGTTGTTCGCGGGGCCGAAGCCGAGATTCTCCTCCGGCGCCACGATGCGGAAGGGCAGCCCGAAGCGGCGATGCGCGGAATGGGCGATGTCCAGCAGCTCCCGCTTCCGCGGCGGATCGTCCAGCACGTAGATGAACTCGTTCGCCGCGTGCCCCGGATGCTCGGACAGCAGCGCCATCTGGTAGGCGAGGAAATCCATCCGCCCGTAGAGCGGCACGATCACGCTGCAGGCCGGCTCCGCGGGCTGCTCCCCGAAGGCGATCACCGGGGCGGGCCGCGGCCGTGACAGGCGGGCGCGGTGGATGGCCGTCAGCGCGGGGCCGAGCACGCGGTCGAAGGCCGGCTCGATCTCGTCCGGCGCGGGGTGCACCACCTCCAGCAGGCGACGGGCGGCGGCGGCGCCCAGCCGCTGCGGCGGCGGGATGCGCTTGTAGCCCACCTCGCCCCCGCGCAGCTCCACCTCCAGATAGGGCGCCTCGCCCGGTGGCCCGGGCCAGGGGGCGCCGCAGCCCGGCACATAGGCCAGGAAGCCCAGGCGCGGATCGGACATCCCGTGCGCGGCGCCGACGCTCTCGAGCACGTCCGGGCGCGCGACGGGGATCCAGCGCTCCCCCAGCGGGCGGGCGTCCCGCGCGCCGTGCGGGCCGCGCACGCGGATCGCGGCCACCGCATTCGTCGGGTCCACGCACCAGCCGATCAGCGCCAGCCCGTCCGGCGGGACCGGGATCGTCTCGTCCAGCCCCATCATCACGGGCGCCGGCAGCTCGTGCAGCGTGTCCGCGCCGGTGTAGGGGCGCCGCGACAACAGGGTGAGCAGGCGGCTCGCCTCCGGCCCGCCCGGCCCGTGCAGCAGGGCGGGGCGGGCGCGCCCGACGATGTCCTCCTCCCGCAACTGGGCGACGGGACGCACCGGCGGCAGGCGTAGCGTCGGCGCGGTCTCCTCCTCCGCCCCGGCCTCGGTCAGGTCCAGGGCCACCAGTTCGCCCAGCGGGCGCCCGGCGGCGCGCAGCAGCACCACGATGCCGGCCCCGCGCCGGCCCAGATCGGGGCGGGGGAACCAGCTCGCGATCGCCTCGGCGCCCTCGATCCGGCCGCCCTGGAAATGCGCGACCACCCGCGGCGGCGGCGCGCCCGGCGCCCAGCGCGCGCGCGACCAGCCGCAGAACAGCCAGCCCCCGGCCGCAGCGGCGTAGCCGTAGACATCGATATAGCCATCCTCCGGCCGCCGCGCGGAGGCGGGGCGGGGTGCGGCCTCGGCCGGCGCGGGCGCGAGTTCGGTGGCGGACATGCGGTCAGGCCGTCAGCAGCGCGCCGGAGCGGTGGCGCAGGACCAGGGCTTCGCTCCCCTCTGGCTCCAGCAGCCGGGTGGGCGTGATGCGGGCCGGCGCGCACCAGGCCAGCAGCGCCGCCTGGCCCCGTCCGGCTGGGGCGCGGACTGGGGCGCGGACGCGGTGCAGCACGCCCGGCCCGAGCACCGCCAGATCCAGCGGCCCGACCTCCGCCGTCTCGATCGAGGCGCCGAACTCCCGCGCCAGCTCCAGCCCCGCCGGCTCCCGGTCCGGCAGCGCCTCCGCGAGCCAGCGGGAGCGGCCATGCGCGGTGAACTCAGGCAGCTCATGGCTGCCGCGCACCGTCTCCAGCAGGACGCGGGCACCCGGCTCCTCGGCCGCGCAGGCGACGATCAGCAGGCACTCCGCGGGAGACGGCAGGCGCTCCGCCGCGCTCGGCTGGACGAAGCCCGTCCCCTCCGCGCCAGGGCGCGCGACCTCCACGCGATAGACGGCGGGATGGTCATCCAGGATGGCGCGCAGAAGATTCAGCACCGGATCGCGGAAGAGGGCGGCCAGCAGCGACTCCAGCAGGTGCCGCACGGCGGGCCCGGCCGCGGCCCGCAGCGCCTGCCCTGCCTGAGTCTCCTCCTCCGTCGCCCGGACATCCGCCGCCAGCCCCGCGGGGCTCAGCACGTCGCGGAGGACGACAAACCCCTCCCCGATGAAGGCGCGCAGCCCCTCCTGCAGCCCGGCGGGGGTGGCGCCGGTGGCCACGCGCCCGGCCAGCAGGCGGCGCGCATCGGTGCGGTCCGTCCACAGCCCGCCGAAGACGCTGCGGTGCCGCCCCGCGCCGGGATAGCGGGCGTGCACCGCGCGGAAGAAGTCGCCATAGCCCGTCAGGTTCGTCCGCGGCAGCTCCACGTCGCCCCCGCGCGGCCGGATGGAGACGAAGGGCAGCAGCGCGGGATCGATCGGCGCCTCGTGGAACGCCATCGCGAAGCCGCAGCGCCCATCCCCCAGCCCCGCTGCCGAGAGATCGGGGCGGTCGCCCTCGGCCACCGTCTCCCCGATCACCCGGCCATCGAGGATCGCCTGCACCACCAGCGGCCGCTCCGGCCCGCTGCCGAACGCCCAGCCCGAGGCCCCATCGGGCGTGAGGCTGTCCACCGAGCCGCGGATCGTCATGCCGAAAGGGTCTCCATGCGGGCCGCGGGGGCCGGGGGCGGCGGGATTGCCGGAAGGGCTTCGCCTGTCTGAGCGGGATCTCGCGCCGCGTCCTGCCGGTAGAGGCGCAGCGTCGCCGCCGCGGTCTCCGCCAGGCCCGGTGGCACGGCGACGCCGGCGCCGAGCGCGCGCAGCGCCGCCGGGTCGCGGGCGAGGCTGCCGAGCAGCGCCGCGAGCTCGCGCGCGCTGCCCGCGCGGAAGTGGTAGCCGTCCACCCCGTCCCGCACCTTCTCGGCCAGGCCGCCGATGTCGGAGCAGATGACGGGACGGCGCGCCAGGAGCGCCTCCTGGATCACCAGCGGCGAATTCTCCCACCACACCGACGGCACGAGCACGGCGTCCACCCCGGCCATCAGCGCGCCGACGCGCGCGTTGTCATAGGGACCCATGATCTGCAGCCCCCGCGGCGCCTCGCGCAGCCGCGCCTCGAACAGCGCGCGGAACTCGGGCGGCTGGCCGCTGTGGTCGCCATGGACCTCGATCCGCACGCCGGTCTCCCCCGCGGCGTCGAGCAGCGCCGCGGCGTCGAACACCACGTCGATGCCCTTGAGGCGGGAGATCTGCCCGAAGAAGCCGACCGCGATGCCGCCCTCCACCCGCGCGTGCGCCCGAACCGGGGCGCGCGCGGGCATGCCGTTCTCGATCACCGCGATGCGCGACGCGTCGATCCCCCAGGCCGCGTAGCGCGCGGCCAGGAACTGGCTGGGGGAGATGAACCGGTCCACGAGCCGCAGGAAGCGCTTGATGAACAGCTCGCGAAGGAAGAAGTCGCCCTCCGACTTCTCCGGGAAGCAGCGGTGGCAGTCGCGCGGCGACGCACGCTCGCACAGGGCCAGGGAGGGCCGCTTCACCATCTGCCCGAAGTGATTGCAGATCGCGAGATACTCGTGGAGCGTCACGACGATCCGCGCCCGCGGCAGCGCGCGGCGGATCGTGAGCAGCGTCTCCATCCCGAAATTCGTGTAGTGGTGCAGGTGCACCACGTCGGGCCGCAGGGACAGCAGCAGGTCGCGCAATGCGTCCGGCCAATCGGGATCGGGGTTCGAGTGGATGAAGTGGTCGAAACCCGCGCCGGAATACACGTACTCTTCGGGCCCGAAGGGCTGCGTCAGCCGCGCGCCGAGCCGCTCCGCCACCCGCCCGCCGGAGGCCGCGAGAAACCAGGCCCGCTCCACCTCGGGCGAGGCCCGCAGGGCCTCGTAGAGCTGGTAGGCCGCGATCTCCGCGCCGCCCTTCGAGACGGCGGGATGCAGGTGCGACATCACCAGCACGCGCAGCGGCTCCGGTGGGACCACCGCAGCCGAGCCGGCGGTGGCAGCACCGCGCCCGCGGCGCACGGCCTTGAAGCGGGACAGCGTCACGCGCGGCCTGCCGGGTCGGTCAGGGTGAAGGCGATCGTCTCGGGCATGTCGGAAGCACCGGGATGGGACGCCCCGATCATCGCAGCCCCGGCACATCAGGGGACAGTCGCAATCTGTCGCCCTTTGTCGCCGACGCGCATCGCAACGCTTCCGCGACGTTGGTCAGCTGAAGGGCAGCAAGAAAGGCTGGGGAGAGGGTATTCTGCCGCCAAACGCATGCGTTTGGCCCCCTCGTCTATTTCTTCAAGGCTGCCGCGGAACGAAGACCATTTGTTCCGCGAAGTCCTCGCGCCCGGTTCAGTCCCGCAGCGCGCGCCGCATGCTGTCGCGCAGCGGCCGCAGCAGGTAGTCCATGACGGTCCGCCGCTCGCCCAGCACGAACACCTCCGCCGGCATCCCTGCCGCCACGGGCGGCGCCCCCTCCTCCGTCCCGTCCAGCGACGCGCGCGCGAGGAAGAAGGAGGTCCCCTGCCCGTCCGTCTGCCGGTCCGCCGAGACATAGGTCAGGTGCCCGCCGAGCAGCGGCACCTCGCGCTGGCGATAGGCGGAGAGCCGGATGTTCACGCGCTGCCCCACCGCCACCTGCTCGATGTCGCCCGGCGCGATCCGTGCCTCCACCACCAGCCGCGTGTCGGCGGGAACCAGGTCCAGCACGGGCTGGCCCGCCCCGATCGAGCTGCCGGGCGTGAAGGCGCGAAGATCCGTGACCGTCCCGGCCTCGGGCGCCGTCACCTCCCGCCGCACGAGCACGTCCTGCGCCGCGCGCAGCCGGTCGGCCGCATCCGATGTCGCGGCCTGCGCCTCCTGCAACTCGCGCGCGATGTCGGAATCGCGCGTCAGCGCGAGATTCGCGGTGTCCAGCTCCGCCTGCGCGCGCAGCTCCCGCGCCTGGGATTCCTGGGCGGTGTACTGGCCGAGGTTGCCCAGCGCCTCCGCCTCGGCGCGGCGCAGCTCCAGCGCGCGGGTCCGCGTCGCGAAGCCCTGCGCCAGCAAACGGTTCACGCCCGAAAGCTCCTCCCGGATCGCTGCCAGCCGCGTGGAAGCCGCGACCTTCTGCGCGGCCAGGGCGGTCATCTGGTCGCCATACTGCGCGATCCGCCGCCGCTGCGCCGCCACTGCGCCGTCATAGGCGGCCCAGCGCGCCGCGAAGAGCCGCCGCTCCGCCTCCACGATCGAGGCGATGGCCGGGCTCGTCCGCGCCGCCGCTAGGATGCTCTCCGGCATCGTCAGCCCGCGCGCCCCGGCCTGCTCGGCCGCGAGCCGCGTGATGCGCGCGAGACCCCCGAGATAGCCGGACCGCGCCTGGCTCGCCGCGGACTCCGCCTGCGTCACGTCCAGGCGCAGCAGAACCTGCCCCGCCGCGACCGCCTCGCCCTCCCGCACCGCCAGCTCCCGCAGGATGCCCGGCTCCAGTAGGTTCACCGTCTTGCGCCGCCCCTCCGCCACGAAGGAGCCGGTGCCGATCACCGCGCGCTCCAGCGGCGTCGCGGCCGCCCAGCCGAGCAGCCCGCCGAGGCCGAGCACGAGCGCGACCGCCGAGGCGGCGGCGATCCGGCGGATGGACGGCGCGTCGCGCTCGACCTCGTCCTCCAGCTCGCCCGGATAGGCGCCCGGATAGGCGCCCGGTTGGGCCAGGGTGGTGCTCATGGGGATGTCTCCGCCGGCCGGGCTTCCGAGAGGCGCCACGCGCCGCCCGGCTCCAGGTCGAGCCAGCGCGTGACCACCCCGGTCCAGCCCTCCGGGTCATGGGTGACGAGAAGGATGACCGCTCCCTCCGCCCGTGCGCGCAGCACGGCGGCGCGAAGGGCGCGGATGGCGGCGGCATCGAGCCCGGCCTCGGGCTCGTCCAGCGCGAGGAGGCGCGGCGCGCCGAAGAAGGCGCGGGCGAGGGCGACCGCCTGCCGCTGCCCGCCGGAAAGCCCGGAGGACGCGCCGGCGGCGCTGTCATAGCCGTCCCGCAAGCGTCCGATCGCGTCATGGGCGCCGACCCGCCGCGCGGCCTCCACCGCGCTCTCCGCGGGCGCGTCGGTGAAGCGGCGGATGTTGTCCAGCACGCTGCCGTGCAGGAGTTGCGCGCCCTGTGGCAAGTAGCCGATCCGGGCGCCCAGCGCCGCGCGGCCGCCCGGCATAGACGGCGCCCGCGTGTCGTCGCCGTCGAGAAGAGCCCTCCCCGATGCGGCCGGCGCGATCCCGAGCAGGGCGCGCAGCAGGCTCGACTTGCCCGCCCCGTTCGCCCCGCGCAGCCCCAGCACGCAGCCGGGCGGCAGATCGAGATCCAGCCCCCGCACCAGCACCCGCGCCCCATCCGGCGTCTCGATCGTCAGACCCGCGACCTGCAGCCCCGGCCCTGCGTCGGGTGCCGGTGCCGCCGGGGCCGGCGGGGCATGCGTCCGGACGAAGTCCCCGAGCCGCTGCCACGCCGCGGCGCCGAACGCCCAGTCCCGCCAGGTCGCGACCACGCGCGCCACCGGAGCGGAGGCGATGCCCGCGAGCATGGTCGCCGCCAGCAGGCTGCCCGGCGTGACGTCCCGCCGCGACAGCAGCCAGGCCCCGACCGTGACCATCGCCATCTGCAGCAGCAGCCCCGAGAGGGTCGCGAGCCCGCCGATGGCGCGCGCCCGCCGCTGCGCCGCGTCCGAGAGGTCGAGCGCCCGCGCCCCCTCCGGCCGCCAGCGGCGCAGGATCGCGGGCAGCATGCCCAGCCCCTCCGTCAGGTCCTTCGCGCGCAGCCGGCCGGTGAGGGCGGACCCCGCCCTCGCGCGCTCCGCCGTCGCCGCGCGGACGAGCCCGCGCGTCGTCCGGTCCGCCAGCGCCCCGAGCAGGCCGAGCAGGAGGCACCCCGCCAGCGCCGTCCAGCCGTAGAGCGGGTGCAGCACGAAGAGGAAGGCGATCGCCGCCGGCGCGATCAGCAGGTCGAGCATGTCGGACGCCACCGCACCGCCGAGCAGCCGCCGCACCTCCGCCGCATCGCCCAGCGCGGCCAGCCCCCGCGCGCGGTCGCCGGCCAGCGCGCCCCGCGTGGCGGCGCCGAGCGCCCGCAGTTGCAGCCGCCGGCCCGCGCCCTCCGTCGCCGCCGAGACAAGGGCGGCGCGGAGGTAGCGCAGCACCCCGCCCAGCAGCACGAGCACCCCGTAGCCGATCCCCAGGCCGATCAGCGTGTCGCCGTTCCGGCTCTGCAGCACGCCGTCGAAGACGTGCATCGTCAGCAGCGGCGCGGCGAGGAGCGCGATCTGCACGCCGAGCGAGAGCAGGAGGCAGAGCGCGACGACGAAGCCCGTCCGCACCGTGCCGCGCCGCCGTCTGGGACCGGCCAGAAGGACCGCGCTCATGCCGCGGGCTTCGCGCCGAGGGGAACCACATTCCCCTCGGGCTTCCGTTCCGCCGGCTGTGGCGAAGTGGCCGGCCGGAGCGTGCCGTCCGCCCCCAGCCGCAGGACGCGGTCGGCGGCCGCGATCGCCGCGGGCCGGTGGGAGGTGAGGATCACCCCGGTCCCGGCCTCCCGCAGCCGGCCCAGCAGCCGGATCGCGGCCGCCTCGCCCTCCGCGTCCAGCCAGGCCGTCGGCTCGTCCAGCAGCACGAGGCGAGGGGCGCCGTACACCGCGCGCGCCAGCGCCACGCGCTGCCGCTGCCCCATGGATAGCCCGCCCCCCACGGGCGTCGCGTAGCCGAGCGGCAGGCCCGCGATCATCCGGTCCGCCCCGACGAGCCGCGCCGCGCGCAGCACCGCTGCCAGATCGGGCGTCGCGGACAGCCGCGCGATCGCCTCCGCCACCGTGCCCTCCCCCAGCCCGGGGTCCTGCGGCAGGTAGCCGACATGGCGCGCCAGCGCCTCCCGGTCCCATTGCTGCGTCGCATGGCCGTCCAGGAAGACGCCGCCGGCCGTCGGCCGGTACATGCCCAGGATCAGCCGCAGCAGGGTCGTCTTGCCCGCGCCCGGCGCGCCGGTGATCGCCACCACCTCCCCCGGCGCGACGGCCAGCTCCACCTCCCGCAGCAGCGGGCGCGGCGTGCCAGGGTGCAGGTAGGTCAGGCGTTCCAGCGTCAGCCGCCCCTCCGGGCAGGCGAAGGCGGGGCGGGCGGGCGCCGCGCCATCGCGGTCCAGCGCGGCGCGCAGCCGGGCCCAGGCGGCGCTGGCCGCCCCCCAGTCCTGGCTGGCGCCGCCCAGGCGCGCGAAGGGCTCGATCACCCGACCCGTGACGAGCATCGCGGCCATCAGCCCGATCCCGATATCCGCCCCCTGCAGGGTGAGCGCGGCGCCGAGGATCATCGCGCCGCCCGCCGCCACGTGCTGGATCGCCGCCGCCGCCGCCGTCAGGCGCCGCCCGATCTCCTGCGCCGTCCGCATCCGCGCGCCGCCCCGTCGGAGGTCGCCGAGCCAGCGGCGCGCGAGCGCCGGGCCCATCCCCATCGCCTCCACCGCGTCCGCGCACTGCATGGCGTCCGCCACCAGCCCGGAAGTCCGCCCGGCCAGCGCATTGGACTCGGCCAGCGTCGCCCGGGCCCGGCGCTCGGCGCCGAGGCTCGCCGCCGCCGCCGCCGCGCAGGCGAGGACCGCGAAGGCCGCGAACCAGGGATGCAGCACCCAGAGCAGGATCAGCCCCGCCGGCACCAGCGCCGCGTCCAGCATCGCGGTCAGCAGCGGCCCGGCGACGGCACGCCGGACCTCCTCCACGTCCGACAGCAGGGCGCCGCCCGCCGCGGCCGGCTCCCCGGCCCGGGCGGCTGCGGCGAGGACGGCGGGACCGGAGAGCCGGCGCGCCAGGCGTTTCCCCGCCGCCAGCAGCGCGACGTCCCGCAGGTGGTCGAGCCCGACGAGGAGCACCGCCGCCAGCACGAAGCCCGCCGCGAGCCCCACCGCCGTCGGCATGCTGCCGGTCGGCACCACAAGCCGGTACACCTCCAGCTTGATGAACAGCCCGGCGAAGGTGGCCAGCGTCGCCGCACCGCCGAGCAGCAGGGCGAGGCGCATCGCCGCCGCCGTCTCCGCGCGGACGAGGCCGACCACGCCTTCCGCCGGCGTCCGCGCGCGCGCCTCAGCCATGGAAGAGCAGCCCCGCCGCACCCGTCCAGGTCACGGCCAGCGCCCCCACGGCCGCGAGGAGCAGGGCGAGGAGCAGCACGACCTGCCAGCGGTCCACCCCGTGCCGCACCGCCCGCTGTGCCCCATCGGCCCCCAGCGCCGCGAGGCGGTCGTCCAGCCGCAGGCACCACGTCTCCAGCGTCTCGACCCGCCCTTCCAGCGCGGCGAGCGCGGCGCCGACATCCGGCCCCGCCACCACGGGCCCGGCCGGGACATTCGCCACCGGGCGCTCGCTCGCATCCGGCACCGCCGCCAGGGCCAGGCGCTCGCGCCGCGGCGCGCGGATCGGCAACGCCATCTCGGTTCCGTCGGCGGCGCGCGCCACGACGGACAGCTCGGCCCGGCGCGCCATCAGCGCCGGGGAGAGCGGCAGGTCGAAGGCGTGCCGCCCATCCCCCACCCCGGCGCCGAGCAGGTCGGCGCGCTCGGCCTCCGCGACCGTCTCCACCACCACCTCCCGCCCCACGCGGAGCGCGATGCGCAACCGCTCGCCCGGGCGCGCGGGGACCCAGGCCCAGCCGAAGACCCGGCCGGAATGGACGTTGTCCACCAGCCCGCGGATCTCGGTTCCGCCGGGGCTCGCCGGCTCGCGAAGAAGGGCCGCGCGGTCTGACATGATTCCGGCTCCGTGGGTCAGGCGGCCGCGGCGATGGCGGGCGCGGACATCGCGCGCCCGCGGCGCAGCAGCCGGCGGTAGAGGTCGAGATGCGCCGACGCCATCGCGTCGAGGTCCGGCGGCGCGCGGATGCCCTCGACGAGGCGCTCCCAAAGGCCGGGCTCCCCGGCGGCGCGGGCCATCACCTCGGCCCAGCCCTCGGCGTCGCCGATCGGGGCGTGCAGCCCGTCCACCCCGTCCCGCACCAGCTCCGCCATGCCGCCGGCATCGCCGCAGATCACGGGACGGCGATGGCGAAAGGCCTCCAGCACCACTAAGGGCGCGTTCTCGTACCAGATGGACGGAACGACGACCCAGTCTGCCGCGGCGATCAGGCGCGGCAGTTCCGGCGCGTCATACGGCCCGTGGTGGCGCGCGGCGGGCGCCGCCGCCAGCGCCGCGCCGAACTCCGACAGGAAGGCCTCCGGCTGGTAGGCCGTGCCGCCATGCAGCGCGAGCCGGTGCGGCACGCCCTCCGCCGAGAGCCGCGCGGAGGCGGCGAGCGCGACCAGCGATCCCTTGAACCGGTTGATGTGGCCGAGGAAGGCGAAGCGATCCCGGCGCGCCCCCGGCAGCACCGCGCGGTGCGGCGCGGCGGGACGGTCGTCCGGCACGGCGTTCGGCAGCACGGCGATCCGCCCCGCATCCCAGCCGGCCTCCACGAAGCGATCGCGCAGGAAGCGGCTCGGCGCGATCAGGGCATCCGCGACCGAGAGCGCGTCCCGCAGGGACAATTGCCGCAGCACGAAGTCGGCGGAGGGCCGGTCGGGCACGCAGCGCCGGCAGCCATCCAAGGAGGGCCCGCCGCAGAGCCGCCCGTCCCCGCGCAGCAGCTGGCCCTCCCGCGGGCAGATCGCGAAATAGTCGTGCAGCGTCACCACGATCCGCGTCCGCGACGGCGCGAGCAGCCGCAGCAGCGACAGCGTCTCCACCCCGAACTGCAGCGGATGGTGCAGGTGGATGATGTCCGGCCGCACCGTCTCCATCACGGCGCCGAGCGTCGCGGCCAGGCCATGCGTGTCGGGCTGGCTGAGGAAGAAGCGATCGAAATGCGGCAGGTGGATCAGCGCCTCGTCCGCCCTCCCGCCCGGCGCGGCCTGCAACAGCGTGCCGGGGTGAGGCTCCCGCAGCGCGGCGGTCGCGGCGGCCAGGAACATCCCCTCGATCCCCGGCATGCGGTCGCGCATCGCGCGGAACAGGTTGCGCGCCACCACCTCCGTGCCGCCGGGCTGCAGCCCCGGGTGGTTGTGGGCGAGGGCGAGGATCCGCATCGGCGCGCTCCGTTCCCTTTCAGATCCGGCGGCTGGCGGGGAAGCGGGCCATCAGGGCCTCAATCTCCCGGTCCCAGCGGCGATGGTGCAGGCGGCGGTTGTGCGCGCAGGCGAGGGTGCGGGCGTAGCCGCCATGCCCGACGATGGACTGCCGCTCGAAGTGATAGAGTTCCGCCGCGGCCGCGTAGCGGATGTGCCCGCCCAGGGCGCGCAGCCGCAGGCAGAGGTCGCTGTCCTCGTAATCCCCCACCACGTAATCCGTGCAGAGGCCGCCCACCGCCTCGAAGGCCGTGCGCCGGACGAGGAGCGCGGCGCCGGTGACGCCCGGCACCTCCCGGTCCCGGCTCACCTCCGGGTGGTGGCGCGGCAGGCCCTTGCCGTAATGGCCGTTCAGCCAGTCGCCCTCCGGCCCGTGGCGGACGAAGAGAAGGCCGGCGTGCTGGACCGAGCCGTCCTCGAAGAGCAGCTTCGGGCCGACCGCCAGTACGGCGGCATCGCGCTCCATCGGGCGCAGCATCGCCGCCAGCCAGCCCGGCCGGTCCGGCACCACGTCGGAGTTCAGCAGCAGGACGTGCTCCGTCTCGCGCGCCGCCGCGGCGCCGGCATTGCAGGCGCTCGCGTAACCCGCATTCGCCGCCATCACGACGAGGGTCGCGGGAAGGCCGTGCACCGCGTGCAGGCCGCGCAGCAGGTGCTCCGCCTCCGCCCGCTGCTCCGGCGAATCGAGCACGAAGACGAGGTGGGCGGCGGCGCGGAAGGCGGCGTCCCGCGCGAAGGCCGCGAACTGGAAGCGCAGGAAGCGCAGGTTGCGGTAGAGCGGCACGACGACCGCGGTCCCGCCGGGCGCGGGCGGCACGCCGATCGCCACGATCTCCGGCGCGCCGAGCGCCTCAAGGGCCGCGCGCTGCAGCCGCGCGACGGCGGGCGCGAGGCAGAAATCCAGCACCTCCTGGCGGAGTGCAGCGGGATGAACGGCGCGCAGCACGAGGTCGCGCGCCCGCGCGGGCGGCAGCACGCCCGGCGGCGCGACGAACTCGATCGCCTCCCCGGAGGCGAGGCGCAGGTCGAGGCACCATTGCGGCACCGGCCCCGCCGACACCCCCTCCGCGCCCGGCAGGTGGGCGACGAAGCCCGGCGCGGCGCCCGCGTCGCCGTGCGTCGCCTTCGCGTGGCGCCCGGCCAGATCGGGCCGCGCGACCCGGTGGAGCGCATCGGCCGGAACCGGCACGCTCACGCCCGTCAGCGGATCGCGCAGCGCCAGCCCGCCCGTCGCGATCCCCAGCGGATCGCGCAGCCACCCCGCGACGAAGACGCCGCCCGCCCCGTCCGAGACCGCCAGCTCCAGCGCGCCGCCGACCGGTCGCGCGGGATCGTCGAGGCCGCGCGGCGCGGCGGGCGTCGCCAACAACCGTTGGTCGCGCAGCAGCCGCGCCGCGCGCGGATCGTTCGGTCGCGCGGCCGCGTGCCGGGCCAGGGCCCGCGCGACCATCCGCCGTCCCGGCGCATCCTCCGCGCCGGGGGCGAGAAGTCCGGGAAGCCCCCCGGCCGGCCGCGGATCGAGAGGCAGGGGCGGCCGCGCCGCGCCGTCGCGCCCCGGCGGCGGCAGCAGCACGGCGCCGTCCAGGCGGTATCCCCCGTCCAGCAGCAGGATCCCGGCGGCCGGCGGGGCGATGCGCGCGATACGGGACGCGGAGAGAAGATGCCAGGCGCCCTCGCCAACCTCGCCCGCAACCTGCCAGAGCGAGGGCGCGGACAGGCCGGGCCGGGTGATCGGGCGCACCGTGCAGGGGGGCGCGCCACCGCGGGGCCACGGGCCGCGCGAGAGGCGAAGGAGGAGCGCCGAGAGTCGCGCGTCGCGTCCGGCGCGAAAGAGCGGCACGCAGGTTTCGACGAGGAAGCGCAGCAGTCGGGCGCGCGCGGGCGCGGGCAGCTCGCCGGCCGCGGCGAGAAAGGCGGGCGCACCGTCCCAGGCCAGGTCGCCCGGTTCCGCGAGGCGCTGCCCGCCGAGGCGCAGCTCAAGCGAAGGCGTGACGCCGGCATGCCCGGCGCGCACCACCGCGACGTGCAGCATGTGGCCGGGCGCGTCGAGAAGGATCGTGCAGACCGGCGGCGGCGGCGCGGCACCGTCGAGACGGATCTCGAGGCCGCCTCCGCGCGCCCCCGGATCCGCCGCCGTGATCAGCAGGAGCCCGGCGGGAAGCCGGAAGACGCGCACGGCGTCGTCGCCGGGCCCTTGCGGGTCCGGCGACGGGTCGGGCCGCTGGAGCAGGACGGCGCTCATCGCCGCCCCGCCATGGCCGCCACGTGGATCAAACGATCTTCACGTAGCTGTCGAGGTTGCCCACCAGGTCGTCGGCGGAGACGCCGACCAGGCGGATGCTGTCGGCGCCGAGGGTGATGACCGCGCCGGTCGCGTCCTCGGTGATGAAGCCGGCCAGGTCGGCGGCGGTCGTGACACCGGTGCCGTTGATGTTCGCCGCGATCTCCAGCGTGTCGCTGCCCGGCGTGAAGTCCAGCACGACGTCGCGGCCGAAGCCGGAGGCGAAGTAGAAGCTGTCCTCGCCCGAGCCGCCGATGAGCGTGTCGTAGCCCAGCCCGCCGATCAGCGTGTCGTCGCCCGAGCCGCCGGAGATCAGGTCGTGGCCGCCCTGGCCGGACAGGCTGTCGTCGCCCGTGCCGCCGAAGATCGTGTCCGCGCCGTCGCCGCCCGCGACGATGTCGTCGCCGGACCCGCCGTTCACGAGGTCGTCGCCGCGGCCGGCCAGGATGGTGTCGTCGCCGCTGTCGCCCGAGACGGTGTCGTTCCCGTCGCCGGCCAGGATGCGGTCGGCGCCCGTGCCGCCCTCGATCCAGTCGTTGCCGGTGCCGCCGTCGATCACGTCGTCGCCGTTGTCGCCGGCCAGGCGGTCATTGCCGGACTCGCCGTAGAGCACGTCGCTGCCGTTGCCGCCGTAGACGATGTCATGGTCGGCGCCGGCGAAGACCATGTCGTCCCCGCGCCCGGCATAGACGATGTCGTTGCCGCCAAAGGTCGTGATGAGGTTGTCGAAGCTGTGGCCGGGCAGCTGGTCGGCGAAGATCGTGTCGGCGCCCGGCGTGCCGTACCAGTCGGCGTCGCCGCCGGGGATCGAGGCGTAGTCCGGCATGGTCCTGTCTCTCCTTCTCGGGCTCGGTGCAGCCCCGCTGCGTTCCGCCCGGAAGGTTTACGGCGCCGCGGTGCGGCACGGCCCGTTCGCTCGACACATTGCGACACAGGGGGCGACCCAGGCGGGCGCCATGGCGGAAGGCCAGAAGGCGAGAAGAGGCGGCGCGGGCCACGGCATGGCCGGCCGCAGCAGGTCCATCCGGCCCCGCCGGGCGTACAGCTCAGAAGCCGGTGAAGGCGTAGCCGACGCTGCGGACGGGCTTGATCACCTGCGGGTTCCGCGACTTCGCCGACAGCTTCCGGCGAAGCCGGGCCGCGACGTTGTCGATCCCGCGGTCCTGCGGATACCAGGGCCGGTGGAACACCGCCTGGGAGAGCGCCTCCCGGCTCACCGGCAGGCCGCGCTGCTGCGCCAGCGCGTGGAGGAAGTCGAACTCGGCCGAGGTCAGGGCGAGCGGCTCGCCATCCGGGTCGTAGAGCTCCCGCCGCTGGGGAGAGAGGCGCCAGACCTTTCCGTTCGCGGCCGCATCCGGCCGCGGCGGGCTGGGCATCGCGGCCGGCGCGGCGCCGTCCCGGGGGCCCGCGCGGCGGAGCACGGCGCGGATCCGCGCCACCACCTCGCGCGACGTCACATCGGCGGAGATCCAGTCATCCATGCCGTTCTCCAGCCCAGCGACCCGGTCATCGGCGCTGTCGGGCTGACGGGCGCGGAGGACGCAGGGAACATCCGCGACGGCGCGGACCTGGCTCACCACCTCCAGCGCCGGGGAGACCGGACCGCCCATCCAGTGAAGCAGGAGGAGGTTGGGCGGCGTGGCCTCCACCCGGCGGAACAGGGATGGCACCGCCTCGCAGGTCTCGGCTCGCAGACCTTGGCTGTTGAGATAGGCAGCCATCGCCGTGCCCTCCGACGGGTCCCGGTCGAAGACGACAATGCTCGGGTGACCGCCAGGGTTCATCCGGTGATCCACTCGGAATGCGGGTGTTTGCTGCACTGCACAGACAACCATTACGTGCATTGCGAGGCAAAGCGCAAGCCAGAGGGGGCACTAAACTTTTGTTAACTGGATCGTGGCGTCGGCTCGGCCGGTTCATCTCAACCCGCAAGAGGAAGCCCGGCGGGGGTGAACAAGAGACTTTGGATCAGTCGGGCGCCCGGGCCGGTGAGACGTCCAACTCGATGAAGAAGCGGGAGGGGCTTGTCGCGCCCTCCGCATAGCCCGGGTCGACGCGAACCTCCACATGTGCGCCGAGGCCGCAGAGTTCGATCAGCGCGGCCTCCAGAGCGCGGGCGGCTTGCTGGGCGCGGGCCACGGCCGCTTGGACGGCGCCGTTGGCCGGTCCTGGCAGAACACTGTCCCGAGCTCCGTTCATGGGAAACCTTCTTACAGCACCCGCCAGGGTCGTCTAACAAATCATCCAAACGCACCAAACTAATACCAACACCGCCCGCGCCACGCCACAGATACGCACGGGACGATTCGCTCTCGCACCGTTACTAGCAGCTCTCGCTTCGATACTGAACCGCTCTCATGGTGGGCGGCGTGGATCAGGACTCCACACCGCCCGCTCGTCTATTAAAAAGATGAACCCCTGGCACACGCGCGGGGACGCGGCTTGCCGTCTCGATCAGCTCCGCTGCGATCGCCCGCGCCGCACCCTCTCAGACGCCGAGTGGCACGGGAACCCGGCGGGCCCGCTCCGGCGCGGCCCGGATGCGCGGGAAGCCCGTGGGATGCGCGCGCCGCCAGGCGAAGGCCGTGCCCACGATCCGGTCCAGCTCGCCGTGGTGGGGCCGCCACCCCGTATCGCGCCGAAGACGCGCGTTCGACGCGACGAGCACCGGCGGGTCGCCCGGGCGGCGTGGCCCCTCCACCAGCGGCACCGGGGCGCCGGAGACGCGCTCCACCGCGGCGACGATCTCCCGCACCGAATGGCCCATGCCGCTGCCCACGTTGTAGCGGCAGCTCGCCTCCATCCCCAGGCGGCCCATCACCCGGAGATGCGCGTCCGCCAGGTCGGTGACATGAACGTAGTCTCGGATCGCCGTGCCATCCGGCGTGTCGTAATCCGTGCCGAAGATCACCAGCGGCGGCCCCAGCCCGAGCGCCGCGTTGATCGCATTCGGGATCAGGTGCGTCTCCGGGTCGTGGTCTTCCCCGAGCCGTCCACCGGGGTCCGCGCCGGCGGCATTGAAGTAGCGCAGCGACGCGAAGCGGAGCCCGTGCAGGCGAACCGCCCATTCCAGCCCCCGCTCCGCCATCAGCTTCGATTCCCCATAGGGCGAGACCGGCCCTAGGCGGCTCTCCTCGTCGATCGGGATGCGCTCGGGCACGCCGAAGAGCGCCGCGGTCGAGGAGAGCACGAGGCGGCGGCAGCCCGCGCGGACCGCCGCCTCGGCGAGCCAGAGGGTGTTGCCCACATTCTCCGCCATGTAGCGCAGCGGCTCCCGCATGCTCTCGGCGACGAGGGAGAGTGCCGCGAAGTGGAAGATCCCGTCGAAGCGGCCGGCCTGCAGGACCGCGCGCACCCGGTCCCGGTCGGCCAGGTCGATCTCGACCAGCTCCGCCTCCTCCGGCACGGCCGCCCGGTGGCCCTGCCGCAGGTCGTCGAGGACGACGACCTCGTCGCCGCGCTCCAGCAGGGCGAGAACGGTGTGGCTGCCGACATAGCCCGCCCCGCCCGTCACCAGGTAACGTGCCATCCTTCCCCTCCGGCGCTGGCGCGGTCCCACGGCCAGGACGGCCCCCGCCGCAGGGCGAGGACCACGCCGGCCGGTCCCGACTTCGCCCGCAAGGTGTAGACGCGATCGTCCCGCCGCGGCGCCTCCGGATACATCCTCCGACAATTCCGCGGCCCGGGGCGCGCCCTTCGGGAGCCCGGCCGACAGTCCGGCCCGCCGGATAGGAGGTGCCGGGGATTTCCGATTACCATCCGGCACCCCGCCGTCCCCGCACCGGGCGCTCCGCGGCCGCAGCGCACCGGCCAGGCGCGCCCGGCAGCAGGTCCGACAGCAGGTCCGGCAGGGACGTGACGGAAGCCGCGGGACCGCGCCCGGCATCGGAACCGAGACGAGGAGAAGCAGGTGCTCGCATTGCAGGACGCCGGAACGTCGGCCCTCACGCCCACGAACTCCGCGATCGTCTCCGCCTATACGGAGCGCACGCCCGGCTCCGCCGCGCTGCACCGGCGTGCCGCCGGCCTGTTGCCCAGCGGCATCGTCCATGACAGCCGCCACACCGATCCCTACCCGCTCTACGTGCAGCGGGCGGCGGGGCCGCTGAAGTGGGACGTGAACGGGAACGAGCTGGTGGACTTCTACGGCGGCCACGGCGCCCTCCTCCTCGGCCACTGCCATCCCGCCATCGCGGAAGCGGTGCAGAAGCAGCTCGCGCTCGGCACCCACTACGCCGCCTGCCATGCCCTGGAGGTGGAATGGGCCGGGCTGATCCAGGAGATGGTCCGCTGCGCCGAGCGGGTGCGCTTCACCTCCTCCGGCACGGAGGCCACGCACATGGCCGTGCGCCTCGCCCGCGCCTTCACCGGCCGGCCGAAGATCATGCGGCTGCAGCGGCACTTCCACGGCTGGCACGACCACATGGCTTTCGGCGTGGACGGGCATTTCGACGGTACGCCCACCCCGGGCGTGCTGGCCGAGGTGGCGTCCGAGGTCGTGCTCGTCCCCTCCGGCGACCTGGAGGCGGTGGAGCGGGGCTTCGAGCGGGGCGACGTCGCCGCGATCATTCTGGAGCCGACCGGCGCCTCCACCGGCGCGGTGCCGCTCTCGCCGGGCTACCTGCAGGGCCTGCGGGAGGCGACGCGGCGCCACGGTGTCGTGCTCATCTTCGACGAGGTGGTGACCGGCTTCCGCATCGCCCCCGGCGGCGCGCAAGAGGCGACGGGCGTGACGCCCGACCTCTGCACCCTGGCGAAGATCGTCGCCGGCGGCCTGCCCGGCGGCGCGGTGGCCGGCCGGAAGGAAATCCTGGACTGGCTGGACTTCGAGGCTTCCGGCCGCACCGGCCGCGAGAAGATCCGGCACCAGGGCACCTACAACGCCAACCCGCTCTCGGCCGCCGCCGGCACCACGGCGCTCCGCCTGATCCGGGATACCGACGTCTGCGCCCGCGCCAATGCCGCCGCCGCCTCGATGCGCACCGCCTTCAACCGCGTCCTGGCCGAGGAAGGCATCCCCTGGGCGGTCTATGGCGACCACTCCGTGCTGCACTTCTTCACGAACCCGGACGGGCTGGACATCGATCCCCTCACCTGGGACGCGAACGCGCTGCCCGCGCGTGTCTTCGGCGGCGACCCGCGCAAGGGGCTGATGGCGAAGCTCTACCTCGCGCTCCTGGTGAACGGGATCGACCCGAAGGGAAGCCGCGGCGCGATCGTCTCCGCGGTGCACGGCCCCGCGGAGATCGAGCGCGCGGCCGCGGCGTGGCGGGGCGCGCTGCGGATGCTGAAGAAAGAGGGCGAGCTGCGGCACTGAGCCGCCGCCATCGTGACCTTGGGGAGAGGGAGAAGGAGTTCTCTCTCCCCAGACCCCGTCGAACGCGGTACGTTCGGCCGTCGTCCTCTGTTGTCAGACTGCCGCAGGAGGCGGGGTTGGGCGCGCCCGCTCAGCCTTCGTCAACCTGATAACGCAAGCCGACTCACTCAAAGCGCTCTCGGGATGAAGCCCTCAGCACGCCTGTAGGCGGGGCCGCCAGCAACGGGGATCACCGCCGTTCGGACCGCCGCACCTTCGAGATCCGCTCGAGCAAGGCGGTCGCGTGAGCGGCGGCATCCGTCAGGTTGGTGATCTCGGCTGACAGTTCCTCCTCGTCCCGGAAGGCGTCCGGCCCGCGCGCAATCATCACCAGCACGGACACCAGCTCCTCGAAATCGTTCCGGGGCAAACGTGCCGCGATGACCGCCACGGCCGTCTCCAGGACCAGCATCCGCATGTCCGTCGGGTTGCCACCCTGGTCGGGGCCGAGACCCAGCACGCTTTCCATGAACGCTCCTCTCCTTCTGGGTCACGACGGCACGCCGCCGCTGAGTTCCGCCTGTGCCCCGACCCGACGATGCACGCTCCGTCCCTTTCGGGACAGCTTCATGAAAGAGCCGATCTTCATGGCCCGGGCCAGGACAACGCCGGATCGTCGCACCCGGCATCTTCGCACCCGCACAAAACGTTTCTTCTCCGTTCCTTACAGCCGAACGGCATGCTGCGGTGCCGGGACGAGACACGCGGACGCCATGTCATCCGAATGACATCGGCGCGACGCGGACCTGTCCCATGGCCCCGCTAAGAGCCCGCCCGTTCCCAGGGAGCCGCTCCGGCCAGCATGTCGTCATCCCAACAGGGCCGCCGCAACGTCCTGCTCGTCGTCGTGGACCAGTGGCGCGCCGACTTCGTCCCGGCCCTCGGCGCCGGCTTCCTGAAGACCCCGAACCTCGACCGGCTCTGCCGGGAAGGCGTCACCTTCCGGAACCACGTCACCAACACCGTCCCCTGCGGCCCGGCCCGCGCCAGCCTGCTGACCGGGCTCTACCTGATGAACCACCGGGCCGTGCAGAACACGGTGCCGCTGGACGCCCGCCACACCAACCTGGCGAAGGAGCTGCGGCGGATCGGCTACGACCCCGCGCTGATCGGCTACACCACCACCACCCCGGACCCGCGCACCACGGGCAGCCACGACCCCCGCTTCACCACGCTCGGCGACCTGATGGACGGCTTCCGCGCCGTCGGCGCCTTCGAGCCGAGCATGGACGGCTATTTCGGCTGGCTCTCCCAGAAGGGCTACGCGCTGCCGCCGAACCGGGAGGACATCTGGCTCCCGGCCGGCGAGGACCACGTCCCCGGCGCCACCGACCGTCCCAGCCGCATCACCGCGGACCTCTCGGACACCGCCTACTTCACCGAACGGGCGCTGACCTATCTCAAGGGCCGCAACGGCAAGCCCTGGTTCCTGCACCTCGGCTATTACCGCCCGCACCCGCCCTTCATCGCGCCCGAGCCCTACAACCGCATGTACCGGCCGGAGGACATGCCGGCCCTGCAACGCCGCGACACCTGGCAGGAAGAGGCGGCGCAGCACCCGCTGCTGAACTTCTACCTCCGCGGCATCGGCCAGGGCTCCTTCTTCCACGGCGCCGGCGGCGCCGCGACGGGGATGGAGGCGGGCGCGATCGCCCAGATGCGCGCCACCTACTGCGGCCTCATCTCCGAGGTGGACGACGCGCTCGGCCAGGTCGTGGCCTACCTCGACGAGACGGACCAGTGGAAGGACACGCTCGTCATCTTCACCTCGGATCACGGGGAGCAGCTCGGCGACCACTACCTCCTCGGCAAGGTCGGCTACCACGACGAGAGCTTTCGCATCCCGCTGGTGATCAAGGATCCCGACCACCGGGACGCCGCCGGCCGGATCGAGGACGCCTTCACCGAGAGCGTGGACGTGATGCCCACGGTCCTCGAATGGCTCGGCGGCACCGCGCCGCGCGCCTGCGACGGCCGCTCCCTGCTGCCACTCATCGGCGGGCAGAAGCCGGCGGACTGGCGCACCCATCTCTTCTACGAGTACGACTTCCGCGACGTCTTCTACTCCCGGCCCGAAGACGATCTCGGCCTGCCGATGGACGACTGCTCCCTCTGCGTCGTGCAGGACCGGGACTGGAAATACGTCCACTTCGCCGCCCTGCCGCCGCTTCTGTTCGATCTGGAGCGGGACCCAAACGGCTTCACGAACCTCGCCGACGATCCGGCCCATGCGGGCGTGGCGCGCGACTACGCGCAGCTCGCCCTCTCCCACCGCATGCGCCACGCCGAGCGCACGCTGACGCATTTCCGTTCCACCCCCCAGGGCCTTGAGGAGCGCACCCCATGAACCTCTCCCGCCGTCCCCTCCTGCTCGGCGCCGCCGCGGCAGCGGCCTTGCCGCGCTTCGCCATCGCCCAGGCCGACCAGCGCCCGGCCATCAATATCGCCGTGCAGAAGATCTCCAACTCC